>JAVHPE010000241.1:3721-32652 GCA_036170475.1 Bacteroidia bacterium | reverse complement strand
GTATTATAATAAGTTTAAGTTTAATCACAAATAAGTAATTTTTGAATTTTAAAACTAAAATATTAATTGACAGAACTATCGGACTTCCGATGGTTTATACATTAAATGTGTTCGCTCGTTTTTTAGGCTTTTTACTTCGGATAGACCATTCCCTGAATAAACCTATTAAAACCATAGCCGTTTGTAAATTTGTAGGTTTAGGAAGTATCATACAAGCAACTCCACTCTTACAAACATTGCGTAAAAACTACCCTGATGCAAGTATTGTATTTATTAGCAATGAATCAAATAGAGCTTTATTGAACCATATTACTGTGATAGATAAAGTATTTACCATTTCTGATAAAGGAATTTTCGCACTATTAAAATCCACTGCCAGCCTGCTCTTTAAACTATGGGAACAAAAACCGGATGTATATATTGATCTGGAAATCTACTCGAATTATAGCAGTGTAATTGCAACGATGAGTTTATCTAAAAACCGAATCGGTTTTTTCAAAAATGATAAAACATATCGTAAAGGAATCTATACGCATATGTTGTATTTTAATGTGAAATCTCCAATATCACAAACTTATTTACAATTTGCAAGATTGCTGGGGTGTAAGGATATAGTAGCTGAACTATCAATAAACACAAACAATATTGAAGCTAACACAGTAAAGATCATTGATCAAAAATTAAATACTGTTCTGCAAAAGTACATTGTTGTCAATCCCAATGCGTCAGACCTGCGTTTGGAAAGAAGATGGGATCTGGAAAATTTTGTAATACTGATACATAAGATCTGTGATGAATTTCCTGAGCATAAAGTCATTTTGATAGGTGCGGGTAATGAAACCGAATACCTTGGTAGATTGTCGTCACAACTACAGACTAAAAAAAATACAATTGATACTTCCGGAAAATTAAGTATTAAGGAATTGCTTATACTTATTGCGAATGCAAGCCTAATGATCACTAATGACACAGGTCCTATGCATATTGCATTCGCCTTAAAAGTTAAAACAGTTGCCTTATTCGGACCTTGTTCTCCCCAACAATATGGTGGAATTGAAAATACTATTACTATTTATAAAAACACTTATTGCAGCCCATGCGTTCATGAATTTATAATCCCTCCTTGTAAAGGGAATAATCAGTGTATGAAAAAAATTAAGGTGGAGGAAATATTAAACAGCGTACGGTCGCAATTGGATTCAACACTAAGTATTGTCAATCAACAATCTGGTATTGAATACACAAGTGATGACTCCCCTTTAGGAGTTGTATTACGATAATAAATTACTATTTTAAATTTCACAATATGCAACTTAAAGCGGTAAAGCCAAATTCTCATTTCATTTATATTTTTTTGTTGCTGGGACTTTCTGTTTTTGCTTATTGGCAGATCTTGTTTTTAAAGTACTCGGTAACCCACGATATGATAAACTGCTGGATACCTTGGCGATATTATATTTCAGAATGTTTTCAAAATCATATATTCCCTTTTTGGAACCCCTACCAACAATTAGGTTATCCTATACATGCGGATTTACAGGGACCTACGTGGTACCTCGAATCGATCCTGTTAAGTATTACAACCGGACAAACGAATTACACGCTACATTTCTTATTCGTTTTTTATGTTTTTATAGCTGGTATGGGGATGTACTTTCTTTCCTTGTGTTTTCATAACAAAAAAAATGTTGCTTTTTTAATCGGGGCGTGTTATATGCTAAGTGGTTTTTTTGTTGGACATGTCCAACATTTTTATGCGATAATTGGTGCGGACTGGTTGCCTTACATCATTTTGAATTATTACAAAATGTTTGTAGAAAAAAGTTATTTGCGCACATTTTATGCTTCTATATTTGTGTTTTTTAACCTTACAGGAGGCAATCACACCTTCACAATAATCCTCCTTTATTTGTTCATTACCATTTTTGGATATTTTATTTTTTCTGCGATCCGGGAAAAGAACAAAAAGGATATTATTCAGTTTATAAAACTTAACCTTTTATTTGGATTTGTTACCCTGATTTTTGCATCTGTAGTATTAGTGGCTTTTTACCAAACGGCTCCCTACATAGCACGGTTAAGCGGAATGATCTATAAACAAGCCGCTGTTTGTCCTTTATCGCCTCAGGCGCTGTTATCATTATTGCTTCCTTTTTCAACAGTTAATAGTGTTGATTTTTTTAATACCGACCAATCCATGTGTAATGTTTACGTTGGAATTATTATGCTTGTTTTTATAATATTAGCGTTTATAAATAAAAAACAACCTTTTGAAAAGTTCCTTTTTATTTTTGCAATTATCTGTTTAATAGCTTCGTTTGGTGCATATACACCGGTTCATAAATTCCTTTTCGACTATTTCCCTTTGATCAACCGGTTCCGCTTCCCAAGCTATTTCAGTTTATTTTCAATACTCATTTTTTTATTATTGGGTGGAAAGCAATTGGCATTATATTTTTCGGGAATCGAAATTAATTTAAAAAAACTACTCCGAATTGCGATGATTACTTCATTATCTATATTGGCACTGGTAATTATAGCGTTTGTAAAAAACCAGAACCAACCGTTTTTCTTTTTTAATACGTTCGATACTATTTTTGATTTTTTAAAGTCTGCCTCCCTCTATCAGAATATAATTCTTCAAGGTTCTTTCCAGCTTTTATTATTAGGATTGTTTATTGTTACAATAACAACCTCCTTAAAAAAATATTGGATTAACATTACAAGTATTCTTATTGTCCTGGATCTATTTATAGCACTCCAGTTAAACATTGCCTATGTTGGATTTTTACCTAATTTACCTAAAGAATTGCATGATTATTTATCAATTTTGCAGCAGGCAAATTAGAAAATAGTCCCTCTTGTGTGTAGTTTGTGTGGAAGGGAAGGGGGGAGCGGGGGAACGTGTGTTGCAGAGCCTGTACTGAGCGAAGTCGAAGTAGGGATGTTTTTTTTGATTCGTAATTTCGTAAAAATTCGTATTTCGTAGTAAAATGAAAGTAGGTTTATTTTTTGGTTCGTTCAATCCTGTTCACCTTGGACATTTAGGCTTGGCAAACTACATGTTGGAACACACTGATTTGGCTCGTATTTGGTTTGTTGTGTCACCTCATAATCCATTGAAAATAAAAAGTTCGTTACTCGATGAAAGGCAACGTTATAAAATGATAGCCCTTGCTATAGCAGATAACAAAAAATTAAAGGCAAGTAATATAGAGTTTAAACTTCCACAACCCTCCTATACTATCAATACCTTAAACTACCTGAAAGAAAAATATCCTCAACATGAATTTGCACTTATTATGGGAGCCGATAATTTGGAGAACTTTCACAAATGGAAAAATTACGATGAAATTTTAAAGTTGTATCAACTGTACGTTTATCCCCGTCCGGAAAGTGATGGCGGAAAACTAAAAACCCATCCTCAGGTAAAATTAGTGAATGCTCCATTAATGAAAATATCATCAACGGCTATCAGACAAGCTGTCAAAGAAAAAAAAGTGCTACGATATTTATTGCCGGAAGCCGTTTGGAAATATATAAAAGAAATGCATTTTTACGAAAATTAGTAAGTAAAACTTTTAAAATAACTCCAGCAAAAGAATGATTAAAATGTAAGCAAAATTATTTCATAAAACGTGCGTTGGAAATGAACAAATGCGATGCCGTGTTGCTTGTGGGCAGCCATCGTTTGTTCTTGATTTTTTGTTTCTTTTTGATCAAGCAAAAAGAAAAACATACAGCTTTTTTATAATCCATTTGTAGAACTTATTTAAAAAACTTTACTAAGGTAATGTTGAATAGAAATTTGTTTTATTCCGAAAAAAAATTCTCAATAATCTGGCTTCACATCATTTCAATAGCTCATCAACCAGTATTGGTAAGCCAATACCAGCTTTCTCTTTTATAATCGTTAAATTTTGTATCCCATTTACGTTAACATCACACGGATCAATTAAATATTTAGGAATACTTCGTGGAGTATAATCTATCAGTCCTGCCGCAGGGTATACCACTAAGGAGGACCCTACTACAATAAAAATAGTTGCTTTTTCTGCAATCGAACAGGCATTTTCCATTTCAGGTACCTGTTCACCAAACCATACAATATGTGGACGAAGTTGTGAACCTCGTTCGCATCTGTTACCTATTTTTATTTCAGCTCCTTTAATTTTATAAATAAGAGAAGAGTCAGTTGTACTGCGGCTTTTCATTATTTCTCCATGTAAATGAAGTACTTTTTTTGACCCTGCCCGCTCATGCAAATCATCTATGTTTTGGGTAATAATATGTACATCATATTTTTTTTCCAAAGCAACCAACCCATAATGAGCCTTGTTGGGTTGCGCTTCTATAACTTGTTTTCGCCTTTTATTATAAAAATCCAAAACCAATGCTTTGTTTTTCTCCCAGGCTTGCGGTGTGGCCACATCCATAATATTATACTCTTCCCATAAGCCATCGCTGTCGCGAAATGTTTTTATCCCGCTTTCCGCGCTTATTCCTGCACCTGTGAATACTACTAATTTAGGTTTCATTTCGGGCAAATTACAAAAAAAATGTTGAATTTTATAATTTTATAAATGTTGTTTGTCAATTTGTTCTAAAAAATTAATAATTCTAAAAATCAACAATTATTTTATGTCAAATTGTTGCTATATTCGCAATTCACAAAATTTTAGAACGATGTCAAACCTCAGAAAGCAAGAAGCATTAGATTATCATTCCCAAGGAAGACCGGGAAAGATAGAAGTAGTACCAACAAAACCGCACAGTTCCCAACGTGATCTTGGATTAGCCTATTCTCCGGGCGTTGCGGAACCGTGTTTAGAAATTGAAAAAAATCCGGAGGATGTTTATAAATATACAGCTAAAGGTAATTTAGTGGCAGTAATATCAAACGGCACAGCCGTGCTCGGTCTTGGTAATATTGGCGCTTTAGCATCAAAACCAGTTATGGAAGGCAAGGGATTGTTGTTTAAAATATTCGCAGATATTGATGTTTTTGATATTGAAGTGGATGCCTCCGATATCGATTTATTCATAAACACCGTTAAAGCGATAGCTCCAACATTTGGAGGAATAAATCTGGAAGATATAAAAGCTCCTGAATGTTTTGAAATTGAGCGTAGATTAAAGGAAGAATTAAATATTCCATTGATGCACGACGATCAACATGGCACGGCTATTATCTCTTCAGCGGCTTTATTGAATGCCTGTGAAGTAGTAAAGAAAAAAATAGGAAAAGTAAAAATTGTAGTGAATGGCGCCGGATCTGCCGCTATTTCATGCGCTAAGCTTTACATTGCTGTAGGAGCAAAAAAAGAAAATATTGTAATGCTGGACAGCAAAGGTGTATTGAGTACCGATCGGGAGGACTTAGATGAACAAAAAAAGTATTTCGCTTCCTCCACCACAAAAGCAAAAACACTTGCCGAGGCGATGAAAGATGCGGATGTTTTTATTGGACTTTCCAAAGGAAATGTGGTTGATCAAAAGATGATTCAATCCATGGCAAAACATCCTATCGTTTTTGCTTTGGCAAACCCCACTCCTGAAATCTCTTATGTGGATGCCATGGCTGCACGTACTGATATCATTATGGCTACCGGTCGCAGTGATTATCCTAATCAGGTAAATAATGTGCTCGGATTTCCATTTATTTTTCGCGGAGCTTTGGATGTAAGAGCCACACAAATTAATGAAGCAATGAAATTAGCGGCAGTATACGCTATTGCTGAACTCGCAAAAGAGCCTGTACCCGATGCCGTTAATTTAGCGTACGATTCCAAAAATATTTCTTTTGGTCCTGATTACATTATTCCCAAACCAATTGATTCACGGTTAATATATACGGTCGCTCCCGCTGTCGCTAAAGCGGCAATGGAGTCCGGTGTCGCGCAACGTAAAATAACAGATTGGGAAGCCTACAAACAAGAGCTGATCAATCGTTTGGGACTTGATAATAAACTTATCAGAAGTCTTACCAACAAAGCAAAACAAAACCCTAAACGCGTGGTATTCGCGGAGGCTGACCATTACAAAATTTTAAAAGCCGCACAGCAGGTATTGGATGAAGGTATTGCAAAACCAATATTATTAGGCGATGCGGTAAAAATAAGGAAATTGATTGAAGAACATAATTTAGGACTTGCGGATGTTACAATCGTTGACCCAAGAAGCCCTGCTGAGGAAGATAGAAGAATGAAATTTGGAGATATTTTCTTTAATAAACGCAAACGCAGAGGATTCACTTTATATGAAGCTCGTAAAATTATGCGTGAACGTAATCATTTTGGCGCAATGATGGTGGAAACAGGCACGGCTGATGCAATGATTTCCGGACTTACCCGTAAATATGGGGATCCTATTAGCACCGCATTACAAATTGTTGGCGTGCAGGAAGGTACTAACCGTGTAGCAGGTATGTATATTCTCAATACCAAACAGGGACCCTTCTTTTTTGCTGATACCACTATGAATGTAAATCCAACTGTTCAGGATTTGGTGGATATTACTATACTTACCGCTAATAGTGTCAAAGCGTTTAACATTGTGCCTCGCATCGCATTGTTATCGTATTCAAACTTTGGATCCGTAGATGGTGAAGTTCCCAACAAAATGAGGGATGCTACAGAGCTACTTCATAAAAATTATCCGGGAATGATTGTGGATGGCGAAATGCAGGCAAATTTTGCTTTGAACAATGAATTATTAAAAGAACAATTTCCATTCTCTGATTTAATTGATAAAAAAGTGAATACACTTATTTTTCCAAATTTATCTTCAGGAAATATTGCCTACAAACTGATGCAGGAATTAGGTGGTGCCGAAGCTATTGGACCAATTTTAATTGGAATGAAAAAACCGATTCATATTTTACAATTAGGAAGTTCGGTACGCGAAATTGTAAATATGGTTACCATTGCTGTGGTGGACGCACAGGCTAGAAAATAATGTGCTAATTTGCTGATGTGTTGATTTATTGATGCAATCAAATTGTAAATCAGGAAATTACCAAATTTTTGAAATGTGTTTAAGCATTTAGTAAATTAGCACATCAGCACATCAGCACATTAGCACATCAGCAAATTAGCACATTAAAAAAATGATCTATCACATCGAAGGAAAATTAATTGAAAAAACACCTACTTATGCTGTTATTGAAGCGTCAGGAGTAGGATATAGTATGCAAATTTCATTAAATACATTTACAAAAATTTCGGACAATGAAAAATGTAAATTATTTACTGAATACGTTTATGTGCGTGACGACATGCCTCGTTTTTTTGGCTTTGCCGATATAGCTGAACGTAACCTGTTTCGCCAATTGGTTTCTGTATCGGGGGTTGGCGGTACAAGTGCATTATTGATGCTTTCATCATTAAGTGCTGATGAAATACAAAGTGCCATTGTTACCGGAAATGTAACGCTCCTGAAAAGTGTGAAAGGCATTGGAGAGAAAACAGCTCAACGTATCATTGTGGATTTAAAAGGCAAAATGGGTAAAGGAAGTTTATCTCCTGAATTTTTTGTTCCTTCAAACAATATTTTAAAAGAAGAGGCGTTATCTGCGCTTGTTATGCTAGGTTTTAACAAGTTGCCTGCGGATAAAGTTCTTGATAAAATTATCAGAACAGAAGGTACAGGACAAACAGTGGAACAGCTTATTAAAGCGGCACTTAAAAGCCTTTAAACACATAACTAAAAACTAATAAGTCATAACTCATAATTCATAACTCATAACTCTTTTATAAGTTTTGACTAAATCGGTTGCAAAATATATAGTGGTGGGAGGGCTTTCCGTTGGATTGCTGTCTTTAATTGTTGGTTCAGACGCTAAGGTTAGTTCATTTAACCATGTGGCTTCTATTGACATTGATCAGCCTGTTCAGCCAATAGAGCCAATCAATAATTCAACAATTCAACCTATTGCCATTGATACCCCTGAAACTGACACCCCTGTTAATCTTCCCTATAATTTTAATGACGAATCAACCGGAGATCCTTTAAATTACCCAAATTCAGGAGGATTAATGCTGAACAATCCTTCTAACATTAAAACTGATGTAGAGTATGATCCTACTACCGGAAATTATAACATTGATCAGAAAATGGGGGGCGAAAATTATCGTCCTCCTACTTATATGGAGAGTGAGGAGTACCAGGATTACATGTTTAAAAAACAAGTAAAAAGTTATTGGAATGCCCGTTCAGAAGCCGAAACACAAAACAGTCAGAACAAACCGGTAATTCCTAAACTGAATGTGGGGGGAGAAATTTTTGATCGTATTTTTGGTGGTAATACAGTTGATATCCGACCAAACGGTTCTGCCGAATTAATTTTTGCCTATAATGGAACAAAAACCGAAAACCCGGCTATTCCTGAAAGAAATCGTAAAGTAAATACCTTCGATTTTAATGAAAAAATTCAGCTGAATGTAATCGGTAAAATTGGAACCAAATTAAATTTAACGACCAGCTATAATACCGAGGCGATGTTTGACTTTGAAAATCAAATGAAATTAGCCTATACGGGGGAGGAAGATGATATTATTAAAAAAATTGAAGCAGGTAATGTAAGTATGCCGTTAACCGGGACGTTGATTACAGGTAGTCAAACATTATTTGGTGTAAAAACTGAACTACAGTTTGGAAGATTAACGGTAACGGGGGTTCTGTCGCAGGAAAAAGGAAAAAAATCTGAAATAGAAGTTACTGGTGGCGCACAGGTAAGTAAGTTTGAAGTGGCAGGTGATGCTTATGAAGCAAATAAGCATTTTTTTTTGGCGCAGTATTTCCGCGACCATTTTAATTCCGCATTAGCGGGTTTACCATTTGTTAATTCCGAAATTAATATTAATCGTATCGAAGTTTGGGTTGCCAATTCCAATAATTCTACTACGGATATCCGCAGTGTAGTGGCGTTTTCTGAATTAGCTGAAGATGCCATTCATATTCCAAGTGATCAAACGTGGGTGCAGGATATTGACGCCGCCCCCGCTAAATTACCCTTTAACGGACAAAATGATTTGTATGGCAACCTGATGGGGGATTCTGTGGTTAGAACAATTAATACCACTGTTTCTAAACTTAATTCGCTTTCCTCAAATACATTGAAACAAACAATAAACTATGAACTAAGTGCTTCTACACGGAAATTACAACCATCGGAATATACCTTGAATGCCAGATTAGGTTTTATTTCCCTGAATCAACAGCTAAATCCCGATCAAACACTTTCCGTTGCTTATCAATATACCATTAATGGGCTGGTTTATCAGGTTGGTGAATTTTCTGATGGTGGAATAAGCGCTCCTAAAGCGTTGTACACAAAACTTCTCAAAAGCTCTGCTACCAATACCAAACAACCTCTGTGGGATTTGATGATGAAAAATGTGTATTCAATAGGCGGCTATCAAATTAGCGCCACAGATTTTAAATTAAATGTCCTGTATAATAACATACAAACCGGTACTGATATTAATTATTTGCCGGTTCCTGCCTCCGAACCAAATTTGCATGGGAAAACTTTGCTGCAGATATTAAGTTTAGATCGCATCAATCAACAGAACGATCAGGTAGCGGATGGTGTTTTCGATTTTATCGATGGAGTAACTATTAATGCCGCTAATGGTCGTGTAATATTCCCTGTTATTGATCCTTTTGGCGCTTATTTAAGACCTAAATTTTCAGATCAGCCATTAGCAAACAGTTATGTATTCGAACAATTATACGATTCCACAAAAGTAGCGGCACAGCAATTTCCTCAACTGAATCGTTTCAAGATTAAAGGATCCTATTCCTCCTCCTCCGGTTCTGATATTTCATTGGGCGCTCCTAATGTTCCGCAAGGTTCGGTAACTGTTACTGCCGGCGGTATTAAGCTTACTGAAAATGTTGATTATACGGTTGATTATACCTTAGGGCGGGTTAAAATTATTAATGATGGAGTTTTAAATTCAGGAACTCCTATAAAAATAGCCCTGGAGAGCAATGCATTGTTTGCTATTCAACAAAAAACATTGATGGCTACCCACTTGGATTATAGAATCAATAAAGATTTTAATATTGGTTCTACTGTTATGAATTTAACAGAGCGTCCATTAACACATAAGGTAAGTGTTGGTGACGAAGCTATTTCCAATACAATTGTGGGTTTGGATGGAAACTACCGAACAGAAGCTCCTTTCCTTACGAGGTTTGTTGATAAAATCCCATTTATCGAAACCAAAGAAATGAGTACAATTACTGCCGCCGCTGAATATGCCTACCTTATTCCGGGACACAGCAAAGCCATTGGTAAAAGCGGTAATTCATATATTGATGATTTTGAAGGAAGCCAGTCAACCATTGATTTGCGCTCCCAAAGCACTTGGACGCTGGCAAGTACACCTCAGGGACAAGCCGGTTTGTTCCCTGAAGGAAATTTATATGACAGTTTAGCCTATGGTTATAACCGCGCTAAATTAGCGTGGTATGTGATTGACCCTGTATTATTGACTCAAACCACAAGTTTGACACCCGGTAATATCTCGCTTACCGATATGTCAAACAATTTTGCACGTGAAGTACCGGAAACAGAAGTATTTCCCAATAAACCTAACCCTACCCAAGGGCTGATTACTCCTATTGCAACATTAGATATGGCGTATTACCCTTCCGAACGCGGACCCTATAATTATGATGCAGCTCCGGTGCCGGGAATATCAAAGGGATTAACTTCAAATGGAGAGTTAAATAATCCTGAAACCCGTTGGGGAGGTATCATGCGTTCCATCCAATCCAATGATTTTGAAGCAGCGAATATAGAGTATATCCAGTTTTGGGTAATGGATCCTTTTAACAGCGATAACGCAACGCCCAATACAACAGGTGATTTGTATTTTAACATAGGAAATGTTTCTGAAGATATCTTACGTGATAATTACAAAAGTGCTGAAAATGGATTGTCAACACCTCTCCATCCTGCTACTACCATAGCTACTACATGGGGATTGGTACCCGCGGTTGACCCATTGTTAAATACATTTAATAATGATCCAACCGAACGTCCTTTTCAGGATGTGGGATTAGATGGGGTGGGTGCTACAACTGCCATAACAGAACAAAGTTTTTTCAGCAGTTATCTCACCGCTGCACAACTGGCCGGCGTTACGCCAGCCGCTATGGTAGCAATAAATACTGACCCCTCCAGTGATGATTTCCATTATTTCAAAGGATCTGATTATGATGCCGGAGATGTTAAAGCTGTTGCCAGGTATAAAAATTATAATGGCATGGAAAACAATTCCCGTGTTACCACTACAACTCCTGAAAGTGCAACACAAACGCCGAATGTTGAAGACATTAACCGTGATAATAATTTAAGTACGGTAGAAAGTTATTATCAATACCATATTAGTTTAAAACCTGGTGATTTTTCCGCTGGCGTTGGTAACACCGGCAACCCATATATTACAAATGTTTTTTCTACAACCGGGCAAAATATTAAAAACGGTACAGCCAAACCAATTATATGGTATCAATTTAAAGTTCCAATAAAAAGTCCTGAATCAAAAATCGGTTCCATTGACAATTTTCAATCCATTCGTTTTATGCGTATGTTTTTCAAAAATGTTGACAAACCAATTATCCTGCGTTTCGCACGTTTAGAGTTAGTTCGCGGAGAGTGGCGCAAATATGGTTTCGATTTATTACAACCCGGTATTTATATTCCAAATGATGACGCTTCTACCTTATTCGACGTTTCCGCTGTAAGCATTGAAGTAGATGGAAGCAAACAGCCGGTAAATTATGTTTTACCGCCCAATATTAACCGTGAAATAAATGCGGCATCAGCCAATCTGGTTGCTTTAAACGAACAGTCTTTGTCGCTCACTGTTTGTAATTTGCAGGATGGGCAGGCAAGGGCTGCTTTTAAAAATACTGAATTAGATGTACGTTCTTACAAAAAATTATTAATGTATATTCATGCGGAAGGTTCACCCAATACAAATGAAATTTTAAATAGCAACGACCTTCATGTTTTTGTTCGTTTGGGTACTGATTATACCGACAACTATTATGAATATGATATTCCGGTATTAGTAACCCCTCCGGGTAATTACAATGCAACCAATGTGGATGATCAATATCGTGTATGGCCCGAAGCCAATGATATGGTATTAGAGTTTGGGAAATTACAGGATGCAAAAATGGCTCGCAATAAAACCATTGGCAGTAGCACCGTTGCGGAATATTCTGTTATGGATGGAACCAGAAAGATAACGGTAAAAGGAAACCCGAATTTAAGCTCCATTAAAACGATGATGATTGGAATACGAAATCCGAAAAAAGCCGGAATGGATGGCGCGGATGATGGTTTGTCGAAATGCGCGCAGGTATGGGTGGATGAATTACGGTTAAGCGATTTCGATGAAAAAGGAGGAGGAGCCGCGACTGCCCGTGTAACTGCGAAACTAGCTGATTTTGGCGCTTTGTCTCTTTCCGGTAACTGGTATGCTCCCGGCTTCGGAAGTATCGAAAACAAAGTAAGTGAGCGTAAACGGGAGACATTAAAACAATATGATATTACCTCCAATTTTGAACTGGGAAAATTTTTACCTGAGGACTTTAAAATTCATGTGCCAATGTATGTAGGGTATTCCGAAACATTTATTACTCCACAGTACAACCCTCTTGACCCGGATATTCTTTTGGCGCCCTTATTAAGTGACGGTACTATTTCAAAGGGTGCTCGTGACTCATTGAAAATTGCTACTCAGGATTATACAAAACGCAGAAGCATCAACTTTACAAATGTAAAAAAAGAGAAAGGGAAAAACTCCAAAAAGAGTCATATTTATGATGTTGAAAATTGGGCGGCATCTTACTCATATAATGAGCTTTTCAAGCGTAATGTAAACCTGAAATATGATTCAACAAGAAATTATAAAGCGGGTGTGATTTATAGCTTTTCACCGGCACCTAAAAATATTAAACCTTTTGGGAAAACAAAAATATTCCAATCAAAATACCTGCTGTTAATTAAGGATATTAATTTCTATCCTTTCCCAAATAAGTTGGGCTTCTCAACAGATGTGGAAAGAGGCTATAATACGGCACAAACCCGCAATACAACGGAAGGGGAAATGTTGATTATCCCTACCTTCAATAAAAAGTTTACGATGAATCGTAATTACGATTTAAAATATGACATTACCAAAGCCCTTAAACTGGATTTTACTGCCACCAATGAATCCCGTGTTTTGGAGCCTTTTGGCGCACTCGACACCAAAGAGAAGAAGGATACGATGTGGAGTAATTTCTATAAAGGCGGAAAAACAACTACTTACAACCATCAGTTAAATGTAAATTACGCGATACCAATTAACAAAGTTCCATTGCTTGATTTTACAACGGCATCGGTAAGGTATACGGGAACATATAACTGGACCCGCGCTCCTTTTAAAGCGGATTCTTTAGGTAATGTTATTCAGAATTCACGTGTTATTCAATGGACAGGCCAAGTGAATATGGTTACGTTGTATAATAAGATTCCATACTTCAAAAGGATTAATCAAAATGCGAACAAGGCTACGAATACTAAAGCAAATAAACTGGTACCGCCTGTAAAAAATAAAGTCAAAAGCCCTGCGGTTGACTCTACAAAAAAGATTCAAAAACCTTCTATAATACTGGAATATGTCGCAAGAATAATAATGAGTTTAAAAAATGTGAATGTAACGTATGCTACCAATGAAGGAACCATATTACCCGGCTATTCACACTTTACCAATATGATGGGGATGGATAAAAGTTTTGAGGGACCAACTCCCGGTTTTATTTTTGGTGATCAAAGAGATATCCGATATACCGCAGCAAAAAATGGTTGGCTGGATTCAACACAGTCGTTAAATACTCCTTATACGACCACAAACAGCCAAAACCTAAATGTCAGGGCTAATGTGGAGCCGATACCTGATTTTAAAATTGAGGTAACCGCAATCCGGACAAAATCAACAAACCTGAGCGAATTTTTTAGATGGAATAGGGACTCTGTCAGATTTTTGGAGCAATCGCCCATCGAAACAGGAAGTTTCAGTATGTCTTTTTTATCTTACGGTACATCATTTAAAAAAGGAGATGATATTTTCAATAACTTTTTAAATGCACGGGAAGAAATATCACAGCGTTTGGGAGTTGCAAACGCAGCTTCCATATCTACCATTAATGGTTTTGCAGAAGGGTATAATGCCACATCACAGGATGTGTTGATTCCCGCATTTATTGCAGCATACTCAGGTAAAAGCCCTGGTACTGTTGCCGTAGGGCCAACAGGAGCTTTCCCGAAAATACCAAAACCTAACTGGCGTATTACTTATGATGGATTATCGAAAATGGAAGCGGTAAAAAAATATTTCAAGTCAATTACGTTAAGCCATGCTTATCGTTCAACCTACAATGTAAGTGGTTACACCTCAAATTTATTGTTTAATGATCCTGATAAAGATGGTTTTACTAGTGTAAAGGAAGACGTTTCCAGTACTCCGTCCAACCCAAATTATTTAACAAAGGACCTTATTAATACAATTACTGTTTCTGAACAATGGAGTCCGCTTGTTAAGGTGGACGTTACACTCAACAATAGCATTTTAGTGAATTTTGAATTTAAAAAAGACAGAAACTTATCGCTTGGTTTAACCAGCAAAACCATTACGGAAATTGCAGGTCGTGAAATTGTGGTTGGTACAGGTTACCGTCTCAAAGATCTTAGTTTAGGTAAAAAGCTGATGATTAAAGGAAAACCGATAAAAAGTGATTTGAATATAAAAGTTGATTTATCCTTCCGTAAAAACGAAACGGTAATGCGGCGTATAGTGGAGCAGGTAAGCCAGTCTACAGGAGGAACAAATATCATATCGATTAAAGTATCGGCTGATTATGTGATTAATGAACGGATTAATATCAAATTATTTTATGATCGCATTATCAATAAACCGGTCATATCAAACTCCTTCCCAACAACCAATACCAATGCTGGTATTAGCCTGAGATTAACACTTTCTAATTAATCTTTACGGATAACGGATTATTACGAATTTCCGAATCTGTGTTGCTCGTTTTTTATTTATCTATTGCTTAATTTACTAATTGCCTATTGCCTGATTGCCCATTAAAAGATTGACCCCTAATCAATTATTCATTTTTTTTTAATATTTTGTTACTTTGTTATTGAATTAAATATAAATTTGCAACACAATAAAAATTAAAACTATTAAATATGAATTTTCCGGAAAATTTAAAGTACACCAAAGATCACGAGTGGATTCGTGTAGAAGGTAATGTTGCTTATATTGGAATAACAGATTTTGCCCAAGGTGAGTTAGGCGATATTGTTTATGTAGAAATTGAAACTGTAGGAGAAGATCTTTCGCATGAAGAAATATTTGGTACAGTAGAAGCAGTTAAGACAGTATCTGACTTATTCATGCCTGTTTCCGGGAAAGTGCTGGAAGTAAATCCTGCATTAGTTACAAATCCTGAAGGTGTAAATAAAGATCCTTATGGAAAAGGTTGGATGATTAAAGTAGAAATGAAAAACGCTGCTGAATTAAATAATTTATTAAACGCTGCGGATTATAAAACATTAATAGGGCACTAATGGAGCCCTTCCCGGCCTCTCCGAAGGGGAGGGGAATAAATACACAAACCAAAGGCATAAATGGAAACAGTACCTCTGCCTCTGGGAGGATAAGGGGGGCTTATATTTATTCATTGCTTTGGGCTTTATTCATTCTTATTTTATGCGGAATACCCGGAAGGGACATTCCGCATATTTCATTTTTAGAAATACTTGGTTTTGATAAATTTATTCATGCAGGTGTTTTTTTTGTTCTGATTTTATTGACTGTTAGAGATTTTGTATTGCAAACAAAATTTATTCGATTAAAGTCCTCTGCGAAATTGATTGCATTGATTCTCTGTGTTATTTTTGGTGGAGCTTTGGAAATAATGCAAGGTACGTTGTGTGAAGGGCGCAGTGCTGATGTTTATGATTTTTTTGCGGATAGTTTTGGGTGTATTGTCGGGCTGTTGATGTATAATTGGGTCGAGAAGATTTTGCGCTCAAGATTGATTAAATAATTTTCGAAAAATATCTTTCTTAATTAAAAAATAAAATGGCAACCAAGTGGAAAATAAAACATTTCAATGAACTTTCAATCGAAGAGTTATATCAGATTTTTAATCTCAGAATAGCGGTGTTTATAGTCGAACAAAAATGCTCTTATCAGGATGCGGATTGGAAAGATTTAAAATCATTTCATTTGATGGGATATGATGAAACTGGCGGGTTAGCCGCTTATGCTAGAATTCTTCCTGCCGGAGTTTCTTTTAAAGAAGTTTCAATAGGGCGGGTAATCACTTCTCTCAAAGTAAGAAGAACCGGTACAGGTGTTGAGCTCATGGAAGAAGCCTTCCGATTTATCGCAAAGCAATTTGGGAATGTCCCTATTCGCATAGGCGCCCAAGGATATTTAACTACATTTTATTCCGGTTTCGGTTTTGAAATAGCAAGTGAAGAATATATAGAAGATAATATTCCACATATTGAAATGCTTCTGGTTCCCTGATTATATTTTTTATTTCCTTAAGGGTATGTCTATATATAACCTGTTTCCCTTATTCAAATTTATTTAGGGCATAGGAGGATGATCCCATTCTATTCGCATCCAGGGAGCAGGGCTGCAGTTCCCATATTCTTTGTTGCTTGAGAGCTTTGGAAAATTTGAATACACAGGATCTCCATTAAAAAAACAATCAGGTTTTTGAGCATAATTAATTGCTCCAATTACATTGACATCATTCGTATAAATTCTCCATGCATAAATTTTAGCATTACCAAAATCAAGTCTCCCCGAATTTTTTGTGATCTCACCATTATAGCGGATTTTTACTCCTTTCTCCTTATATTTCCCCATTGCATGAGAGCCGCCACCTACGCCAATTATAATATGATCATTGTCTTTTTGTAATTCAGACCAGGGAAATAAATAAAATTTATGGTGATGGCTGATACGGGCGTATAAAGGAGTGCCACCCTTTACATACACAAAATATTTTTCCCAGTCATGCTCATGATTATTCAAAAAATCATTATCGGCATAATAAAGCCAGTATTCATACACATCATACACATCATTTCTGAAGAAATGAAAATAAATAACAGGATGCTGGTCGTTTGGTCCCCTTTTGATAATGCCTGTTCTGCCTGTTCCTTTTATACTGTCTCCAATCGCATACCGGACAATATTTTCACAGGCATCTTCCACATCAATAATTCCATCTCCATTTCCATCCTGAAGGGTATTAAAGTTAAACGATACCGGAAATACCTGTTCATGTTTAGTCCTGAAATAATCCTGATATCTGTTAGCAAATTCTAGTGTCGCAATAAATTTATACGGATCGACATTTTGCGAAAATGTTATACCGATTGAAAAAGTAAAAAGTAAAAATAATAATAATAAGGAAGAGGAAATTCGCATAAACTATTTTTCAAAAATTGCTGATTCAAATTTAATGAAATTTTTAACCTGTAGGTTGCTCTCTAAAGAGAATGCGTATTGCCCTGTGTAACCGCTCAGGGCTATTTGCGGCTTTGTGGTTTTAATTATACCTTTGCGCATTATGCCCTCGTGCTGAAATTGGCAGACAGGCTAGACTCAGGATCTAGTGTTGAAAAACGTGGGGGTTCAAGTCCCCCCGAGGGCACCAGACAGGACAATTTCTTTTTTTAAAGATTTTGACCTGTCTTTTTTTTCTGCTTTAAATTACATAGCATTCTCAAAAGGCTTATAAGTGCCCCCTTGGAAATATTAATCCGTTAAATAAAGGAAAATTACTTTTTTAGAGTAGTGCTTACTTCAGGTTTTATACTTGTCCTCAGTTTTTCCGCTATATATGTTGCTATCGGAGAGAAGTTGTCTGAAACAATTTTTTTAGGCTCATTTTCTTTTGATGAAAAATGCGATGTAGCAATTCCCGCCGAAATGTTTTTGCCTGTCTTCTCTAATATTGAATAATGCACAGTTATCTCACGTTGATAGATATCTGTAGCAATGTCATAAGATTCCAAATCATTTTTTATATCTAGTTGATTGATAAAAACAAAGTAATCTGTTTTATATTTCGTGTTTAAATAATCCAATAATTTTGGTTCCGAAATTTTTATATTCATAAATTTTTTATCGGTATTGACTTCGACTTCAATTTGCCCGTTTTTAATTCCTTTTTGTTGGGTAGCCGGGACTTTTGCTTCGTTTGGATTCGCTATTAAATCATAAGAAAGATTAGTAGATTTATAGATGTATAACAAGTCATTTGCCCTTTTAGCGGAGTCGGAATAAAAAGAAATAACAGGAGCTATGCTTTGTAGTTTAAGTTTTAATTGAGCATTTAATTGTTTGCGAAAATTTTCACGAATTTGTTCGAAGTTCCATTTTGTTTGTTTATTGATTTTCATATCAATATCACTCATATATAATTTGGGTTCAAAAGGGATAAGCATTATTTTCCGAACTGTGTCAGCCGGATTATTTTTTGCAGTACGGGTGCCTTCCTGTGCCAATGAATAAAGCGCAAGAAAACTTAAAAAAAAGGAAAGAATATTTTTTATAAAAGCAGCCATTTGTTAATTTGTTAATTTGAAAATGTGCCAATTTGAAAATATAACTCCTAATTGAATCTAATAGATACATTTTCAAATTAACACATTAACACATTTTCAAATTACTTGTTTTATTTGTTAAACAATTTCACAACATCATTGCCATTGGCATACAACAACAATGCCAGCAGTAAAATCATTCCTGCGTATTGAGCATATTCCATCAGTTTTTCATTTGGTTTTCTGCCGGTAATAACTTCGTATAATAAAAACATCACGTGACCCCCATCCAATGCGGGTATAGGCAGTATATTCATGATAGCAAGTACAATACTCAGAAATGCGGTAAAGCTCCAAAAGCGTTGCCAATCCCAAACGGGGCTGTAATACTTGCCCATTGCCATAAAGCCGCCAACTTCCTTATGCGCATCTTTAACTGTAAAAATTACTTTAAATTGTTTAATATACCCATCAAAGGTTTCGTAAGCTTTATGTACACCTGCTGGAAAGGATGCGAAGAAACTATAATTGATAATTTCCATTTTAAAATAATTACTCAGATTTTTTTGATAAAACCCAAGTGTCGCATTTTCGCTTACTGTAGCCTGCAATTTTAGCGTATCACTTTTCCGTAAAACAGAAAGTGTGACAGGTAAATTTTTATTATTTCTTAACGTTTTGGTTACATCCTGAAAATAGGGCGTGAAAGAATTATTTATTGAAATTATTTTGTCTCCTTTTAAAATTCCTGCTTTTGCAGCAGGCATCCCCTTAATAACGGAATCAACTTCGCATGGATATCTTGGTTCAACAAGGCTGTACTTGTGTTTGATCATATCACTTAAATCATCATCAGTAACAGCAATTTCTATTTTCTGCCCATTGCGCTCTACTTGTATGCTTTTGGCTTTATCGATAAGCACCGCATAAGCGACTTTATTGATGTTCTCAACCGGGATGTTATCTACTGATAGTATCATGTCGCCATCACGCAAGCCCATTTGATAAGCGAGTGTGTCAACTGCTACTCCATATGTAACATTTTTTGTTGGCAAAAACTCTTCCCCCCATGCAAATAAAACCATTGCGTAAATCAGCATCCCCAGAATTGCGTTTACAGTAACACCGCCCAGCATTATGATTAATCGCTGCCACGCCGGCTTCGAACGAAATTCCCAGGGCTGAGGCGGTAATTTCATCTGCTCTTTATCCATAGACTCATCAATCATTCCGGAAATTTTTACGTAACCTCCTAATGGCAACCACCCGATACCATATTCAGTATCTCCTTTTTTTATTTTGAACAATGAAAACCAAGGGTCAAAAAACAAATAAAATTTCTCTACTTTTATTTTAAATAATTTGGCAGGAATAAAATGCCCTAACTCGTGTAAAATAATGAGTATAGACAGACTTAAAATAAATTGTGTTGCTTGTGTTAATATTTCCATGGGTTACTGATAACGTCCCGCATTGTTGCGGGATACGAAACTGTGTTTTTTAATTCTTATTTAATTGTCAGGACACAAATTATCAACTGCTAAATTCTAAATTGAAAAATTGCTTACTGTTTAATTGAAAAATTATTTAATAGTTTAATTGCAATCCGCCTTGTTTCTATATCCGTTTCAACATAATCGGTATAGCTTGGTTTATTAATAAAATAAATAGTTTGCAAACATTTTTCTACAATATCACTCATCTCTAAAAAACCAATTTTATCTTTTAAAAATGCTTCAACCGCAATTTCATTTGCGGCATTTAAAACGCAGGGGGAATTACCACCTGTATTCATTGCTTCAAAAGCGAGTGCAAGGTTACGAAATGTTTTGGTATCTGCCTGCTCAAAAGTTAATTGTGGATAATTGAGGAAATTAAATCGAGGAAAATTTGATTTTATTCTTTGCGGATAGCTCATCGCATATTGTATGGGCAACTTCATATCAGGTAAACCCATTTGAGCTTTCATGCTGCCATCTGTAAACTGAACAATGGAATGTACAATGCTTTGCGGATGTACAATTACATCTATTTGTTCAGGTTTGAGTCCAAACAACCATTTCGCTTCAATTACCTCCAGACCTTTATTCATCAATGATGCAGAGTCAATTGTTACTTTAGCTCCCATTTCCCAATTAGGATGTTTTAACGCCTGTTCTTTTTTTATAGTGCTTAAAAAGTTTTTGTCTTTTCCTCTGAATGGACCTCCTGAAGCGGTTAAATAAATTTTTTCCACCGGATTATGAAATTCCCCGGCAAGGCATTGAAAAATTGCCGAATGCTCCGAATCCACAGGATACAAATTAACTCCTTTCTCTTTAGCAAGCGAGGTAACTAAATCGCCTGCAACTACCAATGTTTCCTTATTTGCCAATGCAATTTGTTTGCCTGCTTCAATTGCCGAAAGGGTAGATTCCAGCCCTGCAAAACCAACAATAGCGGCAAGTACCATGTCGATGCTTTCCATTTTTACCACTTCTGTTATGGCTTTGTTGCCGGCAAACACTTTAATGTCGTGAGGGGTTAATGCTTCTTTCACATAATGATAGTTGCTTTCATCAGCAATTACAACTATGTTCGGGTTAAATTCAATGGCTTGCTTAATTAATAAATCCGCGTTTTTGTTGGCGGTAAGCACTTCAACAGAAAACAGTTCAGGGTTAGCACGAACAACATCTAATGCCTGTGTTCCGATGGAACCTGTAGAGCCAAGGATTGCTATGTTTTTTTTGTTTTTTAGCATATTAGATTTTATCATTCCCGTTTCATCCCCCTACAACACACTACCCATCACACTCCCCCTTCCCAAACCCACAAGCCAACACACAAGGGGGACTCTCAACGATTCGTATATTCGTAATAATTCGTAGGTACTAAAATACCATATAATCCTGCGGATCAATAGGGTTTCCATTATACCATAATTCAAAATGCAAATGCGCCCCTGTTGTTTGTTCCCCGGAATTGCCAATAATAGCAATAGGTTCCCCCGCTTTTACATAATCCCCTATTTTTTTTAGTAAAACAGAATTGTGTTTATATACTGATATTAAATTATCGCTATGCTGAATAGCAATAGTATAGCCTGTTTCTGATGACCATGTAGCTAAAATAACAGTTCCATCCAGAGTGGTTTTTATAGCTTCGTTTTCCGGACCAACTATATCAATGCCGTAATGCTGCTCATTTGATTTAAATGAATTGGTAATAATGCCTTTTAAAGGCGTGAAAAATGAAAAGTTAGTAATCCCATTTTTGTTTGCTTCGGTTGCGTAGGCGAGACTGTACTGATCTTGTGATTCAATATTTTTTCTTAATGCTTCTTCCTCTTTAGTTGCAGCCATTTTTAATTTGTTATATTCTTTGCTTTTATCCGGCCGGTTTTGTGTGCTGTCAAATTTTATATCGCCCCTCAATACATTGCCGATGTTTTTTACAAAGGCATTTTGTTCGATTAGCGATTTTTCCAATGAATCGCTTTTTAAAGTCAGTCGAACCAAATTCCTTCGCACTCCTGTATCGGAATAACCTGGGATATATTCTCGCAAAGGCGTAAAGGCAATGAGGGAGGTAACTATAATAATCATGATAATAGTGATTGACCCTATTAAAATAAACAGGCCTAAAGGAGTAAGTTGTAACGAAAATTTTTCTTCAAAAGTATCGTCATTCATTACCACCAATCTATAACGATTGCGCAGGTGCTCAATAAATTTACTTTTCTTATCCTTTGGTTCGGTCATATTGCTCACAAATATCGGGATTATTTTTGTAAGAATGAGGGATGCTGAAAGGTTGGCGAAAGGTTGGTAATGGATTTGGGTAGGTTTTCAATACCGGATGGGAAAGCAAATACAATATGTTCAATTTCTAAAGCTCAAATAAACTATGGAATTACTATTATTTCATTTGTTGAAACCATGTTACTTCTATGCCCTGCTCTGTCTCTTAATGTAATTTCAAATTTAACAACAGAATGAGGCCCGAATAATGGCGCCGTTCTCAACTTAATTTTAATTTCACCATCCAATGCCTTGTATTGCCCATCCGGTGTTATGTTGGGGACACGATAGCTGTAAAATAATGTGTCAAATTGTGAGGTGCCAAAAGAAGAATCAACGGGCTGAAAAATTCCGCCATTATCTTTATATAAATATTTCATTTTTAAATCATCAGGAGATATTGCATCCCCGGCAAGTATTCCAATGTCCCCGTCTCCATCCTTGAATTTAATAAAACAATCCGCTGAATCATGACCATAAGTCACAAACTTTTCAAACTCAATTGCAGGCTGTGGCGGAAACGACTTCTCCTTAACACAAGAAGTAATTAAAGTGCCGGTAATTATGAATATAAAAAACGGATAGATATATTGTTTCACTGTAAAATATAAATTGAAAGATAAAATTATTAATTATTTTTGGGCAAAGCAAATAAAAAACAGAGTTTATATAAGTTGAGGCTGATTCCAAACTCTCCCCTCTCCTTTTTCAAGGAGAGAGACGGGGAGATGTTAAAAAAATAGAATTGTTTCTTAACGTATATAAACTCCAATATAAAAAAGACAGAATGGCAATCAGTAATTCTAAAATTCTAAAATTCAATAATTTAATAAACAAATCAAGCATCGAAGATATTTTTAATATTAACTCTTCTGCTCAGTTTAAACAGTTGACTTTGGCCTTCTTTAATTACCAATTTGCCCAAAATAAAATTTACCGAAATTATACCATTGCTCTAAAGATAAACCCTGAAAGGATTACGGAACTTGAGCAAATCCCATTCATGCCGATTGAGTTTTTTAAAACAAATACAGTAATTTCAGATTTAACAGAAAAGAATCAGGATAGTAGAATCAAGAAACAAGAATCCAAACTTTTTACCAGCAGCGGCGAAATTCAGAGTAAACATTATGTGAGTAATGTTGCTATTTATGAAAAAAGCTACCGGAAAGGATTTGAACTTTTTTATGGAAATATTGAAGAATATTGTGTTTTAGCTTTACTCCCCTCTTACCTTGAACGCAATGGATCGTCTTTGATTTATATGGCGGATGACTTAATAAAAATCAGCAAACACCCTGAAAGTGGGTTTTATTTACATAATTACGATGAGTTAATCCTAAAGCTGAAACAGCTGGAGTTACAACAACAGAAAACAATTTTATTGGGTGTAACATATGCGCTGCTTGATTTGATTGAGAAACAAAAATTTCAATTGCAACATACTATCATTATGGAAACAGGCGGAATGAAAGGAAAACGGAATGAAATGGTTCGGGAGGAATTGCATGCTGTTTTGTGCGAAGGTTTTGGCGTACAAAAAATTCATAGTGAATACGGAATGACAGAACTTTTATCACAAGCATATTCAAAAAGTGATGGAGTGTTTAATTGTCCGCCCTGGATGAAAATAATGATTCGAGACACGAATGATCCTTTTTCGTTTTTACATCACAACAAAACCGGCGGCATCAATATTATTGATCTTGCCAATATTAATTCCTGTTCATTTATTGCTACACAGGATTTAGGGAAATCTTTACCCGACAACTCTTTTGAAGTCCTTGGACGATTCGATAATAGCGATATTCGGGGATGTAACTTATTGATGGGATAATAAAAATAATTCCCCAAGATGATCTTTCATCATTAGGTACGTGCAATATATAGCACCGCTTTTTCGTTTTTTTATCATACCCTGATAAATCTACATCCCCCATGGCAGAATTATTACTTCTTTGATAGTTAAGGATTGCTTGAAACGATTTTAAACGCTTTTTGAAATTCCATCTTCATCAAAACGTGTAAAAATTAAAACCGATAGCCATGAATTATCGACCGTTTTCAACTTCGGCATTTCTCAGTTGCGCTTTGTGTTTCTTATGCAGCTATGATTTGCCTAATCCAACAGAACAAGATTTGGAAAGGCTAAAAAAACTTGGACCTTATGATGTAATTATTGTCCCTGGCGTACCTTATCAGGATCCAACATTGAAAATAATTCTTAAAGCAAGAATTCTTTGGGCAAAATATTTATTCGATCATGATATAGCAAAAAATATTATTTTTTCTGGAGCTTCGGTCTATAGCCCTTATATAGAAGGAAAAATTATGCGTATCTATGCCGACTCTCTTCATATACCTTCCTCACATACTTTTTCCGAAACACAAGCGGAACATAGTACAGAAAATATTTATTACTCTTTGTTGATGGCTAAAAGATTGGGATTCAAAAAAATTGCAGTGGCAACAGATCAGTATCAGGCAATTCTAATAAAACAATTTATCAAAAAAAACTGTCCTGAAGTTACTGTGATACCTATTGAGTATGACAAAATAAACTTGCTGATCGCTCCATGGCCAAAAATCGATCCTTCTTCCGCTTATGTGGATACATTTGTCTCTATAGTTGATAGGGAGGACAAGATCAAACGTTTCAAGGGGACATTAGGAAAAAACATCAATTTTTCTGAAAATGACTCCTCCGATTTCCCAGAAAAAAAACCATTATTTTCTCTCGAAGACTTTAGTAAATTATCAAACTCCATTGTATCCTCTGGTTCCTCGATTTTGTCCATTTTTAATTCATTAGAACCTGCCCATTAAAAAAATCTTACGTATGAATAAAGAGTTGCTATCTCAATAGATCCGGTAGGATAGCAATTTTGATATTTTTCTGCTATCGCCTCAACACTTTTCAACTTTTATTCTTCGGTCGCGACTTCGATAAATAGTTTAGAAAACGTATAGACAGTTTACTTTTATTTTCTATCTTCGCTTTCCAATGAAAATAAATCATATCAATCAATTTTATAAAATTCTCCGCAATGATAATCTTTCCTTCATTTATCAGGGAGATTTTAGTGATGGTATTACTGAAAAGATAATTGCCCTCAGCGAATTCTCTATTGATAGTGATAATGAAATGTTGGAAACGAGAAACAAGGTATCATTTGTTATTGTAGAATGTTTTCAAAATATTGTAAGACACGGAAATGACACTCAAACAGAAACCAACAGAACAGGAACTTTTTCCGGCTTATTTTCTATCAGAAACACACAGGAATCTGTTTATATTGCTTCTGCTAATTTAATCGAAAATGAAAAGGTTCCCATATTAAGGAATAAATTGGAAACCCTTAATAATCTGGATAAGGAACAAATAAAAGCTCTTTACATGGATATACTCACAACAGGTAAACTTTCTGAAAAGGGGGGGGCTGGGCTGGGTTTGGTGGAGATGGCAAGGAAGTCGGAGAATCCTTTAGAATTTATATTTGAGAATGAAAATGACAAATTTTCTTTGTTTTATCTTATGCTGAAAATGCAGAGAAAAGCAGATGGTAATTGTACACAAACAGAACAAGGTGTAAAAAATAATATTTCGTTGGCGGATGTTAAACAACTGCAAGAAATAATGAAGGAAGAAAATATCTTATTGGTTTATAAAGGCGATTTTTCACAAGGAACTATTATTCCAGTACTCAAGATAATCGAAGACAACTTAAATAAACAACAAGAAGAACCTCAGAAAAAAAAGAAATTATTTCTGATTCTCATGGAAATCCTACAAAATATATCTAAACATGCTGCGGTGCAAAATGGAAAAAAAGAAGCTATATTTATGATCGGGAAAAAGGATCAAAAATTTATTATCTGCACGGGCAATATGATTGATTCTGTTTCTTCAGAAAAGATAACGGAGAAGATTAACATGGTAAATAGTTTAAACAAGAAAGAACTAGCCAGTTTATATAAGAAAACTCTAATTGAAAGCATATCTGTTGAGGATGGCGCTGGACTCGGAATTATTGATATTGCAAGAGAAAGTGATGAGAAACTGGAATTCAATGTAGCGCCGGAAACTGAAAATTTATCCCTTTTTTCTTTAAGTGTGCAGTTGTAAAAAGATCGCTCGTTTCTAAATTTGATATATTTTACTCATAAAGAATGGAAAATAACTTGTTCCTAGAAGAAACACAAGATACCCCAAAAATAATTTTGGATCAGACAAACGGGATTTTTGAAATTTCAGGACGCTCATTGCCGGAAAATGCTGTGAATTTTTATGCCCCGGTTTTACAATGGATGGAGCAATATTTGAACACCCCGAATCATTCTACAAATTTTGAATTTAAGTTGGACTATCTTAATTCTGCGTCCACAAAAAAAATTTTTGAGATAATTTCTGTTTTGGAAAAGCTTAGAAAAAAAAATTATATTGTCACTATTAGTTGGTTTCACTGTAAGGATGATGAACTAATTAAAAACAGGGGTTTGGAGATTAAAGAAATGGTGGAAATCCCCTTTGAAATAAAAATTTATTGAAAAGCATAGCATAACTTGTAATGCTTGGGCGAAAAATCCGGATCTCTTTCAAATATTATTTTTCTCTTCATAAGCCTTTGAAAAGGGAATCTGTTTTACAACAGAAAAACAATATACATTTATGCTGAAGAATCTTAATTTTATTGCGCTTCCTGACGGTTAATAACTTTTGAAAAAGAAATATGTTTTAAACCTTTAAAAAATAAGAACCTTTTTTGAGGCAATTGCGTAAAAACAACGTAACTTTTTGCGGGATATTGGATGATGTGCAAAATTTGACAGGAATTGAAATAGTGATTAGCGTTTTTAATAATAATTGATAATGAGTGCATGTAAAGTAAATATAGCAATTATTCTTTCCCTGCTATTTTTATGCTCTTCCTTTTGGGGAGGAGCTCAACTTCGTGCACAAAATAATATGGGTATCGGAACATTAAATCCGAATCCTAGTGCTATCGTTGATATGTATTCCACAGACAAAGGGCTCCTAATTCCCCGCCTTACCGATACCAATAATGTTAATTCTCCTGCAACTGGATTATTAATTTACCTGATTCCTACCAACAATTTTTATTATTTTAACGGAAACTATTGGAGAGCAATCACAGCAGGTTCTATCAATAGCGGGTTCTTGGGCTCAACAGGACCTACTGGTAATTTCGGACTAACTGGTGCTACCGGAGCTACCGGGGACTCGGGTTCTGTCGGTAATACAGGAATTACAGGAGCTTCCGGTAATACTGGAGCTCTTGGTGATACTGGTGCTACGGGTTTTACTGGAGATAATGGTTCAACTGGTTCTACAGGCGATACAGGAAGTCCTGGCTCGACTGGTAATACCGGTTCTACAGGCGTTACAGGTGATGCAGGGTCTACTGGAACTACTGGTGATTTTGGAAGTACAGGTGTTACTGGGGATACAGGAATTACTGGAGCTATTGGTGATACTGGCGCTACGGGTTTTACAGGAGATAATGGTTCTACTGGGACTACAGGCGATACAGGAAGTTCTGGCTCGACAGGCGATACCGGTTCCACAGGCGTTACGGGGGATACCGGTTCTACGGGAACTACTGGTGATATTGGAAGTACAGGCGCTACCGGAAATAGTGGTTTTACCGGAGATATCGGTTCTACTGGTAATACTGGTGATACAGGAAGCACAGGCTCTACAGGATCAATTGGGTTTACAGGTTCTACAGGCTTAGGTTCTACAGGTGCAACGGGAAATAGTGGCGATACTGGCAGCACAGGAAGCACAAGCTCAACAGGAGCTACAGGTTCCTCTGGAGATACGGGTTCTACCGGAGAAATTGGATCTTCTGGTTTTACTGGATCTACAGGTAATACGGGTCCTTCCGGCTCGTCTGGTTTAGTTGGATCTACTGGTTCGACAAGTTCTACTGGTTCTACCGGATATACTGGATTTACGGGCTCAACCGGTGCAACCGGAGACAGATATTCTACCACATCAACCACCTCATTAACAATAGTTTTGGGTTCGCAAACGTTAACGGTTGAAACTGGTTTAGCGTATTCTATAGGACAGACTGTTGTTATCGCTAATACACCATCTAGTTTGATGATTGGAACTGTAACTAGCTATGACATGGTGTCAGGAATTATGTCTGTTAATGTAACATCATTAATTGGTTCGGGAACATTTGCTGCATGGTCAGTAAATTTAACTGGAGCTACTGGTATTGATGGAAGAACCGGCTTTACAGGGACTACGGGTGCTACAGGCGACACCGGTGCAACAGGAGCCTCTGGATCAACTGGATCAACTGGTTCTACAGGTGCCACAGGATCAACTGGTTCTACAGGTGCCACTGGTGCCACAGGCGATACGGGCTCTACGGGTTCAACCGGCGATACAGGTTCTACAGGTTTTACCGGCGATACAGGTTCTACAGGTTTTACCGGCGATACAGGTTCTACAGGTTTTA
>JAVHPE010000241.1:0-3621 GCA_036170475.1 Bacteroidia bacterium | reverse complement strand
CTGGCGATACTGGTTCTACTGGAAACACTGGATATTCCGGCGATACAGGAAGTACAGGGACTTCTGGTTCCACGGGTTCCACAGGCTCAACCGGGGATAGGTATTCAACAACATCAATTACCTCCATGATAGTAGCATTGGGACTACAAACCTTCACTGTTGAGGCAGGCTTAGCGTATTCTGTTGGTCAAATAGTTGTTATTGCTAATACTCCTTCTAATCTGATGATTGGAACTGTAGTAAGCTATAATTCAGGAACAGGTATCATGGCTGTTAATGTTACCTCTCTGAGTGGTGCAGGAACATTTTCAGCATGGTCAGTAAACCTAAATGGTGCAACTGGTATTGATGGGGTAACTGGATTGACAGGAGCAACCGGATCTTCTGGATCAACCGGCGCTTCTGGTTCAACTGGGAATACCAGTTCAACGGGTAATACTGGCTCAACTGGCTCAACTGGTTCAACTGGTTCGACGGGATCAACAGGTTTAACAGGAGCAACGGGTTCAACTGGTAATACGGGTTCAACTGGTAATACCGGTTCAACGGGTTCAACTGGATCATCTGGTTCGACGGGTTCGACGGGCTCTACAGGATCAACTGGTTCAACAGGTAATACTGGTTCAACGGGTAATACTGGAAGTACCGGATTTACAGGTAACACAGGTTCTACCGGCTCAACAGGTTCTACTGGGGCTACCAGTTCCACCGGCTCTACAGGAGATACAGGGGCTACTGGTAATACAGGTTCAACAGGTTCAACAGGTTCAACAGGCTCAACAGGTTCAACAGGTTCAACAGGTTCTACCGGGGCAACGGGCTCCACAGGCTCTACGGGAGATACTGGGGCTACAGGAAATACAGGAAATACAGGAAATACAGGTTCCACAGGCTCAACAGGTTTTACCGGGGCTACAAGTTCGACTGGGAATAGTGGTTCTACTGGTTCTACTGGTAGAACTAGTGCTACAGGTTCTACAGGAAGTACTGGTGCTACTGGCTCCACTGGTTCAACAGGCTCAACCGGTGATAGATACTCAACAACATCAATTACATCATTGTCAATAACATTAGGTACACAAACCTTGACAGTGGAAGCAGGCTTGGCATATTCTATCGGTCAGGTAGTTGTTATCGCTAATACTCCATCTGGTCTGATGATTGGAACTGTATCAAGTTATAATACAGGAACAGGTGTCATGGTTGCTAATATAACCTCAATAATTGGTTCAGGAACATTTTCAGCGTGGTCGGTAAACTTGAATGGTGCTACTGGTATTGATGGAGTAACCGGATTGACAGGTTCCACAAGTTCAACCGGAAGTACTGGAAGTACCGGAATTACAGGTAAAACTGGTTCAACAGGTTTTACAGGTGCAACGGGTTCTACAGGTGCAACGGGTTCTACAGGTGCAACAGGCACTACAGGTGCAACAGGTACTACAGGTGCAACAGGTACTACAGGTAATACCGGGAGTACCGGATTTACGGGTGCTACCGGCGTAACAGGTACTACAGGCGCAACAGGTTCTACCGGCGATACTGGTATAACTGGTATTACTGGCTCTACAGGAAAAACTGGTGCAACAGGATCAACAGGATCAACAGGTTCCACTGGATTAACTGGTACTACCGGAGCTACCGGAGCTACAAGTGCCACAGGAAACACTGGGGCTACAGGCTTAACAGGTAAAACTGGCGCAACCGGTTCTACTGGAAGTACAGGTTCAACCGGAAGTACTGGTTCTACAGGCTCAACCGGAGATAGGTACTCAACAACATCAGCTACATCATTGTCAATAGCATTAGGAGCACAAACCTTGACAGTAGAAGCAGGCTTGGCATATTCTATTGGTCAGGTAGTTGTTATCGCTAATACTCCATCTGGTCTGATGATTGGAACCGTATCAAGTTATAATATAGGAACAGGTGTCATGGTTGTTAATATAACCTCAATAATTGGTTCAGGAACATTTACAGCATGGTCAGTAAACTTAAATGGTGCTACGGGTATTGATGGAGTAACTGGGTTGACGGGTTCCACAAGTTCAACCGGAAGTACTGGAAGTACCGGAATTACTGGTAAAACTGGTAAAACTGGTTCAACTGGTTTTACAGGTGCAACAGGTACTACGGGTGCAACGGGTACTACCGGTGCAACGGGCTCTACCGGCGCAACAGGTACTACCGGCGATACTGGTATAACTGGTATTACTGGCTCTACCGGGAAAACAGGTGCAACAGGATCAACAGGTTCCACTGGATTAACTGGTACTACCGGAGCTACCGGTGCTACAAGTGCTACAGGAAATACTGGTGCTACTGGCTTAACAGGTAAATCTGGTGCTACAGGTTCTACGGGAAGCACAGGTTCAACCGGAAGTACAGGCTCAACCGGAGATAGGTACTCAACAACATCAGCTACATCATTGTCAATAGCATTAGGAGCACAAACCTTGACAGTAGAAGCAGGCTTGGCATATTCTATTGGTCAGGTAGTTGTTATCGCTAATACTCCATCTGGTCTGATGATTGGAACCGTATCAAGTTATAATATAGGAACAGGTGTCATGGTTGTTAATATAACCTCAATAATTGGTTCAGGAACATTTACAGCATGGTCAGTAAACTTAAATGGTGCTACGGGTATTGATGGAGTAACTGGGTTGACGGGTTCCACAAGTTCAACCGGAAGTACTGGAAGTACCGGAATTACTGGTAAAACTGGTAAAACTGGTTTTACCGGTGCTACCGGAGCTACAGGAAATACTGGTGCCACCGGTTCAACTGGAAGTACGGGTTCTACGGCTAACACAGGAAGTACGGGATCGACTGGTTCTACCGGTTCTACTGGAGCTAAGGGAACGGATGGCTCAACCGGCTCAACTGGTTCAACCGGATTAACTGGAAGTACTGGCTCTACTGCTAACACAGGAAATTCTGGCTCTACTGGCTCTACTGGTTCTACAGGAAAAACAGGTGCAACAGGAAGTACTGGATCTACTGCAAACACGGGAAGCACAGGATCGACAGGATCGACCGGATTGACCGGCTCAACGGGTTCAACTGGCTATACAGGAAACACTGGTTCAATTGGTTCTACCGGCTCAACAGGACCTGGAACAATTTGCGGTAGTGCCGCCACCAATTATGTAACAAAGTTTACCAGCCCAACTTCAATGTGTAATTCTATTATTTACGATAATGGTACTAATATTGGCATAGGAACTATTACTCCGACAAATAAATTGGAAGTGGTAGGAAATGCGCTAATCCAAAATGTGTCTATTTCATCGAGTACCATATCTGTCGCAAATGCTAATCTCCAATTATTTGGTGGTGGAGCTAATACTACCAGAGGGTATATAGATCTTCCAAATAATCAGGGTATTAATATTTTTGGACCTACCGCGCTTGGAGCTCAAAACATTGTACTTGATAATCGTAATAATGGAGGATATATTTTATTGAACAATGGCAATGTCGGTATTGGAACTGCAAGCCCTTCCACTCAATTGCATACTACCGGAGGTGTTCGTTTTCAAACCCTCACAGGTATTGGAAACCGCTTTGTTGTAACCGATCTTAACGGTAATCTATTGGCCGGAACGTCAATTAGTG
>JAVHPE010000240.1:0-9206 GCA_036170475.1 Bacteroidia bacterium | reverse complement strand
ACTAATTAATTGGATGAATTATACGTTTTTTTAAATTATTTTCGTACCTCTATTCTAATTTAACATAGTATGCCCATTATCAAAGTATCAAAGTATCAAAGTATCAAATTGATAATTATTTTACTTCTGTTCGCTCAAAATAGCTATTGTCAGCTTAGTTTCGGAAAGGATAAAAAATTTTATAAAGAGGATTCTTTACGAGGAACGCTTTCCCCGCTTCGTTCCTGTTATGATGTTTTATTTTATGATTTAGACATAAAAGTAGATATTGAGAAAAAATTTATTTCAGGAAGCAACACTATTAAATTTATTGCAAAAACCAATTTTAAAAAATTTCAAATCGATTTGTTTGAAAACATGAAAATTGAAAAAATTGAGTTAAGTAATTCATCAGATAATGCTCCGACGCAGGAAAATGCTCTGGAGCTTAAGTATTCACGCCAGTTTAATGCTGTATTTGTTGAGTTCCCGGATACAATAAAAAAAGAAAGTGTACGGTCTGTAAAAATATACTATTCAGGAAAACCTCAATCAGCGAAACATGCACCTTGGGATGGTGGATTTTCCTGGGAAAAAGATAAAGCGGGAAATCCATGGGTAGGCGTATCCTGTCAGGGAACTGGCGCAAGTTTATGGTGGCCATGCAAAGACCATCAAAGTGATGAACCTAAGGAAATGCTTATTCGCATTACTGTTCCTCCTGATTTAATGGAGGTATCAAATGGTCGGTTGAAACAAAAAACACTATTGCCCGATGGCTGGACAAAGTTTGAATGGTATGTTTCCTACCCTATTAATAATTATGATGTCACCTTGAACATTGCTAAATACGTATCGTTTAGCGATACCTATTTTAATCCCGCTTTTAAGGATACACTTACCTTAGATTATTTTGTATTGCCCAATAATTTAGAAAAAGCTAAAATCCAATTTGAACAGGTAAAACCAATGCTCGATTGTTATTATCATTATTTTGGTGAGTTCCCGTTTGTCCGTGATGGCTATAAACTTGTGGAAGCACCCTATCTTGGTATGGAACATCAAAGCTGTGTGGCGTATGGTAATAAATATAAAAACGGCTATTCAGGTTTTGATATGTCAGGGACAGGCTACAAATTCGATTATATAATTATTCATGAATCAGCTCACGAGTGGTGGGGCAATAGCATTACCACCAATGATATTGCTGATATGTGGATTCATGAAGGATTTGCAACCTATGCTGAAGCATTATATATCGAATGTTTGTATGGTTATGACGCCTATCTGGAGTATATTAATTCAGAGAAAAGAAGTGTTGAAAATGATAAACCAATTATTGGTAAATATGGTGTAAATAATGAAGGTTCTGACGATATGTATCCAAAGGGTGCCTTGCTGCTTCATACTATCAGGAGCATAATAAATGATGATAAAAAATTCTTCGAAATCATTATTGGAATACAGAATACATTTAAGTACCAAACGATTAATTCACATGATATTGAAAAATATATAAGTGATAATTCAGGAATTGATTTTTCTACCATTTTTGAATTGTATTTGCGCAGCGCATTCATACCAAAATTGAGCATGAAAATAGAAGAGAGTTTATGGGATTTAAAAATAACATACCGTTATTCTTTATTTGGTACAAGTGCATTTGAGAAAGAAGAATATCAGGAAAACCAATTGTTTTATACAGCTCCTGTAAAAATAACTTTTAAAAAAGATGAGTTTGATTTTATTTTCCCAACTACCGAATGGCAAACACTGATATTACCTGATATGAAAGCTTCTGATTTTAAGGTAGCCACCGATTTATTTTATATCGATAAAGAGGTTATCTTCGTTAAAGAAAATGATCAATCTATTCCCAAATAACAAAATGATGGTAAATAAGAAAATTTTTTTAGTGCTTATTTCTTCTGTATTTTCAATTATTGCGTTTGCGCAATCTACCATTGTTGACAAGCAAAACAGCATTGTGGTTACTAATACGGAACCTTCCTATCCAAAAGGTGATAATGAACTTTATATGTACATAATGTATAATGTAAATTATTCTGAAGAATCAAAAAAAAAATATATTGAAGGGGAAGTCACTCTTAGTTTTGATGTTAAAGCCGATAGCACGGTAAGCAATATTGTGTTGATAAGTGGCGTTGGTTACGGTGTTGATGATGAAGTGAAAAAGTTAATTCAAAAGTCGAAATTCATACCGGCTGTTCAAAACGGGTTTCCTGTAAAAATGAATACAATGTATTCATTCCCTGTAAAAGCACATTAGGCGTATGTATAAAAGTATTCTCATATTATGCTTATTGATTACTTCGGAAGCATTGTTTGCCATGAAATACAATAATAAAGATTCTTCTCTTTATAGTAAAATAGATAGCAATTATATTGAAAGCTGCCATAATTTATTAAACGCAAAACTACTTTTAGCGGGACGATTCAATAAGTTTAGCGTAACTGATAATGTTACTGGAAAGTCACTGGAATATGGCATTAATGGCAATACCAATTTTGGTTTAGGAATAATTTATAAAGGAATTGGAATTGAATTTCAATTTGCGCCACGAGGATTAAACAATGATAATGCCTTATATGGGAAATCACAACAGTTTTCGCTTTCTACCAGTGCCAATAGCAGACGTTTTATTTACGATTTTTATTTGCGGTTAAACCAGGGCTTTCACACAACAGTTGGTTCCCCTATACCGGGCGATACTACAGGCGCTTTAGCTTATTATTACCGCCCCGATATTGTTAATACCAATGTAGGGATGGAATTTGTTTATCTTGTCAATAATAAACATTTTTCTAGCGCCGCTCCTTATAATCTTACACAACGTCAGAAGAAAGGTGCCGGTTCAATGCTTTTAGGAACTTTCTTTTCCTTATATACAATCGGTGCCGACTCCGTCATTTTTCCTGATTCATTAAAGGAACACTTTAAACCGGAAGTCCAGTTTAAAGATGCCGGTAGCCTTACCTTTGGATTATCTTACGGATATACCTACACCTTCATTTTTCACAAATATTGGTTTTGTAATTTATATACTCTGCCAGGATTATCTGTTCAGCAGTATTTCTCAACCAATGCATTTAATGGAGCACAAACAAAGTCAAATGTGGCATTTGGATTTGCATTTCAATGGCGAATTGCTTTTGGATATAACAGAACGAAGTATTATTTTGGTTTTTCAGCAATGCAAAATAGTTATACGATTAATAATGATAAACGCTCCTCCCTTAAATATAACTATGGAACTGTCCGATTATACTATGGTTACCGCTTTAATTTACACAAAGAATATTTAAAAAGATTCTGAATTTTGAGTGCAAAAACCGTATTAGAAGCACTTATACAGCCTATTTATTAACAAAAGTCCCATTTATCAACAATTTTGCATTTTTTTTTCCTTAAAACTTGCGTTGTATATGGAATGTGTTATAAATTTGTTTCAATTAAAATAAATGTTTAACCCTTAATTAAAAAAAAAATGAACAAAGCAGAATTAGTTGATGCTATTGCATCTGAAACAAAATTAACAAAAGTGGATGCTACAAAAGCTTTAGAGGCATTCGTTAACGCTACAACAAAAGCACTTAAAAAAGGTGACAGAGTTGCATTAGTAGGTTTCGGTTCTTTCTCTGTTGCTAAAAGAGCAGCAAGAATCGGACGTAATCCTCAAACAGGAAAAGCTATTAAAATTAATGCTAAAAAAGTAGCTAAATTTAAAGCTGGTGCTGATTTAGGAAAAGCTGTTAACAAATAGTCTTTTCAACTAAAGAAATAAAAATGCCCCCTTCCATAGTTGGAAGAGGGCATTTTTATTTTACTTCTCCTGAAAGTTTTAAGATTTTTTTATGGCTCTCCATTTTCTTCCCATATAACACACAGATTCACTATTGTTTCAACAACTTTTTGCATATCCTGAATAGAAATCCATTCATGTTTAGAATGAAATGCATGTTCTCCTGCAAAAATATTCGGACAAGGCAAGCCCATATACGAAAATCGTGAACCGTCTGTTCCGCCCCTTATACTTGATAATATAGGTTCAATGCCTGATCTGCGAATAGCTTCCATTGCGTTATTTACTATTTCCGGCTTTTTGTCCAATACTTGTTTCATGTTCCGGTATTGCTCTTTCACAACAATTTCATTTTTTGAATTGGGATATTTTTTGATTATCAAATCGGTTAAATTTCTCAAAAAATTTTCTTGTGATTTTAGTCCTGCTTCATCAAATGCACGAATAATAAATTGAATTGTTGTCTCTTCTATGCCACCGGAAACACTTATCGGGTGAACAAAAGGCTCCTTCTTTTCTGTACTTTCCGGACTCATTTTATCTTTCGGCAAAGCGGCAATAATTTCGCTTGCGATTTTTATGGCGCTTTCCATTTTATTTTTTGCGAACCCGGGATGTGTGCTTACACCATGTATCTTTATGGTAAGCATATCAGCTGAAAAAGTTTCGTTTTCAATATGCCCGAGTTCCTCTCCATCAATAGTATAGGCATAATCAGCGCCTAATTTTTTAATATTTACTTTATCAGCCCCTCTGCCAATTTCTTCATCAGGGGTAAACAAAATTTTTATTATCCCATGTTTTATTTCAGGATGTTTCATTAAATGGCTGGCAGCATCCATAATTTCCGCTATACCGGCTTTGTTATCCGCGCCAAGCAAGGTAGTCCCGTCTGAAGTAATTAGTCCATTCCCTTTTTGTTTCAACAATGACGGATGTTCACTTATTTTTATGATTTGTGTTTTATCATTTGGCAATACGATATCTTTTCCATCATAAACTTTATGCACTTGCGGATTCACATCTTTCCCGGAACAGTCAGGCGAAGTATCCATGTGAGAGCAAAAACAAATTACAGGAACTTTTTTGACTGTAGTACTTGGGATAGTCGCATAAACGTAGCCATCTTCATCCATGTGAGCGTCACTGATACCTATCGCTAATAGTTCTTGCACCAATACAAGTCCTAAGTGTTTTTGTTTTTCTGTAGATGGACAAGTACTGGATTCCGGATCGCTTTGCGTATCTATTTTTACATACTTTAAAAAACGTTCTGTTACTGTGTGATTGATTTTCATGGGTTCCTCCTTAGCCCCCTCTTCCATTTTTGGAAAAGGGAAAATATTATTATTGTTTCTAATTAAGTTGATATGAATTACCGTATTTTTGTCAAATAAGAAAAATTATTTTTATGAACAAAGATAATCAAATACCTCCCTTAAGCGAAGGTTTGATGAGGTATAAATACAAACGCCTTTCTAATTCGGAATTACAGGGATTAGAACATGAGTTCATTAATTTTTTATCGTCTTTACAAATTACCGGACCAGATTGGGAGGGGATGAAAAAAAATGAAACAGAAAAAGCGGAAGAGTTAATTGTTGTCTTCAGTGATTTAGTGTATGATAAAATAGTGAGTAAAATCAAATTTCTGGAATACCGTGATGCTAAATCATTGAATATTTTTAATTGTATGGATGATAAAATCACATTAGTGGGTTTGCGGGTAAAGGAACATAGTTCATTGGATTTAACGGCTCCCGATATTCTTAGTCAATGGTCAAAAAATATTTCAAGTGCTGTTAATGTAATTAAAACAGAAAAAAATTACAAACAGGAAAGAGGGATAGAAATATTTGAATTATTACAAAATGGTTGTTTGATTACAAATGATAAGTTATATAACCTGTTGTGCGAAATGATTCAGTAAAAAATTTTGAGGAATTATAAATCAATAGTTAAATTAAATTCCTTATCCAACTTTAATTTTCCATTCACTTTATTTCCATCTTTCACAAACCCTTTAATTACAGCAGTTTCTCCATTTTTTATTAATAGCCGAATAGTTGAATCATTTAATTTTTTACCCATAAATTCAAATGACAAACGGAAATGGCATCCGTTTTTCCAGTTACCACAACCATAAGCATTATTTCCTTTAATGATGTTTGCTTTTTTGCATTTCGGACAAACAGAAAGAGAGAGAGCATTCTCTTTTACTCCATGAACAGCCTTAATTTTTGATTCTGTGGCTTCTTTTTCGTCAAACTCAATGTTGAATGAAGAAGTCAATTTCAGAATTCCATCTTTTTTTGTGCCCCCTATCTCAAATGATTTAATAATAGGGGTTTTCCCTTTTTCAATCAATGTTAAAATTTGATTATCGCTTAATTTTTTACCCATCAAATCAAATGGAATTTTAAAGTCGCAACCCTTATTATAATGAATGCACCCAAAGGCATTTTTACCTTTCAGGATTTTTCCTTTTTTACATTTCGGGCAAATAATTACTTTTGTTTTACTTGGTTTTGAATCTATTTCCGCGAAAGCAATAGAGATGCGTTTATTATTTTCGCTTCGCACCTGATTTACCAAATCAGACACCATAATTTTCATCTCCTGTAAAAAAGCTTCCGCCTTATATGCTCCTTTCTCAATTTGTCGAAGCTTAAATTCCCAATTACCGGTCATTTCGGCCGATTTCAACAATTCATTAGTAATCACTCCAATCAATTCCATGCCGGTAGCAGTAGGAATAAGATTTTTACGTTCCCTTCTGATATAATCTCTACGAAACAAAGTTTCAATTATCGCTGCACGAGTGGATGGACGACCAATTCCATTGTCTTTCATCAGATCGCGTAATTCCTCATCATCAATTTGTTTACCGGCAGTTTCCATTGCCCGCAATAGTGTGGCTTCGGTAAATGGCTTTGGAGGAGAGGTTTTTCCTTCGGCTAAATAAACTTTATGTGGTCCTTTTTCCCCTTTTATAAACGCTGGCAATAGCTGGTTTTCTTCCTGTTCATCATCGTTATTTGCTTCCTTGTAATAGACAATTCTCCACCCGAGATCTAAAATTTGTTTCCCCGTCGCTTTAAATTCAATTTCTTTCACAGCAGCCAAAACAATGGTATTTGCTACTTCACAGTCGGGATAAAATGCGGCAATAAACCGTTTGGCAATTACATCATACACCTGGGCTTCATTGCCGGTTAAACCCTGTGCTTTAACATTGGTAGGGATAATAGCATGATGATCAGTTACTTTTTTATCATCAAAAATTTTGTTCGATTTACGGATAGGAGCACTCAGCAATGGTTTTACCAATTGCTGATAATTGACCATACTATTTAAAACACCTGAGATTTTGGGATATACATCATTCGGCAGGAAAGTAGTATCCACACGAGGGTAGGTAACTAATTTTTTTTCATACAAATTTTGGATGGTCTTTAAAGTATCATCTGCGGAGTACCCAAACTTCTTATTACATTCCACCTGTAAGGAAGTCAAATCAAATAAGCGAGGCGCTGTTTCCTTACCTTTTTTTGTCTCAACCGATGTTATTTCAAGCGGAGCGTCTTTTATAGAGATTATAATATTCTCCGCTTCACTTCTGTTTTTTTCATAAAAACGTTCTACGTTACCACTAAAAATAACCTCCCGGTAAATTGTCTTCAATTCAAAAAACACAATGGACTTAAAATTATTTATTTCCAATTGGCGATTTACAATCATTGCCAACGTTGGCGTTTGCACTCTTCCTACAGAAAGCACCTGTTTCCCATTTCCATATTTAATTGTGTACAGTCTGGTGGCATTCATTCCCAATAACCAATCAGCGGCGGCGCGTGAATATCCGGCATGATAAAGACTTTCGTATTCTTTACCATCTTTGAGCTTTTTGAAACCCTCACGGATAGCTTCTTCTGTAAGTGATGAAATCCATAATCGTTTTAATGGCTTCTTACAATTCGCTTTTGAAATTATCCAGCGTTGAATTAATTCCCCTTCCTGCCCGGCATCACCACAATTAATAACCTCTTTAGCGGTTGAAAATAAAGTGGCAATAGTATTAAATTGTTTCTCAATTCCTTTATTATTCTTAAGCTTTATTCCAAACTTATCAGGAAGGATAGGTAACATATTCAAATTCCATTGGCGATAAGCTGAATCATATTCATGAGGCTCTTTCAATTCACACAAGTGCCCGAAACTCCAGGTAACCTGATAGCCATTCCCCTCGAAATAGCCATCTTTACGATTTTTTGCTCCTAATACCTCGGCAATCTCTTTCGCCACACTTGGTTTTTCCGCTATGCAAACTTTCATATCCCTGATTTCATGCTATTTCCCAAAGTAATTGGGATAATAAAATTATAATTATTGTTTTTCAAAAATAAGCATGCTTATTGGTCTGAATAAATAATTTTATTAACATCTCATTATTAACACCTAATTGTATAGCAATAGTTCGGTAGTTTTTCCTGTTTGAGCTAAAGCCTATTTAGTTATGGGGTCTATAATTGCCACGATCTTAAGATCGTGGCTAATTAAATTCAACGAAGACGCGGATTTAGCCAAAATTGATAAGAAAAGTACTGAACCAATGGTATAGCATATATAGTATATACGATACATTATACACCATTTAAACCATTTGCAAAATAAGTCTTGCACTACAAGGGGATTATTGAAACTGCTTTAACTCGATCAATTGCATTTTACTTAATTTATTCAGTCCATTAGCATAATATCGCTACTATTTTTCTTAAAAGAAGGATTTCTTAAAAGCTGACAACACCACTGTTAATTGAGGTTACATTATATTCCCAACAATAATTAAAGGATAGAAAGAATTTTTTTTCAAAAAAAAGTTTGCAGATTAAAAATAATTACTACTTTTGCACCCCGCTTAACAAAACAAGCGTTGTTCTTTAAAGCAAACAAAAAAATAAATTATTTTTTAAATAAAGTTTGCAGATTAAAAAAAATTAGTACATTTGCACCCCGCTTATCAACAAAGGGTTGTTTATTAAATTTTAAAAGCAGGTAAAAAACTAATAAATATTTTTTTACAAAATTACTTGCAGATTAAAAAAGTATTAGTACTTTTGTTGCCCCAAACGAAAAGGGACGTTCTTTAAAACATGAATTTATAATCTTAAGCAATTAAGATATTTTATATAAATACGTTCTTTGAAAATATTGAGAAGTCTAAAGAAATAGTAAGTATCCCTTATACTATTATGTTCTAGTAGTATATTGAGAAACAAATCCTAAATAATAAATAATTTTTCTTTTTTTTGAAAAAGAGTCTTTATCAAACAAACTTACAATGGAGAGTTTGATCCTGGCTCAGGATGAACGCTAGCGGCAGGCTTAATACATGCAAGTCGA
>JAVHPE010000239.1:0-9299 GCA_036170475.1 Bacteroidia bacterium | reverse complement strand
TCTTAACTCTTAACTCTTAACTCTTAACTCTTAACTCTTAATTCTTAACTCTCAACTCTCAACTCCCAACTAATGTCCATAAGGAGAAAATAAAAAATCAATTTCTGTATCCAGATCATACAACAATTGGAAACTTCTTGAATTTTTGTTGCAAAAAGGTTCTATAAGATGAAGCATTCGCTTGTATCCATCAACCGTTAAATCGCAAAAAAAAGTTTTATAATCCATTGAAAAAATCCCTTCATCAGTATCTGAAATATGAAGTATCAATTTGCAGTTAACAGGAAGAATAAAATCCAGAGAAATCAAGTCAAGTGGCTTCTTTGCGTTAATAATAGATTCCTGAATTGCCTGCCTGAATTTACAAGCCTCTTCTTTATCAAAGTCATAAAGCTTTACAATATGATCACCGTATTCATTTATTGTGTCAACGAATTCAAGTTTCATAGTTAAGAGTATTTGAAAGAATGACTGGGTGGGTTTTATTTCATATTATAGAAATTTATTCCCGGATCCGCTTCTTTCTATCCTATACATAAATTCATTTCTGTCTTTTGGCAAATAATAATAATAATACGAATAGGTGCTTGATTTTCTTGACGAATGAGCGGATTTCTTAACAAGAATTTTCTTTACGTATCGGTTTCTCCTTTTATCAAAAACAGTTGCTTTTTTACTTAAAATACATTTTGAAAAATAAGAGAGCGTAATGTTTATAATTTTCGGATCTACAAGTAGGGAAGAAATATTTGTGGTATCATTTTTTTTAGCTAATAATAGTAATGTATCAGCAGTGTTTTTTATTTTTCCTGAAAAGGATTCCCCATTACTTGGGAGTTTGGCAATGGATTGAAAATTCTCAATCAAACTATCCCGGTCAATATAAATTATTGCATTCCCGGAAGCGTAGGAAGCGGTATGCCGGAAATGGTTAAACTTTAGTATATAAGTCCGTTTGTATTTATTTTGAGCGCTTACAAAGGTTGTAAGGAATAGAATCAATATCCAGAAAGTAATTGCAGATTTTATATTCATTATTACGAATGACAGCGGTGGCGTTTTTTTTGCCTGAATAGTTATTTCCATTTTTTAGTCCTTTACCCGGTTAAACTTCAAAGCCTTTAGCATCCAATCCGGTAAAGGTTTCAAGGCATCACGTTTTCGTAAATCTAAATACCAGCCCAGCTTTTTCATGATGGGGATTTTTTTTGTTTCAACGAATTCAATCAATGCGCCATCCGGATCTTCAATATAACTGAAGTGCCCTGCTGCTTCGCCCATATCAAATGTATTACCACTATCAACAGTATATGGATAACCATTTTTAGCGCATAATTGTTTCATCGCATTTTGATTGGTAATATCAAAACAGATATGAATAAAGCCCTGATCACCCCAGAAACGGTTTTCAAAAATTTTGCGGGGAGTACGACCAACTACCTGTACCAATTCAATTTGACTTGCCCCTAATAATTTAGAGAATGCACCTGCCCTTGGTTTGCTGTGTTTTAATAAAACTCTGCGAACATTGCTGGTGCCTCCTGGTAAATTTTTAAAATCATCAAACACGCCTTCCTTATCATATTCAACAGTATCATATCCTAAAATATCCGCATAAAACTTTATTGAACGCCACATTTCAGAAACGCCAATCATACAACCGGCTGAACCTCCGGTTAATTGCATTCCTTTACCAAACCAGGAATCGCTTTTGACGATTTGAAATAAATTATTCCAGGGATCGCGTAAGTAGAAGGTATCATTACCGCCCGCATCTTTTGTTAAATCATTAACTAAATTAACTTTTTTTGATTTTAAAAAATCAAAAGAACCTTTCACATCACTTGACTTCATACGAGTGCAATACAACCCCAGGTCACCTAATTGTATTCCAAATGCGGGAGGTTGTGGCACCCTGCTAGTATATTGCCATATTTCAAAACCGCCGCCGCCTTTCATATTAATAGCCAAAATAGCGTGTCGCTGATGCGGCTGACCGCCTGTATAGGGCAACATTAAGTTGGCTTCAGCGGCTTCTTCAAAAATAGGAATATCCAAACCAAAATGTTGGCGATACCATTTGAATGCTTCATGCACATTAGGAATTCCTATGCCAATTTGCTGAATCCCTGAAATTGTAGGTTGTTGGTTCATTAATTAATTAGTCATTAGCTGTTTTTATTTGTTATTGTCAATTAACAAATTAACAAATTTTCAAATTAATTTACTCCACTTTTTGTTTCCTTATAATTTTTGAAAACAGTTTTGGAAAAAAGCGTTTCAGCCAAATGGCATTCAAATCACTACCACCGATAAATAGCTCCTCTTTATTGTCTTTTATTCCATTAATAATCTGTTCGGCGCATACTTTGGCACTTAAGCCCTTTTCTGTGCTTTCATCTCTTTTATTGTGTTTGCTCCCATCTCCTGTGATTGCGTTGACAGAAATATTAGTGTTAATTTTTCCGGGGCAAACAATTAATATATTCACATTCTCCTTATAAATTTCTATTCGAAGTGATTCAAAAAAACCATGCAAAGCATGTTTAGAAGCTGAATATGCCGAACGAAGATAGAAACCAAATTTTCCAACAATGCTACTGATAACAATGATGTGACCGCTTTTTTGTTTCAGCATATAAGGTAATACACTTTTTGTAAGCGCCACCGTGCCGAAAAAATTTACCTCCATTACCTGCCTGTCAATAGCGAGAGGAGTGTCTTTGGTTAATGAACGCTGGCTCATTCCTCCATTATTTATGAGGAAATCAATCCGGCCGAATTTATCCAATACTTGTATTGTTAATGCGTCAGTTTTTGAAGTGTCCGCTAAATCAAGCGGAAGAATCAATATTTCTGAATCTGCTAAATTCAACTCGTTTTTTACACGCAGCAACTCTTCGCCTCTACGCGAAGAGAGAATAAGTTTAGCCCCCTTTAAAGCCAGGGATTTCGCAAGCGCTTCTCCAATACCGGAGGAAGCTCCTGTAATCCAAACTACCTTGTTTCGAAATATACTCATAAGTGCAAAAATATATAATTTTTCACTACTTTCGTTGAAGTAAATTAGAGTTTACATAAGTTAAGGCTGGATTCCAAACTCCTTGACAAATAAATAATTGATGGATGCAAAAAATATTTTTAATCTTAGCCTGCCTGTTATTTTTTTCTTGTTCCGGTAAAAAAGCGGTAATTATACCTGATACTATTTTATCCAAACAAAAAATGGTTGATGTAATGCTGGATATACATTTGTTAGAAGCATCAATGAGTTTGAATGTTGCAAGTGTCGATAAAAACACTGCGACAAACCCCACACCCAGCTTTGATGTTTTGAAAAAAAACAAAATCAGCAAAAAACAATACGATGAAAGTTTTGATTTTTATTCACAACATCCTGAATTATTAAATGAGGTTTACCAGCTTGTGTTAAATGATTTAAGTAAGATGCAGGCAGAAGTGTTGAATAAAAAATAAAAGATTTGCTCTCCGAAATAAAATACTATTAAGTTTAAGGAGCCCTCACACATATTTCGACAGGCTCAATATGTCCGGCGTAAGGTCAGTCAGTGCATGTCGAAGACTTTTGGGAGCCCCTGTCTCTCAAAAATAATTTGCATGTTTCTTTTACCGATTGCTCTATAGTAATAAATTTAAAATCAGGGAAAACCGCTTTAATTTTTTCGTTTGAAAATGCGCTAATAGTCTGAGCCGATTTTACGGTTTCTTTTGTGAGTGAAGGTATTGTTCCGGTTAACAAACAGAGTAATTTTTCTGCTCTCCAGGCTAAATTGCTGAGGAACTTTCCCACTTTTATACCTGACTTAGGTTTACTAAATTCCTGATGCATTAAATCAAAAAAGTATCTGAATGTATTATTTTCTGAATTCAATATAAAACGTTGATTTATTATATCACTGTTCATTAACCTAATCATAAGTGTTACAACATCTCGCACATCTACAAAACCATTGGATCCTTCGGTATAATATTTCATTCCTTTGAATCCTTTTTCAAAAAAAATTGAACTACTCTGTTGCCAGTTTCCGGCACCAATAATTAATGATGGATTTACAATTACAACATCCAGACCCTCTTCCGAAGCACGCCATACTTCACGTTCAGCAGCATATTTACTAATAGCATAATTGGAATGATCAGGAGATGATTTCCAAAATGTTTCTTCAGTTGATAATGAAATATGCTCTGCCCGACCAATTGTAGCAATGGAACTAACGTGACAGAATTTTTTTATTCCTTTTTCCAATGCGGCATTTACCATATTAGAAGTTCCTTCCACATTTATTTTCATCATTTCGGTTTCGTGTTTTGAGTCAAACGAAACCATTGCGGCGCAATGATAAACTTCTGTAATGCCTTCCATCGCATCCAATAATGAATAAACATCCATCAAATCAACATCAACCCATTCAATGTTTTTCAGTAACTCATCTACATTGGAAGAATAATATGAAAATACTTTTTTAACATTAGCAACATCGCTGCCAATACGTTTTAATGCACGTATCCGTTTACCCGATTTACATAAATCGAATAATAAATGTGTACCTACTAAACCTGTTCCTCCAGTTACCAGTATCAAATTATAAAAATTTTGTTTTGCGAATTTACTCATTTAATCTTTAGTTTTAAGGAGGGATTATTATTTTAGTAAATCCATAAATGTAGATCCTGATGAAAAAAATAAAACAAAAATCAGAGCGCCCTCACGATGAAAAATCAATATGATTACCTTACTATTTATTACATTTGCAACATCAAAAAATCAAAAAATGAAAAGAAACTTTATTGAAGAATTAAGGTGGCGAGGTATGTTACACGACATTATGCCGGGTACAGAGGATCTTTTAAACAAGGAAATAGTAAGCGGTTATATTGGCTTTGATCCAACATCTGATTCATTAGGCGTAGGGAATATGGTTCAAATAATGACCTTACTTCATTTTCAGCAGGCAGGTCATAAACCAATAGCATTGGTAGGAGGTGCAACAGGCATGGTGGGTGACCCTTCCGGAAAATCATCAGAACGAAATTTGTTGGATGAAAAAACATTGAATTACAACTTAGCTTGTCAACGCAAGCAATTGGAGAAATTCCTTGATTTTAATTGTGGTACAAATTCAGCCGAAATTGTAAACAATTACGATTGGTTTAAAGGTTTTAGTTTCTTGGAATTTATTCGTGATATCGGTAAACATATCAGCATAAATTATATGCTGGCAAAAGATTCGGTCAAAAGCCGTATGGAAAATGGAATGAGTTTTACAGAGTTCAGTTACCAGTTAGTGCAAGGGTATGATTTTTTTTATCTGTGGGAAAAGAATAATGTAAAGCTTCAAATGGGAGGTTCCGACCAATGGGGTAATATTGTTACAGGTACTGAATTAATCAGGCGTAAAGCCGGGGGAGAGGCATACGCACTCACAACACCTCTTATAAAAAAAGCGGATGGCACTAAGTTTGGGAAAAGTGAAAGCGGCAATGTATGGTTGGACAGAACAAAAACATCTCCCTATAAATTTTATCAATTTTGGTTGAATTCAAGTGACGAAGATGTAAAAAACTATATTCGCATTTTTACATTATTTACAAAAGAAGAAATTGATAAATTAGAATCAGAACATGCTGTTGCTCCACATTTGAGAGCCATGCAAAAGACTTTGGCAAAAGACATTACTATACGTGTTCATTCCGAAGCAGATTACCAGGCGGCACTTGAAGCATCTGAAATATTGTTCGGAAAGGGAACTGGTGAAAGCTTAAAAAAATTATCAGAAGAAGACTTTTTAAGCGTATTTGAAGGCGTTGAACAATTTGAAATTTCTTATCCTGAACTTGAAAACGAATTTTTAATCGTTGATTTTTTGGCTGAAAAAACAAAAGTTTTTCCATCGAAAGGTGAGGCGAAAAAAATGATTCAAGGAGGTGGTGTGGCAGTAAATAAAACAAAAATTGAGAATGTGGAATTAAAAATTACTACCAAACATTTGATAAACAATAAATATATTTTGGTGCAAAAAGGGAAAAAAAATTATTATGTGATTAAAGCTGTTTAAAATAGAGTTTATATAAGTTCAGGCTGATACCAAACTCTCCCTCTCCTTTTTCAAGGAGAGGGAAGGGGAGAGGTTAAAAAAATAGAATTGTTTCTTAACTTATATAAACTCTGATCCTTTTAATTTTTTAGTAATCCTTACCTTTTTCAAATTTATACAACAGGAGCATATAGAATACCCTAAAAAAACTAGCGGATTTCCTCCCCCCAAAAAAATCCTAACGGGTTTAGAACCAGTCAGGATTTTAAGTTTTATATCCCGGTATAATTGCTTGGAGAAATATTTTTTAATTCTGCTTTTATAACATCACCGATGTTCAAAGAATCAATAAAAGCGGAGATACTTTCCTTTGTAATAGTTTTGTTGGTGCGTGTTAATTCTTTTAATGCTTCATAAGGCTTTGGGTAACCTTCCCTGCGAAGAATTGTTTGTAAAGCTTCTGCGACTACAGCCCAGTTATTTTCCAAATCTTTTTCCAGAGCTTCTTTGTTCAGTATCAGTTTTTGCAGTCCTTTTATTAATGATTTATAAGCGATTAAGGTATGCGCTAAAGGCATTCCCACATTTCGTAATACTGTTGAATCTGATAAATCACGTTGCAAACGTGAAATAGGCAGCTTCGCTGAAAAGTGTTCAAACAGGGCATTTGCAATTCCTAAATTACCTTCTGAATTTTCAAAATCTATCGGATTAACTTTATGTGGCATTGCCGAAGAACCAATTTCTCCCTCTTTTATTTTTTGTTTAAAATAATTCATTGAGATGTATGTCCAAAGATCACGATCCAGATCAATGATGATATTATTAATTCGCTTCAAGGCATCACAAAAGGCGGCAAAATTATCATAGTGTTCAATTTGTGTTGTAGGGAAGGAACGATTCAAATTCAATGATTTATTTACAAAATTATCTGCGAATGCTAACCAGTCAATTTGCGGATACGCGACATGGTGTGCATTCAAATTCCCGGTTGCTCCACCGAATTTCGCGCTATAAGGAATGGTTTTTAATTGAGCTATTTGGTTCTCTAAACGGACAACAAAGACTTGAATTTCTTTTCCCAAACGTGTTGGTGAAGCAGGCTGTCCATGTGTACGGGCAAGCATTGAAACTGTTGCCCACTCCTTGGAATACGCGGAAAGTATGCTGATAATTTCTTTTAACACAGGCATTAAACATTTATTCATTGCATCTTTAATAGAATATGGAATGGCTGTGTTATTAATGTCCTGAGAGGTTAAACCAAAATGAATAAATTCTTTTTGGGCGGTTAAATTAAGTCGGTCAAATTTTTCTTTTATAAAGTATTCAACTGCTTTTACATCATGATTAGTTATTTTTTCAATGTTCTTTATTTGTTGAGCCTCCTCTTCAGTAAAATTGTTATAAATAGAGCGTAACGCGTTATATAAAGTTTTGTCAAAATTTTTCAACTGTGGCAATGGCAATTCGCATAATGCGATAAAATATTCAATCTCCACTAAAATGCGATATCTGATCAGAGAAGCTTCAGAAAAGTAGCCGGAGAGCACTTCGGTTATGCCGCGATAACGACCGTCAACAGGTGAAATGGCAGAAAGTTTAGTCAGTTGATTCATAGTGTCAATTTGAAAATGTGTCAATTATACTGACAATGATGATATTTCAATATAAAAACAAACCTTCTGATAAAAAAAGAAACGAAGATAAGAAAAATTGATAAAAAAGTACCGAGCCATTGTTATTAAAAACTGTTGCAGAATTTTTATTAATCACAGATCTTGCCAAACAGAGGTAAATTTGGACTATAGAGACAAAAATATAAACTCTTGATTATAAGGGTTAATTTCGCATTATCAATCGATAAAAGCGATTTTTTAAAAAATTCCCATCAAATTTTTTTGACAGAATTAAAATAAAATTACCTTTGCGTGGAATTTTAAAAGAGATCCATGAATATTTTTAGTTCAGAAACAATGCAGGAAGTTTTTTCATTGCATTATTTGCTGTTTACTTTTCTGCTTTTTTCTACTGCTTTCATAATTACCTACCTGATGATTCCTAAAGTCATTGGCGTAACGAATGCGAAAAACTTAGCGACTCCTGTTAATCCAAGAAGTGCACATAAGTTTCCCACTCCATCTTTTGGAGGGGTAGCCTTTTTTGTTACCATGATATTGATGGTTTCTTTTATTCAGTCTACATTGGTGCATTTTGTCGGCAATAATTTAATTGCAGGTTTAACTGTGCTTTTTATGGTAGGCTTGAAAGATGATTTGGTTATTTCATCGGCAAAAGTAAAACTCATCGGTCAGATAATTTCGATTTCTTTTGTTATATTTTTACCTCAATTACAAATAACCTCTTTGCATGGTTTTTTAAATATTTATGAAATTCCTTTCTTCTTTTCTTTGCCTATCGCTTTGTTTTTAATGCTTGCTATCGTAAACGCATATAATCTCATTGATGGCATTGACGGCTTAGCGGGTATCATAGGTATAATAATTTGCAGTATTTATGCGGTTATTTTCTTTTTTTCCAGTCGGGATTTTTCTTTCCTGATCTGCGTTTCTGTTATCGCAATATTGGCGGCTTTTTTGAGATATAATATATCATCAGGAACAAATAAAATTTTTATGGGCGATTCAGGATCTCTGATAATTGGTTTCGTTATTGGGTTTTTGACACTAAGGTTTCTGACTATTGATACGTTTAACATATTTGATTATCAGTTTAAAGCTGAAAACAGAATCATATTTGTTATTTCCATTTTGTTTGTTCCAATCTTTGATACTACACGGATTATTTTTACCCGCTTGGTAAAAAAACAAAATCCCTTTGTAGCCGACAGAAATCATGCGCATCATATTTTAATTGATTTAGGGCTTTCACATGTTAAAGCGAGCATTTTATTAGGATTTCTAAACGTTTTTATCGCACTGGTATTTTTATTATTAGGAAGATATTACTCCAGCTTTGTTATGGTTGCGGTAATGGGGCTTTTATTTTTGCTGTTTACTTACTTGTTTTTTGCATTAAAAACACGAAAAATAAAAATCGATTTTGATTTTGTCCCTTCAAACCTGAAAGATAAGGAAAGTTCAAAAGAGAATAAACATTCTGTAAGCCCTCTCAGGGAAAAGGAAGAGGTTTATTAATGCCTGTTAATATAGTAGGCAATCTGTGAGTAATTAGTGCCTGTCCATATAGTCGAGAGTCTGAACTATAATGTTTGAGTTCGAG
>JAVHPE010000238.1:0-1846 GCA_036170475.1 Bacteroidia bacterium | reverse complement strand
CATAATATAAATCAACAACGGGTTAAACAATAAAAACAGGAATAGAATAAAATTATTATTTATCGTAATAAAAAAACGTCCCACATTACTGTGAGACGTTTTATTTACTTAATCCGCTTGCAAAAATGGATACCTATAATCCGTAGCCGGAATAAAAGTTTCTTTAATCGTACGCGGCGCAACCCAGCGTAAAAGATTTATCATAGCTCCCGCTTTGTCATCAGTTCCGGAGCCGCGTGCTCCACCAAACGGCTGTTGTCCTACAACGGCTCCTGTACATTTATCATTGATATAAAAATTACCGGCTGCGTTGCGCAATGCTTTTGTCGCTTGTTCAATTGCATAACGGTCTTGTGCGATTATTGCACCTGTTAATGCATAAATAGAGGTAGCATCAAGAATTTTTAATGTTTCTTCAAATTTTTCAGCATCATAAACATATAACGTTAATACCGGTCCGAATAGCTCTTCGCACATGGTAACGTATTTCGGATCTTTCACAACAATTACTGTTGGCTCAATAAACCATCCTTTTGATTTATCGTAATTACCACCGGCAATAATTTCTACTTCTTTATCTGCTTTAGCAGCATCAATGTATTTCGCTAATTTATCGAAAGATTTTTCATCGATTACCGCATTAATGAAATTTGTAAAATCTTCGGTTGGACCAATTTTAAAAGATTTTAAGTCCGCCAAAATTTGAATTTTTACTTCTTCCCAAATGTTATTTGGAATGTAGGCACGTGAAGCGGCAGAACATTTTTGCCCCTGAAATTCAAAAGCACCACGACTAATAGCTGTTGCCAAAATTTTGGGATCAGCGGATTTATGAGCCATGATAAAATCTTTTCCACCTGTTTCACCAACAATACGAGGGTATGTTTTAAATTTATGAATATTGTTACCAATCGTTTTCCAGATATTTTGAAACACCTCTGTAGAGCCAGTGAAATGAATACCAGCAAAATCAGGATGCGAGAAAACAACATCTGCGGCATCCGGTCCGGAAGGATAAATCAAATTGATAACACCATCAGGAATACCTGCTTTCATAAATATTTCCATTAATACATTGGCTGCATACACTTGTGTATTGGATGGTTTCCAGACTACCACATTTCCCATCATCGCACAAGCGGTAGGTAAATTACCCGCAATGGCAGTAAAATTAAAAGGTGTTAAGGCATAAATAAAACCTTCTAAAGGACGTTGTTCCACACGATTCCAAACACCAAATCCTGTACCCGCAAGAGGAGGTTGTTGTTTGTATATTTCAGTCATATACAAAACATTGAACCGCAAAAAATCAGTTAGTTCACAAGCAGCGTCAATCTCAGCTTGAAAAACATTTTTTGATTGTCCTAACATAGTTGCGGCATTCAATTTTGCACGATAAGGTCCGGCAACCAGCTCTGCTGCTTTCAGAAAAATGCTTGCACGATGTTCCCAAGCTAAAGCTTCCCATTTTGGTTTAGCAGCCAAAGCAGCATCAATAGCTTGTTTAATATGATCTTTATTACTTTTATGAAAATAGCCTAAGGTATGTTTGTGATCATGAGGTGGAGCAAGACGAACTTTTTCATTGCTACGAACTTCTTTACCACCAATATACATAGGAATATCCACTTCCATTGAGCGCAATTCAGACAACATTGCTTTAATTGCAATGCTTTCTGCGCTACCTGGAGCATAATTTTTTATAGGTTCATTTACTGGAACCGGTACAGCGTAAAATCCTTTTGACATAGTTATATTTATTTAGTTATGAGTTGTGAGTTGTGAGTTAAAAGTTAAAAGTTAAAAGTTAAAAGTTAAAAGTTAAAAGTTAAAAGTTAAAAGTTAA
>JAVHPE010000237.1:0-33649 GCA_036170475.1 Bacteroidia bacterium | reverse complement strand
AGGAATTTAATTAGGTAAAAAGCCCTATTATTAGACTACCTAAATAGTAACAATTTTTTTAACACAGAGTTCACAGGGGCAAATCACAAACACAGAGATTGAAACAAAACAATATTTTTACCCCGACTTTACAAAAAATTTATTAATTGTTATCCTTGTAACTCCTTTTCCAACGCGATGGCTTTCGGAAAAAGTATATTACTCTCAAGATGAATATGCTGGTGAAGGTCATCTTCAAATTCCTTTAGTTTCGCATACGCTAAGCGAAAGGTAGTACAGGCATCTACCGGCGGAGTGTACTTGGAGGATAATACATTGATTTTCTCCATTACGTTTCCAACATCTTCGTGCTCCATTTCCATCATTATTATTGGATTTGCGATTGTACCAAACGGGGAAGGATCCATTGAAGTGTTATTTTTTTTCGCTTCCGCCAGTTGCTTAATATATGGGAAAAGCATGTTTTCCTCTTTCGCCATGTGACTGGTAAGCTCGTTGGCAACAATCTGAAAATCTTTTGCAATTTCATTCGTTTCCGGATGTCCTTCTCCATGAACCTGCGCAACTTTTTTAGTGTATTCATAAATAACCGGAATTGCCTGTACTACATATTTATGATGTGTATTCAAAATGTAATCTACCAGAAACCCTAAATCCCAACTATTGTAATCCTGCCAAGGTGCGGAGGGTGTTTCTTCTGCCGCTTTCAGTTCTTTTTCAACATGAAAAACATCAAGCCCTTTTTCCCTACATGCTTCTGTCAAGGTTTTTTTTCCACCACAACAATAGTCTATACCAAATTTTTTAAATACCTCTGCCTTGCGAAAATCTTTTGAAACTAAGTCTCCAATTGTTAGTTCTTTTTTCTCTCCCTTTAACTTGCTGATTTGCACTTTCCACCATTTCGGACCCTCTTCCTGATATTGCCAGGTAAATACATCACCCCTCTCGGCAAGCAATTGATAATAAAGTGGTTTAGGATCGTGATCATTGTGAATGATAAACGCATTACCTTTTTCAAGATCATCAAATTTCTGAAAAATAGTGGGATGTTTTAAACGTGGCTCTATTACAGTCACATCAAGAATTTCTATTGTTTCCATGTTAAATTTATTTAGATTAATTATAAATAATGAATAATAAAAATGAGTTTCGAATGCAAATGTCAAAATAAAAATAATTCCAAACTATGACATATATCATACAAACAAAGGTACAAAAATATTGAATGTAAAGAATTTTTTATTGCGATTTATTAAAATAAACCAACAAGACGGAGAGAAGAAGAATGTTTGGAGAGCTAAAAAATATTTATCTGTTTTTTAAAAAAAACTATTATATATCATTTTTTATGGATGGGGTGGGATTAATTTCTCCAGTCTAATTCATAAATAATTTTGTTTGTTCACTCTACCTTACCAAGGTTACAAGTCCTTTGTAAGTGCGTTTTTCTTTTCTGAAATTAGTAACCTTAACACTGTAAATATACACATCTCCCTGCGCAATTTCATTCCCGTGATTTGCTTTACCATCCCAAGGTTTATTAATATCATCGGAAAAGAAAATCAGATTTCCCCAACGATCAAATATCATCATTTCAAAGCTGCTGATAAAAAGTCCTTTTCCACCAAAAGTATCATTTACGCCATCATCATTGGGTGAAAATGCATTCGGAAGATAAAACATAAAATCTGGTTCAATAATAATAGTTTGAAGGGTCGTATCAAAACAATCGTATTGATTGCCCGTAATTAACGTAATTGTGTAAGAGCCTGTATCGGGATATGTATGAGGGGATGGGTTGTGGGCAGTAGAGGTATCGGCATCTCCAAAATTCCAGCTCCAGAAATTCGCGCCAATAGATAAATCGCTAATTGAAATAACAGGGTCGGTAATAATTGCTGTTTGCGGCTGAACAGTAAACCCTGCACTAGGGTTAGGAAAGGCAGTGATAAAATTATTTTTAGATAAAGTACTGACACAACCGCTATCAGAAGTGACCGTTAAAGTAACATTGAATAGTTCCGGAGAAAAAACGGAATCGTCATAATAACAATGATTCGGATCGCTTGCCGAACTGCCATCACCAAAACCCCATGTAAAGCCCGTATTGCTACCTGTTGAGATGAAGGAGGAATTTTGGAAAATAACACAAAAGGGTTCACAGCCACTTGTCACATTTGTTGTAAAATTCACAACCGGATTAGGATTTACAATACTTGTTTTAGTGATTGAATCCAAACAGCCGAAATAAGAAACAACCAACAATTGGACTGAATAAGAACCGGCAGCTGAATAGGGGTGTGAAGTATTTTGATTGGTGTTAAGAGGACTTCCATCCCCAAAATTCCATGTCCATAATTGTATTGAATCAGATAGCGGAATACTTGAAAAATCATTGAATTGAACAGCGTCTCCAACACAAACATTTGTCGCGCTGAATTGTGCGTCAGGCAAGGGATGCACTACCACACTTTCTGTTATGCTGTCCTTACAACTATTGCCGGATGTCGCGATTAATAAAACTGTATAGCTTCCCGCCATTGTGTATGTATGGCTTGGATTCTGACTTGTATCTATGGGAGAGCTATCGCCAAAGTCCCATGACCGGCTCGTTATACTGCCTCCTGTAACAACAGATAGATCATTAAAATTCATTGCCTGGTTTAAACATACATCAGTAAAACCAAAATTTGCAACAGGCATAGGAAATACTGTAAGTGTGTCTTTCAACGTATCGGCACAACCAAGATTAGATGAACGGGTAATCAATGTAAGATAATAATTCCCGGGAGTCGCATACAAATGGCTTGGATTAAATGCTGTGGTATCCAAAACAGATCCATCACCAAAATCCCATGACCAGCTTGCTATGCTTCCCATCGTTGGATTAATGGATGTATTTGTAAATAATGCGGAATCAAACAAACAGGTATTGTCAAATGTCGTTCCGCTGATTGGCGCGTCAAATACTTTTACCTGGCCGGTTGCTACGTCAGAACATCCATTCGCACTGGTTATTACTAATGTAACAGTATAAGTTCCCGCATTAAAATACGTGTGATTTGGGTTTTGCAAATTACTGGTAGGACTTGAATCGCCAAACACCCATAAATTACCGGTAATTGAAGTAGAGGTATCAATAGTAGAGGTATTGGTAAAATAAACCGTATCCCCTAAGCATACATTATTAGATGTGAAACCCGCTGAAGGATTAAAATACACCTTTACAGTTTTTGTTATCGTATCAGCACAACCCAGACTATTGTTCACAATTAAAGTAACAATATAATTTCCCGCACTGGCATAGAGATGCGAAGGGCTGGCAGTATTATTTATCGGACTCGAATCACCGAAATCCCAAAACCATGTATTGATAATTCCAGAGGTAGTTGTGGAGTTATCCGTAAATTGTGTTGAATTAGTAGTACATACCGATGTATTGCTAAAAGCCGCAACAGGCTTGGGGTTGACAGAAATCATTATTGTATCAGATACTCTGCAACCGTTTGGATAATTGAGAACAACAGAATAAGTGGTAGCTGCTATTGGTGTTGCAATGGTGTTAAAAATAGTTGAATTGCTTAAACTAACAGCCGGAGACCAGTTATAGGTAAACCCCACTCCATTAGGTGAAACGTCAAGTGTTGTAGTTGAACCTAAGCATACTGAATCATTCAGACTGGATACTGCTATTGGATAATTAAAAGGGTTAAAAATAAACGGAGTGCCTATAATCGTTAAACCGGTTAACGTATCTCCAGGCATTCCGTCTTCGGATCCTCCGCCGTGTATACCTCTGATTCCTTTACTAACATTGAATGACACATTAGAAGGCAAAGAAGTTTTGCTCCACACAACTCCGCCACCGCCACCACCGGAAGCACCTTGTAAATAACAGGTTGGAAAGGCTCCATCACCTCCCTTTGCATTTACGTTTAAAGCTCCGGTAAAATTATCTACATCCAGCAAAATGGTTCCACCACCACCACCACCACCTGTGCCATCACAGCCTCCGGTAAGAACATCAAAAGTACTGGCATCAATAGAATTCCCATTTCCGATTAGGATATTGGCTCTTAAAATCACGATTCCTCCGCCATTTGTACCGGGTGTAGCCTGAAGATCATTTTGATGTCCACCGCCACCACCGCCACCTAAAAAAATTTTGTTTAATGAATTTGAATATGTTAACGATTGTCCTCCTCGTCCTCCAATATCCATAACCGGACAGCCTTCCCAGGAAAAACCACCATTGCCTCCTTTTCCAAAATTTGCTCCACCGCCTCCTCCGGCGTTGACATTATTACCACCACCACCACCATTTACCAATTTGCCCATACCATTATGTTTCGCCGAACTGATATTGGAAATGCCTTCTCCTTTCTCCCCACCAAAATAAGAGGTAGAAGGATAATAATAATCAAAACTGCCCGGACAATTATACCCCGTAGGAGAAACATTACCTAAAATAAAGCCCATACCCTTCGCATTAATATTAGCATTAAGCGTTAAGATACCGCTACACTCAATAACAATAACTCCTCCGGTACTGCCATTCCATGTTGGGCAGGTAATAGGTCCATTAATAGTAGTATTTGGAGATTTTGATACAAGAATAAGCTGAACAGCACCAGTAACATCGTAATCACGTTGTAAAGTATCTGTTAAAAAAATAGTGTTTCCAACAATTGCAGATACATGCGAAAACTCGTAGTTGCCGCAATTATTGAGACTCAGAAGATCGCCAAAATTCGCAGTATTGCTCGTATCCATTGTGGCTCCTCTCATTTGAATAATCATTACCCTCTTGCCAACACTAAAAGCGGAAACATCCAACACATCAATGCTGCAACTGGAAATTAAAGTTACCGGCGTATAGGCATTAACAATTCCTGAAATATTATTGGTGGTTTGAGAAAAAACAGATGAAACAACTGATATGAAAGCAATCAGAAGGGGAAGAAAAACATTTTTATATGTGGAGAAAAAAAACATTTCAAAAATTAATTTGTTACAGTTTAGGTCTAATCTCTTAAACTATTTTATTATTATTAAATTAATAAAACTAACAGATTTAGCAAAAATTATAATCTGAAAGGCGCATAAGCCAGAAAAGGTAGCGGGGGCAGCATTTGCTTGTGCGTGTGCCGATGACCTTTTCTTGAATTTTTTGTTACTTTTTGTTTCAAGACAAAAAGTAAAATGCTTAAAAGGAATAAGAATTCTATATCTTAGACGAATGTAATTAGGTGCAAAGCCCTATTATCACGCTATCTAAATAGTAACATTAATTTTTATATTGACATCAATCCAATTGTTTGGTACATTCTACCTCAGCAATGTCACAATCCCTTTATAATTATGCTTTATCCTTTTATAATCAGAAACCTTAATCGAATAAACATACACATCACCTTGGGCAATATCAGCCCCATGATTTGCTTTGCCATCCCAGGGTTTGTCAATGTTATCAGTAAAGAAAATCATATTTCCCCAGCGATCGAAAATCGACATTTCAAATTCTTTGATAAAAATGCCTTTACCGGTAAAGGAATCATTGATGCCATCACCGTCTGGTGTAAAGGCATTTGGAACATAAAATATAAAGTCGGGTTCTATAATGATGGTCTCAAAAGCCGTGCTTACACAGCCATATTGAGTGGATGTAACCAACATTATGATGTATGAACCGGTATCAGCATAGATATGAGGAGAAGGATTGCTAACCGTGGAAGTATCAGAACCTGTGGTGAGCGGAGCCGAACCATCACCAAAATTCCAATTCCAATAATTAGCTCCGGTAGATAAATCCGTGATTGAAATAATAGGATTGGTAATAATCGCTGTTTGTGGCTGAACAGTAAAGTTCGCATTGGGATTGGGATATACTGTTATATAATTGTTTTTTGTAATCGTACTTATACAACCGCTATCAGAAGTAACTGTTAACGTAACATTGAAAAAATCAGGTGCATAAACTGAATCATTACTGTAACAATGATTTGGATTTGGTAAATTACTTGTTGGATCGCCATCACCAAAATTCCACAAATAGCCTGCATTATTACCTGTTGTAATAGATGATGTATTTTGAAAATTCACACATAAGAGTTCGCATCCTGCTGTACTGTCGGCAGTAAATTGTACGACAGGATTAGGATTAACAATACTTGTTTGAGTAATTAAATCAGGGCAACCAAAATTGGAAACAACCAACAACTGGACAGAATAAGAACCCGCACCAGCATAAAGGTGAGTAGTGTTTGTGGTAATATCAGAGGGACTACTGTCACCATAATTCCATGTCCAGGATTGTATAGTATCCGTTGCCGGAATGGATGACAAATTTGTAAATTGAGTAGTGAAACCGGCACAAACATTTACTGTGCTGAATTGAGCGGTAGGCAAGGGATGTACTACCACGTTTTTTGTAATCGTATCTTTACAACCATTATTAGTTGTTACAATCAGAGAAACAGCAAAGGTTCCCGGAGTCATATAAATATGACTTGGATTTTGGGTTGGATTTAGTGTTGTGTTATCTCCAAAATCCCATGACCAATCCGCAACTGCACCGCTTGAAACAGTTGTTGAATCATTAAAATTCATTGGTTGATTTAAACAAACATTGGTAAAACCAAAATTGGCGAAAGGCATAGGAAACACAGTAATAGAGTCTTTCAACGTATCCGGACAACCAAGATTTGTTGAATGAGTAATTAATGTAACCTCATAGTTTCCGGGAGGAGCATACAGGTGATTAGGGCTCCATACCGAGGTGTTCAAAGGAGAACCATCTCCAAAATCCCATGACCAGTTTGCTGTACTTCCCATAACAGGATTAAGAGAGGTGTTAGTGAATTTTGCTGAATCAGCCAAACAGGTATTGCTGAATGTAAATGCAGAGGTTGGGGCATCAAAAGCGTTTACAGTTAATGTTATTGCATCAGAACAACTATCAATGGTTGTGGTAACTAAAGAAACAGAATATGTCCCTGCCATGGAATAATAATGACTTGGATTTTGCAAAGTGCTTGTAGCGCTTCCATCGCCAAATACCCATAAATACTTGTCTATTGAAGTTGAATTGTCAACTGAAGAAGTATTAATAAAGTGCATGGTATCTCCAAAACAGACATCGCTAAAAGTGAAACCCGCTAAGGGATTAAAATAAATCTGAACAGGTTTTGTAATCGTGTCGGCACAACCAAAATTATTATTCACAATAAGTGTAGCGGTATAATTTCCGGCAGCAACATAAATAGGAGAAGGGTTTTGAGTAGTATCTGCGATGCTGCCGTTACCGAAATCCCAAACCCATGAATCGATGATTCCGAAAGCTGTAGTAGAACTGTCTGTGAACTGTGTGGCATTTCCGTTGCACACTTTGGTGCTTCCGAAAAGAGCTAAGGGAGCAGGATTTCTGGTAATGACAATACTAACGGTATCAGTACAGGTATCTGCATCCACAACAGTAGCAAGGTAAATTCCTGCGGAGAGACCTGAGGCAGTTTGTGAATACTGAACGGGGCTAGTATTCCAGGAATATAAATAAGGAGCAGTACCGTCAGATGCGGTAACGGTTATAGAACCATCGAGGCTGTTCGGACAACTCTCGTTGCTTACTACACCGGGGGAAATCACATTAATTAACCCGGGAGAAAGCGTTAATGGTGGAATTTGATGAACAGTTACTGTATCAGTGTACGTATGGCAAAAAGGATCGGTAACGGTGTAGGTATATGTTCCGGCTGTTAAATTGGTTACCGTAGCAGTTGTTTGTCCGCCCGGGAGCCATGAATAACTATAAGGAGCAACGCCTCCTGTAGCACTAACTGTTGCACTTCCTCCTTTGCAGGAAGCGTTTGTTGAAGTAGCGGTGGCAGTTAATGATGGCGGTGCGGTACAGCCTGTTGCAAAGCTTCCTACGAATGCTTCTCCACAGACAAGAAGTTCCCCGTTTTTTGCAAGAATTATATCATACACAGCCGCGGTGGTAGGAATTGTGGAAATATAGGTAAGAGTAGAGTCGAATTTTGCTATGCCGTTCATCGTACCGACATAGATATTGCCACATAAATCAGCTGCTATACCTCCATCCATTGTTAGTGTACCACCAGGAGCAGTTACGCTGTTAATAATGGTAAGTGTCGTTTTATTAATTCTGCGGATTGTTGCTCCGTCGTAAATAAAAACATAAGGTCCATTAACCGCGATTGCATTAAACACCTGATAGGTCCATGAACCAGAGTACGCAGGATTTATACCATAGCAGGTGCCTGCCGGTTGGGCTTCCACTAAAAGAAAACCACTGCCAACAGAGCCTGCCGGAGTAAAATTTGAATTGGTTTTACGAAGGACATTGGATGCCGCTACACCGCTACTTGCTGCACCAAAGGTAACATGAAGGGAATAAATATCTCCATTACAATCGGTTGCGATACTTCTTGTTTCGGCACCATAAACAATCTCATCGCTTACAGCACCCGTATTAATATCCAATCTTGCCAGATTATTTGACCCCGGGTCAATAAAATATCCTCCAACCGAAAGTATTGTTTTGGAATAATTAAATGCCAGCCTCCACTCTTCCATCAAACCGCCGAATGACCATAACTGAACACCTGATGGGTCAAGCTTTTGACGCTTGCCGGCAGAATATCCTCCAACGATATATACATTGCCCGGATTATCAACGGCTATGTCTCCCATCAAAATAGCGTAAGTAACATAGGTCCATTGTAACACGCCTCCTGAGTTATATTTCTGTACCTCCCAGTTGGTATTATTTCCTAAAATGAAAACATTACCAACAGAGTCTTCCTGTATGTCGAAGGCTTTATTAAGGCTGGAAAAATTTGGATTTGTAATCCAGGGATCAATTAGTATTCCTTCCGAAGAAGAAATATTCCCGGATGAAAATTGAAATTTTACCTTGTTGCCATCAACAGAATAATTTACAGGGATGTTTGTATGTGAAGTTGAAGTAAAGGCATTAGGTGCATGATCCACAAGTTGCCAGCCGAAATTAGTTGCAAAAGAATTAAACTTGCTTTGAAGTTGTAAATCTCCTTTTTCATCGGTACTTACCTTTTCTAATCCCTCCCATTGAAATGAGATTAAAGGAATAACAACATTGGGCTGAACCAAAAATTTATATTTTATCCCTCCTTGTTCCGAAAACTCAAATTCCGCATCCACACCGGGATACAGGTTAGTATATTTTAATTTCTTATACGCCGGAACGAAGTTGTAGTGAGAGTCATCTTCAAATCCACCATAGTTGTAATAGGCTGAATCTTTTTGTTCAGGAATTAACTTTACTGAGGGATTCGAATTAAGCCAGTGCATAGTAGCTGTATGCCATATCGTTTCAACATCTCTTTCATCTTTTTTCCCTTTTTGTTTTTCCTCTTCACGCTCTTTTTTTTCTATCTTTTTTCTTTCCGGATATTGAAAAATGATGCCTTGTGTTGTAAAGTAAGCATTAAATTCAGGGTTTTCCACCCCATAGAGTATAGCCTCTTTAAAGGATGTTTTTGTCTCATCGGCGTTTTTGCTAAACTGCCCTTGTTCTTTAATAAAAAAGTTATTTTGAAAAGGTTTGGCAAGAAATAGCTTATCTACAGACTGAGCTTGCAATACGCAACTGTAAATTAATAAGAGTACAAAAACGAAGGGTATACGTAGATAGTTCATTGTGTTTTTTTAATCACCGGAGGAATCTTCTTTTACTCTTCTACAATCAAAAAAATAAAAGGGAATCCATTTTGATTATAAAGGTCGTACTAATTAGGCGAAAAGTTGCATACAAACTGCATTTTCTGACACTTTTCTATCCTCTTTCTTCATCCTCTTTGAAGATGTGCTGAAGGAGATGAGTTTTATCTTACCAACGTCACAATGCCTTTATAGTGGTGTTTGACCATTTTTAAATCTGTAACCGTAACAGCATAAACATATACATCTCTTTGTGCCATTTCATTTCCACCATTTGCTCTGCCATCCCATGGGATATCAATATCCTTAGTCTTGAAAATCATATTTCCCCAGCGGTCAAAAATCATCATTTCAAATTCTTTAATAAAAACACCTTTACCAGTAAAGCTATCGTTTATTCCATCGCCATCAGGTGTGAAAGCATTGGGAATATAAAAAACAAAATCCGGATCTATAATTATTGAATGATAATCCACATCGGTACAACCATACTGATTGGAAACTGTAATGGTAATCACATAAGTGCCTGTGTCAGCGTAAGTATGCGGTGGAGGGCTAAATACAAAAGATGTTGCAGTATCACCAAAATTCCAGTTCCATGCATTTGCTCCAATGGATAAATCAATAAATGAAATAACAGGGTCAATAATGGAGGCCGTTTCAGGTTGAACTGCAAAATTTGATTCAGGCATTGGATATACTGTTATGTAATTATTTTTGGCCAAAGTGCTGACACAGCCGCTGTCGGAAGTTACTGTTAATGTAACATTAAAAAAGTTAGGAGCGAACACAGAATCATTCGTGTAACAATGGTCAAAAATTTGGGAATTATTTAAAGCGCTTCCATCACCAAGATCCCATACCCACTGAACATTAATACCTGTAAGAACAGAAGATAAATCCTGAAAAGAAATGCACAAAGGTTCACACCCTTCAGTAGTATCTGCCGTAAAATTCACAACAGGATTAGGATGAACAACAAGTATTTTGCTTATAGAATCTTTACATCCGAAACTGGAAACAGTCAGCAACTGCACAGGGTACGAACCTACACCAGCATATAAATGCGAGGTTGTTTGATTATTAACAGTAGTACCATCACCAAATGTCCATGACCATCCCTGAATGAGATCCGGGCTTAAGATTGTGGAGATGTCGTTAAATTGGGCATAAGAGCCATCACATACATTCGTTTTTAAAAACTCAGCATTTGGAAGTGCATGCACCACCACATTTTTACTTACGGTATCATTACATCCAATATCACTCGTGGCGATCAGAGTAACAATGTAGGTTCCTGCATTTGTATAGGTATAACTTGGATTCTGAGTAGTATTTGGCTGGCTGGCATCACCAAAATCCCACGTCCATGCAGTGATTGTTCCTCCTCCGGTAACACTTGACAGATCGCTGAAATTCATTATCTGATTTAAACAAACATCTGCAAATCCAAAATAGGCATGAGGCATAAAAACAGTAATCGTATCTTTTAACGTATCCGCACATCCATTAGAAGAATAAGCAACAAGAGTAACCGTGTAATCTCCCGCAAATGCATACAGATGGCTTGGGCTCCAAACAGTTGTGTTGGCGGGAGTTCCATCACCGAAATCCCAGAACCAGCTTGCAATAGTTCCCATAGTAGGGTTGGTAGTTGCGTTGGTAAAATGCGCGGAATCCAGCAGGCATGAATTGCTGAAGGTAAAAGCAGAGCCCGGAGCATCATAAATAATAACAGGAATAGTAATAATATCAGAACATCCATCTGCTGTTGTAACTGTTAGTTTTACATTAAAAGTACCCGGCAGGATAAACGTGTGAATGGGATCCTGTAGGTTGCTCAGGGCTGTTCCATCTCCAAAATCCCATGAATTAGTAGTAATGGTAGTGGCATTGTTGACGAAAGAAGTATTGGAAAAGTCCATGAGCCATCCTGCACAAGCATAGTTATGTGTAAAATTTGCTGTAGGTTTGTAAAAGACCTGAACAACTTTTGTCAGCGTATTTGAACAGCCAAGACTATTGGTGACAGTTAGTGTGGCATTGTAGGTGCCACCACTTGAATAGGTGTAGGAAGGACTTTGATTTGTGTTTAAAGCGCTGCCATCTCCAAAATCCCAGCTCCAGAATGTTGTAGTTCCCACAACACTTATGGTATTATCCGTAAATTGGGTAGGAGTACCATAACAGGCACTTGTATTGGTAAACCCGATATTCGATGGATTAAAATAATCCAATTTCAAGAATCCGCTTGTTCCTGGTCCGGTATTTCCGCCTCCTGTGGAGGAACCTGCAGAATAATCGGGATCCGCATTATTACCCGGAGTTTGTCCACTTCCATTTGTGATAATGGTATTTGAACCCGATGACCAGCTTCCTCCTCCTCCTCCTCCTCCTGCACCGCAATCAGTGGAAGGATTACATGAACTTCCAACCGGAGGAGCAAACCCTCCTTGTCCCCCGTTAATACCACCTCCACCGCCTCCACCGCCTCCACCGTCGGCAGGATGGCTTTGACCCGCTGCACCACTTGGGGCACCACTTCCGGCAGTATTGCCTCCACTTGTACAAGTAGTAGCGCTTCCGTTAATGCCACCGGCACCACCATTTCCACCGGCACTTTTGCATCCACCACCACCGGCACCACCACCACCGGCAGCAAAAATAACGGGAGCACCATTTACCAATACTCCGGATGAACCACCGGCACCACCACCACTTCCAGAACAACAGTCGGGACCGGCATTTCCACCTTTTCCTCCTGCTCCGTATCCCCATCCGCCATTACCTCCAGGTGTTCCTGCGCCACCGGCACCACCCATTCCCGGGCCACCCACATATATCGTAAGAATATCTCCGGGAGAAACAGTAATTACAGATTCTGTATAAGCACCCCCTCCACCAACTCCTCCGGGATAGGCATCATTACCTCCGCCTCCACCTCCGGCACCCCATGCTTTCACATAAATGCAGCACACATCAGCAGGCACCGTCAAAGTTTGTGCCGCGCCTGAATAAGGAAATGACCAAGTGCTCTGGGCATTGCATGTGAAGTTGAACACAAACAATAATACAACATTCAGGCTGAGGTAAAATGATTTTATGTTGGTTGTTGATACCATCTAATTTCGGTTAATAAATGATGTTATACAAATCAGCCCCAGAGGGGCAGAATATTGGTAGAAAACAGCAATCCCCCTATTATTCAGCTCCAGAGGAGCGTAATATTTCGCCCCGATGGAGCTTAGAAATATTTTGGTGTTCATTTTCTACCAATATTATGCCCCTCTGTGGCAATGTGTAACATGAGTTAATAAATGATTATCTTTTTAACAACTTCTCTCTCAGGTCCACTTAAACGTATCATATAAATTCCTTTTCCAAAATCCGTAAAGTTCATTTCTTTTGAATATTTTCCACTAAAATCCGTTAATGATTCCCGGAATAATAATACACCTGTTAAATTTACGATGCTGATTATATATGTGTTTCTTTCAGGAACATCAAAGGAAACAAAAAAGTTACCATCACTTGGATTTGGAAATACGGAAAAGCAAAAGTCGTTATTAGCTTCCGTTATTCCGGTAATTGTAATTACCTGTGAGGGACAATCATTTCCCGAAACCGCAACACTATAATTTCCTGACTGAGATGCTGTAATTGTTTGACTTGTAGCACCTATAATTGGCTGTCCATCAATATACCACTGGTAGCTTGACCCTGTGCTTGATGTTAATAATGAACCGTTCTGGCTGATTGTAGCTGTTGGCTCAACAGTGATGGAATAAGATGAAGGAGTGCCTGTGCACCCGCTTATCGAGGGTGTTACCGTTATGGTTGCTGTGATAGGAGCACTTGATGAATTAGTTGCTGTATAGGATGGAACATTTCCTGTTCCGCTGGAAGCCAAACCAATAGCCGTATTCGAATTGGTCCAGGTATAGTTTGCTCCCGAAGGAGTACTTGAAAAATTAGAAGCAGCAATTGTTCCTCCGCAGACATCAATATCGGAAATAGCATTTATAGTTGTTACAGGAATAATTGTAATGGTTATTCCTGTGCTTGTAATCATAGCCGGACTTGCACAAATAGCATCCGATGTAATTTTGCAATTGATGACATCACCATCTGCAGGGGATGTTGGAGTGTAGGTAGCACTTTGAGCACCAGCAACCTGATTTCCATTCAACGACCACTGGTAAGTAGGATTTGTTCCTGCATTGGATGGTGTTGCCGTGAAAGTTACAGAATCTCCGATACAGATCGGATTTGAACCCGAAGTAACAGCTACTGTCACGGTTGGAATAACAGATGAAATGACTGTCATGGTGATAGCTGTACTTATTGCCGTTGGCGGACTTGCACAGGCAGCAGTAGATGTTACCATGCAGGTTATCACATCTCCATCTACTAAGGTAGAGGGGGTATATAAACCACTGACTACTGCATTTGTACCATTTATCATCCATTGATAAACCGGACTTGTTCCACCGTCAGTTGAGGTAGCGGTAAAAGTTACTGGTGATGCGGCACAGGTAGGATTGTTTCCTGAAAGTATTGAAATTGCTACTGTTGGTGGGGGGTTGTTCGGGCTTATTGTCACAGCAATAGCATTACTTGTGCCTGTTGCCTGGCTTCTGCAATCTACGTTAGATGTGAGTATGCAGGTTACTATATCGGAATTTGCTAATGTGGTTGAAGTGAAGTTAGTACTGTCACTTCCAACATTTGCTCCATTTACCTGCCATTGATAAGCCGGGGTTGTTCCTCCATAGGTAGGCGTTGCTGTAAATGTGACTGCATTACCAAAGCAAGGAAGGGTTGTTCCCGATGTAATTGCAATAGAAATTGCCGGCGCTACCAATGGATTCACCGTCATGGTGATTCCTGAACTTGTTGCCGTTGTTGGACTTGCACAAGCAGAATTAGATGTTACTTTACAGGTAACCACATCGCCATTTGCCAATGTTGATGGTGTGTATGTTACACCTGTCAGTGTGTTGGTGCCATTTTTCATCCACTGATATGTTGGGCTTGTACCGCCAAAGGTAGAGCTGGCAGTGAATGTAACAGGATCCCCTGCACACGTTGGATTTGTTCCTGAAGTAATAACAATAGAAACTGTAGGAGGACCTACCGGATTCACTATCATGGTAATTCCTGCACTGGTTGCTGTTGTTGGGTTTACACAGGGCGCATTTGAAGTGACCGTACATGTTACAATATCGTTATTTAGCAATGTGGTGCTGGTAAAGGAAGCGCTGTTAGGTCCAATATTGTTTCCATTTAGATGCCATTGAAAAGCGGGATTTGAGCCAAAATCAGTACCTGTGGCTGTAAATGTTATTGATTGACCGGGACAAGTTGGATTGGAGCTCGAAGGGACGGAGATAGTGATTGTTGGAGGGACAATAGGAGTAACCGTCATTGTTATAGAAGGGCTGGTGGCTGTTGTGGGCTCTGTACAAATTGAACTTATTGTGCAAGTCACCACATCGTTAGTTGCTAATGTTGTTGAAGAGTAAGTGGGACTGTTGGTTCCGACATTTACTCCATTCACCTGCCACTGATACATTGGTGTAACCGGACCCGGATTGACTGTTGTCGCAGTAAATGTTGCTAAAGCTCCCTGGCAGGATGGATTTGTACCCGTGGTAACCGCGATAGAAACCGAAGGAACTGGTGCCGGTGGCATTGGATTGTAGTTACAATCAAGGGGCGCGCCGCAGGTGCAATGATATAAAAACTGTCCCAAAAGAACGGACAAGGTATCAGTATATGCAAAATTTGAAATCTGGTGGTCTTGTCCATACATACGTTTGAAGCAATAAGGAGTTGCTGTCTGGTTGCATCTAACAGCAACAGTTGAACCTCCTTCTATCGGAAAAAATCCGCCGAAACTTCCACTTCCATAAGGGACAGTGTTATCGCTGTCGCCATGGGCGAGAAATACCGGTAAATCGTTGTTATGTATCCAGCTTAAATCACGTATTCCACCGGAAATACAAATGATTGCATTAACAGAAGATGAACAGGTAAGGTTGTTACTTGTTCCTTCAAGGCTATTCTCCTCTGCGCCCGGCTGTCCTCCGCAGTTCATTGTTAATTCGCTTTGCAGATTCTGGTAACCAAGATGCAATGCAGTAATACCGCCGGCAGATGGTCCACCAAAATAAATTATATTGGGATCTATCCTCCATGTATTTCCACCGTTAAGAGCATTGTCACGCATAAAACGGACTGCCGCCCGTCCGTCATGCACACCACGCATTATAGCTGAATTAAAACCATACTGATCCTGTGGAAAACCTAAACGATATTCAATAGAAGCAACTACGTAGCCCACCTGAGCTAAGCCAACACATAATTGTACATAAGGTAGGTCTGATTTGGTTCCTGCGACAAAGCCTCCTCCGTGGATAATAATTACACATGCCCGCGCTGTAGCAACATCGCATTGCGGCTCATAAATGTCCATCTTTAAAACCTGATTGGAGCCATCGTATTTTATATTGTTACCATAAACTACATCAGTAGTAACTATAGGTATTGCCGGAAAAATTTTATTCTGATATCGTCCTCCGGTACATTGAGCACTCAATTGAGTTGAAAATGCAAATAATAATATACTTTCGGTAATAAGAGAGTAAATTTTTTTCATATTCTCAAGTTTAAATTATACAAAAAAATTTATTAATTTATCTTCTCTCTACCATCATTCTGCATAATAAGGGACGTTTCTATCAGATAAGGGTATGGGCGGGCGAAGATATATTTTATCTTGTCAGGGTTATCGTGCCTTTGTATGGGTGTTTTTTATTTTTTAAATCTGTAACTTCTATTGTATAAACATATATATCCTGCAATGCAATTTCACTTCCATGATTTGCCTTACCATCCCATGGTTTGTCCTTGTCATTTGAAAAGAAAATCAAATTTCCCCAACGATCAAAAATGGACATCTTAAATTCTTTGATAAAAATACCTTTGCCAATAAAATTATCATTTAACCCATCCCCATCCGGTGAAAAAGCACTTGGTATGTAAAATGCAAAATCCGGTTCAATAACAATGGTTTCATAAGCCGTATCTGCGCAGCCATATTGAGTAGAAGTAATCAAGGTTATCAAGTAGCTACCTGTATCCGCAAAAGTATGAGGAGCGATAAAACTTGTTGTGAGCGGAGCTGAACCATCGCCAAAATTCCAGTTCCAGTTATCTGCTCCGATAGATAAATCTGTAATCGAAATAATAGGATCCATAATCGTTGTGGTTTTTGGTATCGCTGTGAAAGCGGCATTTGGATTAGCGTACACAGTTATATAATTATTTTTAGTTATTGAGCTGACACATCCGCTATCTGAAGTAACTTTTAAAGTAACTGTAAAAGAATTTGGCGCATAAACAGAATCATTCATATAACAATGACTTGGATTTGATGAATTACTGGTTGGACTGCCATCGCCAAATGTCCATAAACTGGTAGCATTAACACCTGTTGCAATAGTTGATGAATTTAGAAAGTTTACACACAGAGGTCCGCATCCGGCAAGGCTGTCGGCTGTATATAATACGACAGGATTAGGATTAACGATACTTGTTTTAGTAATTGAATCGGGGCAACCAAAATTAGTAACAATCAATAATTGAACAGAGTATGAACCCGCAGCAGCGTATTGGTGGGATGTGTTTGCCGTATTGCTAAACGGACTACTATCACCAAAGTCCCATGTCCAGGATTGTATTGTATCTGTTGAGGCGATGGTTGATAAATTGCCGAATTGAACAATGCTTCCGTCACAGACATTTACAGTACTAAATAATGCAACAGGCAAGGGATGAACGACCACACTCTTTGTTATCGTATCTTTACAACTGTTGTTGGTTGTTACAATCAAAGAAACAGGGTAGGTACCCGGATTGGCATACGTATGTGCCGGACTCTGAACTGTACTTAGTGCGGTAGCATCTCCAAAATTCCAGGATTGGCTTGTGATACTGCCACTTGAAACAATTGATAAATCAATAAAATTCATAACCTCGTTTAAACATACATTGGTAAAACTAAAATCAGCAACAGGCATTGGATACACAGTAATTGAATCTTTCAGGGTATCAGGGCAACCTAGATTGGATGAGTGGGTAATCAAAATAACCTGATAATTTCCGGGGAAAGAATAGATGTGGCTTAAACTCCAAACAGTTGTATTCAATGGAGAGCCGTCGCCAAAATCCCATGACCAGCTTGCTGTACTTCCCATTACCGGGCTGATAGAGGTATTTGTAAATTTTGCGGAATCAAACAAACAAGTGTTGCTGAAATTGAATGAGGACTGAGGTGCATCAAAAGTGTTTACAGTAGCACTTGCTGTGTCAAAACAACCATCCGCACTTGTTGTTAATACTAGTACAGTAAAAGTTCCGGCAATGTAGGAATGAGTAGGACTTTGTAAATTACTTGTCGGGCTGCCATCACCAAAATTCCATAAATTACTTGCTATTGTTGTTGAGTTGTTAATTGAAGATGTATTTGTAAAGACCATGATATCCCCCAGACAAACATCACTATGAGCGAAAGCTGCAGTTGGGTTATAATAAACCTGAACAGATTTTGTAATTGTATCGGAACAACCAACGCTATTATTTTCAATTAATTTGACAGTATATAAACCTCCGTTAACATATGTATGAGCGGGGTTTAGTGTCGTATTTAACGGACTGCTATCACCAAAATCCCAGGTTCTTGAGATAAGAGTTCCGGAAGTATTGGTAGTGTTATCAGTAAATTGAGTTGCAATTCCATTACAGACAGTTGTATTGCTAAAATCGGCAGTGGGAGCACCGTTGAATATTAATTGAACAAAACCATCTCCACCTTTAGTTGAACTGTTTCCTCCATTCACAGTTCCTGCCGGAAGATCCGGATCGGTATTATTGGCTCCGGTTTGTCCATTTCCGTTTATGATAATTGTATTTATTCCAGCGGAAAAACTGTTCCCGCCACCGCCACCGCAGGCACCACAATCGCAACCCGTTGCTACTCCGCCACCGCTGCCACCGTTATATCCTCCCCCACCGGCACCACCACCACCACCATCACCACTTTTGTTTGTGCCAGGGTTTCCATTTCCGCTGGCACTCGCTCCCGCTATACCAGGAGAAGAACAAGAACCGGGGGATACATTTCCATCCTGACCACCTCCACCTCCAATTGCACCGCTGCTAAATTGTCCGCCACCACTTCCTCCGCCACCTCCTCCAGCTACCAGCAATACTGTAGACCCGATGTATATAGCAGAGCCACCACCACCACCACCACCACCACCGGAGCAACCTGAGCAACCTGCATTTCCGCCTTGTCCACCACTATAAATACCATTGCCCCATCCTGTACTTCCACCAGGGGCACATCCGGAACATTGTCCGCCGGGTCCGGCGCCACCACCAACAAGTATTGTAATGATTTGTCCGGCAGTAACCGCAACATCACTTTTTACATAAGCAGCGCCACCACCCACAGCACCAGGGTAACTATCACCACCACCACCGCTACCCCCTGCGCCCCATGCTTTAATGTGAAGAGTATCCACACAACTTGGAACAGTAAAGGTTTGAACACTTCCGGTATAAGAAAATGACTGAGTAACTTGAGCGTAACAGGAAGGGGTTTCCCAGCCCTTGCTAAAGAGGAGGATGAAAAACAAAAAAACAAACTTCAGGAGCGGATAACGGCAGTTAATAACTCTGTTTTCTATCTTTTTCATTTATGTTTTTATGTTTTTAAAAGAAACTCAATATTGCCACTCCCTTTACTTCACCAATGTTACAATCCCTTTGTAGCTGTGTTTTTTTTGTTGAATATCCGTAATCTTGAACGAATAAACATATACATCCCCTTTTGCAGTTTCAGTTCCGTGGTTCGCTTTACCATCCCAAGGTTTGTTAATGCTATCAGAAAAGAAAATCAAAGTTCCCCAACGATCAAAAATACTCATTTCATAACTGCGTATATAAATTCCTTTCCCCAAAAAGGTGTCGTTTATGCCATCGTCATTAGGGGTAAATGCACTTGGAATATAAAATAAAAAATCGGGTTCAATAATAACCGTTTCATAAGCAGTATCAACACAACCGTATTGAGTAGATGTAATCAACGTTATGGTGTATATCCCTGTATCCGCATACGTATGAGGCGCGGGATTAATGGAAGAGGATGTGTCTGTATCACCAAAATTCCAATTCCAATAATTAGTTCCTGTAGATAAATTTGTGATAGAGATAACAGGATCTACAATGGTAGTGGTTTGTGGTTGAACATTAAAATCCGCATTGGGATTGGGGTACACTGTTACATAGTTGTTCTTAGTCAAAATACTGACACAGCCCAAATCAGAAGTAATTGTTAAAGTAACATCAAGGAGGTTTGGTAAAAATTCCGAATCATTGGTATAACAATGGTTTGGATTTTGCACAAAGGTTGTTGGGCTTCCATCACCGTAATTCCACACCCAAGCCATATTCGAACCGGTAGCGATGGTAGATAAATTTTGAAAACTAATACACAAAGGCTCACAACCTACAGTATCATAATTAGCAGCAAAAAGTACAACAGGATTGGGATTAACAATACATGTTTTACTAACGGAGTCAATACAACCAAAATTGGAAACAACCAACAATTGAACCGTATGAGAACCTGCGGAAGCAAAAAGGTAAGAGGTGTTTTGATTATTAATAACAGGGCTTCCATCGCCAAAATTCCATGTCCAGGATTCTAGTGTATCCGTAGTGGGAATAGTTGATAAATCAGTAAACTGAACCATGCTTCCATCACAAACAGCGGGTGCGCTAAATTGGACGTTAGGCAGAGGGTGTACAACCACACTTTTTATCATCGTGTCTTTACAGCCATTGTCAGTTGTTACAATCAGAGAAACAATAAACGTTCCGGAGGAGGAATAAATATGTGATGGATTTGTGTTTGAATTCGGCGATGTGCCATCACCAAAATTCCAGATTCTGTTTGCAATAGTCCCACTGGGAACGGTTGATAAATCATTAAAGTTCAAACTCTGATTTAAACACACATTGGTAAAACTAAAATCAGCAAGAGGCATAGGGAATACTGTTATTGAGTCTTTCAGCGTATCCGGACAACCAAGATTGGAAGAGTGAGTAATCAACGTTACCTGATAGCTTCCAGTAGTAGCATACAAGTGACCAGGGTTCCAAACAGTTGTGTTTAATGGAGAACCGTCACCAAAATCCCATGACCAGTTTGATGTGCTGCCCATTGTAGGGGCAATGCTTGTGTTTGTATATTTTGCGGAATCAAACAAACATGTATTATTAAATGTAAAGGCAGAGGCAGGGGCATCAAAGGCATTTACAGTGAGCGTTATTGCATTAGGACAACTATCGATGGTTGAAGCCACTAAAGTAACGGAATACGTTCCTGCAATGGAATAATAATGACTTGGATTTTGCAGACTACTTGTAGCGCTGCCATCGCCAAATGCCCATAAATACTTGGTGATGGAAGTTGAGTTATCAACTGTTGATGTATTAGTAAAATACATGGAATCTCCAAAACAAACATTATTAAATGTGAATCCTGCCACCGGGTTGTAAAAAACTTTGACTGGTTTTGTAATTGTATCCTTACAGCCAAAACTGTTTTTTACAATTAAGGTAGTATTGTAAATCCCTGCATTGGCATATAAATGAGAAGGATTAGTGTTGCTATTCAAAGAGCTTCCATCTGCAAAATTCCATGACCATGTGTCCATGGTTCCTAACAAAGTTGTGGAGCTATCGGTAAATTGTGTAAGGCTGTTATTGCAAACACTTGTACTGCTATAATTTGAAACAGGATTTGGATGGACGATTACTGTTTTTGTTATTGAATCGGAGCATCCAAAAGTTGAAACAACAATTAATTTAACTGAATAGGATCCGGAGGAGTCATACAGATGAGAAAAAGAGGGATTATAATTAATCGGACTTCCATCACCCAAATTCCAGGTATAGGATTGGATAGTATCAGATAAGGGGATTGATGAAAAATTATTTAAAAAAACAGGGTTCATGTCGCAAACGTCCAAGGCGTTAAAATATACAGTGGGAATTGGGTGGCCAACGGCGCTTTTAGAAATGGTGTCTTTACATCCTCTGTCGGTAATGACAATTAATGTAACACTGTAAGTCCCTTGGGTTGCGTAGGTATGGGAAGGATTTGCTGTTGTGTCGACAGGGCTGCCGTCACCAAAATCCCAGACTCTGCCTATGATACTGCCGCTTGAAACTGTTGATATATCATTAAAATTTATTGCCTGATTTGCACATACATCCGAGGAACTAAAATCGGCTATAGGGGTAGGCGGCACTATAATTGGAGCTTGTAAAGTATCCATGCAGCCAAGGTTGGAAGAAACAGTAGTCAAAATAATCAAGTAAGTTCCGGGGTTTGAAAAAATATGACTTGGGTTCCAAACAGATGTGTTTAGAGGTGATCCATCACCAAAACTCCATGACCAGCTTGCTGTACTGCCCATAGTAGGACTAAGAGAAGCATTAACTAAATGTACGGAATCGTATAAACAAATAGCATTGAACGTAAACACAGAAGTAGGTGGATCAAAAGTATTTACTGCTGTGTATGATGTGTCAGAACATCCGTCAGTAGTTGTTGCTATCAGGGCAACCGTATCAGTTCCGGCAGTTGAATAATAATGAGCCGGGGATGTTAAATTACTTGTTGCGCCTCCATCGCCAAATGCCCATAAATAACCGGCTATGGAGGTTGAGTTATCCACAGTGGATGTATTGGCAAAATACATTGAATCTTTAAAACATACATCACTATGAGTGAAACCAGAAACCGGATTAAAATAAACAGGGACAGTTTTTGTAAGTGTATCTGCACATCCGAAGCTGTTACTTACTGTCAGAGTAACATTATAAATACTCTCATTTACATACGTGTGGGAGGGGCTTTGCGAATTGTTTAATGCGCTGCCATCATCAAAATTCCAGGTTGTTGATGTAATAGAACCCGATGCAATGGTTGATCCATTTGTAAATTGAGTTGCAATGCCTTTACATACGTTTGTATTGGTATACGCCGCAACCGGAACGTCATATACATGTATATTAATGGTATTGGTATCGGTAGAATTGCCACATGATGCTATGAGCTGAATTATATGTATGCCAGCAGTATTAAATATAAAAGGTAAGGTGTCTTTATCTCCATTTACTACGGTACCATTGATATACCAATTCTCATTACATGTTTTTCCAACGGAGGTGGTATTATAGAAAAAAACAGTTTCACCAACACAGGCAATGGTATCGCTGGGAACAAATGAAGGGATAGTAATGCAATGCTGACATAAAAAAATATCAGTAGGAGTATAATTGTTAGTACTGATTGTCGGAACAGCAACAGTAGCGGCTGGTACCATCTCAGCACCTCCAGATCCAACAGAAGGAGTTACACTACTAACAATGGTAGCACAATTAAGTTCGTTACAGCCTACAACACCCATGCTGTCTGTTTTCATAAAAAGCGGATCGTAATAATCTGCTCCAAAGCTGGCTGTTACAATTGACAAAGCATAACCTCCGTCAGCAGCTTGCCTTACCATAGATCCTTTATCATAAGCAGTCCCTCCGTATGCTTTTGACCATTGAAGAGTACCGTTACTGGTTGTCTTAATTAAATAAGCATCCAAATCACCATGCCCAAAACTGGTGGTATAACCGCTAATGATGAATCCTCCATCGAAAGTTTGTTCAGCGGAACGTGGCTGATCGTCTCCCGCGCCACCATAGGTTTTAGACCATTCTAAATTACCAATTGAATCTGTTTTTATCAATAACACATCATTACTGCCGGCGCCATAGCTATTTGTATTTGCACAAACCATGAATCCGCCATCCGTTGTTGTTTGTCCCGTGATTCCCCATTGACTGCTTCCTTCGCTGGCTCCTCCACCATATGTTTTAGACCATTGTAGATTCCCGGCGCCATCTACTTTTATTACATAGATATCAAATCCTCCGGCACCAAAACTGGTAGTGTAGCCAGCCACCTTGTATCCTCCGTCACTGGTTTGCTCAACATAATTGCCCCATTCAGAACCCGCTCCTCCATAAACTTTCATCCATTGCAAATTACCATTTGAGTCTGTTTTTATTAAAGCCAGGTCTTCCGCGCCGAAGCCTAACCCTGTTAAATATCCTGTCATTATATACCCCCCGTCGCTCGTTTGCTGAACATACAAGCCGTAATCAGCCCCGCCTCCTCCAAAAACCTTTGACCATTGGATGTTACCCAAAGGATCGAGTTTTATTAATGTCATATCATAATTTCCTGCACCCAGAAATGCAAGTCCTGCGACAATATATCCGCCGTCTGAGGTTTGCTGAACGGATTTCCCACCATCTTCAGAGGGACCGCCATAGGTTTTAAACCATTCCGGGTTACCACAACCATCCACCTTATACACATAAATATCACAATTCCCTGCTCCGGTAGAGGCATGTTGGCCTGTACCAATAAAACCACCATCACTTGTTTCCGCTAATGACAAACCGCCATTCATCCCGGCAGCGCGGAACGTTCGCATAAAAGTATTAGAGGATTGAGCGAAAGAAGAAATACCTCCCAAGCCTTCTCCGAAAAGAAAAGAGAAGAAAAGAAACGCTAAAATGTGTTTAGTAATATTATTCATTTTTAAGCGAATTACGAAAGCTGTTTTGTTTTAATAATCAGTTTATTATTTTTTGATCGGCTTATTGTCCATCGTAACCATAACATCAGCAGGCGGATAACCAGCATCAACACCAATTTGTTTCAAAGATTCTGCTGTCATTTCAGTAGTTGCCGGAAGATTAAAAGTTACATAACTTGCCTGTTTATCCAGAAAAAAATCTTCGAGGCCATTTGTTTTTTTTAGCAACATTTCAAATTTAGGACCTAAAAACGGACAATGCAAGGCTCCATGACCAATGTCAATTCGTATATACTTTTGGGAAGGTGTCTGAGCGTTACTCGTATTTTGTGTCTGGCTTGCGAGGCAAAAAACGAATAAAAAAATAACCGCCTTTGTCATTGTTAAAATATATCTTTTTTTAATATGGGATTCTTTCATGTAATAGAGGTTAATTTTGAATTCAATTCCATAAACTCTCGGAACTTAAAAATGCAAACAAATTTAGGTGTTTTAACGATAAAATGACACTTTATTTGTAAGAAACGTTGCACGATGAGTAAATAATTACTGATTGAGGATTTTTGGTTGCGGAACTAATCGGGAATTTTGACGATTTCCAATGGAAATTGTAAGCCCCAATTAAAGTTGATTGGATGCTTTATTGCTATATATTGCTTGACTTTGAAGAATATGGTGGTAATAAACTAAATAACTATGGTGCTTGTTTATTTGGGTAGGTGCATAGGTTAACCCTAACAGGGTTCGAAACCCTGTCAGGGTTTGTTTACATAAATCCTAATTCTAATTGAGCTACCTCAGTCATCATTTCCTTTTCCCAGGGGGGGGAAAAAGTCAGTTCAATTTTTGCTGATTTGATTCCTTCTACTTCTCGCAATTTGTCTTCTATTTCTGGGGGTAGTGTTTCTGCAACAGGACAAGAGGGGGAGGTTAAGGTCATTTTAACCATCAGGTTGTTTTCTTCATCAATATTGATTTCGTAAATCAAGCCCAGCTCCCAAATATCTACGGGGATTTCAGGATCATAACAAGTTTTGATTGTATCAATAACTTTTTGAGCAAGTTCTGTATTGGTTGTGTTAATTATTGCTGACATTTTAAAAAAAGTTAAAAGTTAAAAGTTAAAAAGTTCAAAGCTTTAACTTTTCTAACCCTGGTATGTATTTTTTGATTCATTAACCACATATGATGTGATCTTTTATTATTTTAATAATTGAAAAATCTGAAGACACAGAACTTTGAACTTTCTAACTTTCCAACTTTGAACTATATGCTATTGCATCTAATTTCATTTGTTTTATCATACTCACCAAACCATTACTGCGTGTAGGTGACAGGTGTTTTGTTAATCCAATTTTTTCAATAAAATCTAATTTAGCATTAATTATCTCATCAGGTGTATGGTTGGATAAAACTCGAATCATTAGGGCAACCATTCCCTTTGTAATAATTGCATCACTATCTGCTGTAAACACAATTTTTCCATCAATCAATTCGGAGTGCATCCATACTCGGCTTTGACAACCTTTAATAATTTTATCCTCCGTTTTGTATTTTTCATCGATTAAGGGCAGTGATTTTCCAAGATCAATCAGGTATTCGTATTTCCCCATCCAATCTTCAAAAATTTCAAACTCTTCAATAATTTCTTGTTCGGTTTCTTCTATGGTCATTATAAATTCTCCCCAAAAACTTATTTCAACATTTTGATTGCTGTTTTTACCCCTTTAATAAATTCATCTATCTCCTCTTTTGTATTATAAAATGCAAAGGAAGCACGAATAGTTCCTTGAATACCATAATGCGCCATTAAAGGCTGTGTGCAATGATGTCCTGTTCTGACAGCAATACCCAACTGATCTAAAATAGTTCCAATATCAAATGGATGTAACCCATCCACAACAAAAGAAATAACACTTGCTTTATTTTTTGCTGTTCCAATAATTTTAATTCCTTCAACTTTTTGTAATTCTTGTGTTGCGTAAATCTGCAATTCATTCTCATATACCGCAATAGTATCTAAACCTATAGTATTAACGTAATCAATAGCCACCGCAAGTCCTATTCCGCCTTCAATATGAGGTGTGCCAGCTTCAAATTTTAATGGGAGGCCTTCATATTCTGTTTTTTCGAATGTAACAGTTTTAATAGTTCCTCCACCAACCTGATAAGGAGGCAGTTCATTTAAGCATTTTTCTTTTCCATAAAGTATTCCAACTCCGGTTGGTCCAAATAATTTATGACCGCTGAAGCAATAAAAATCACAACCTAATGTCTGGACATTCACTGCTGTATGAGCCACAGCCTGAGCGCCATCCACCAATACCGGGATGTTTTTTACATGTGCCAGTGCAATTATTTCTTCAATAGGGTTAATGGTTCCGAGAGTATTCGAAATATGCGCAATAGCAACAATTTTTGTTTTTTCATTCAGCAACCTTTTATATTCGGAAATTATCAACTCTCCCGCTTCATTGATTGGAATTACTTTTAAAACTGCACCTTTCTCTTCACATGCCTGTTGCCATGGCAATATGTTGGAGTGATGTTCCATTGCGGAAATTAATATTTCATCACCAGTTGAAATAAATTTTTTGCAGAATGAACTTGCAACCAGATTAATTGAATCTGTTGTTCCTTTGGTAAAAATAATTTCGTGTGGATGCTTAGCATTCAAATATTTTTGAACGGTGCTACGAGCTTTTTCATATTCAACAGTAAGTTCCTGGCTTAACGTATGTACACCGCGATGAATATTTGCATTTTTATTTTCGTAATAATCGGTAATTGCTTTTATTACCAGTTTTGGTTTTTGGGCGGTTGCTCCGTTATCAAAATAAATCAATGGTTTACCATTTACTTTACGTGAAAGTATTGGAAAGTCAGCACGTATTTTTTCAATGTCAATGCTCGTTTGGGTTATGGTTTTTAATGAATTCATACTTTAGAATACAAAATTAAGAATAATTCTAAACAGAATCGGCATTTGTTAAGAATAATTCTAAATAGGGGAACGTTTTGTTGAATTTATTGTGTTCTAAAGGGGATATTTTAGTCCATTATCAGGTAAATAAATAGGGGGTCAGAAAATGGAAAGTCGTCCTGAAAAGGACTATTTTAAAGCATAACTAAATAGTTTGGTGCTATTTACTTCAAAACATTTTAATTAATTTCATCTCCTCTCAGTTTTCTGAAACGTTTACGAGCTTCTACAACATATAAGCTACCGGGATATTTTATTAAAAGTTCCTGATATAATTCTTTGGCTTTGTCTAAGTTTTTAAACTGATTTTCATTTAGATCCGCTAGTTTAAAAAGTGCATCGTCACCTAAAATATCATTCCCGTAATTTTTTACAATGGTATCGTAATAAGCTGCTGCCGCAGTGTAATTAGCATGTTTCAATTCTATTTGTGCTTTTTTGTAGAGGATATCATCCGCCAAAGCATGATTTGGGAATAATATATTTATTGAATCAAGTGTCATTTTTGCCAGTTTATCTTTGTTTTGAAATGCGAGCATATCGGCAAAAGCAAACATCGTCAAGGGCGCCTCATTTGTATCAATTGCTAAAGCATCGCTAATGAGTAAGGATAAATCCATCGCATCATTCGCAATGAGTTTTGATGTCGCTCCTTTTAAAACATCCAGTTGCGCCTGTGCCCACATAAAATCTCCGGTATAGTAAGAAATTTTCGCGACACGGAACTTTGCTTCCTGTCCGATTGCATCATGTTTAAAAGACTTTTCAACTTGTGAATAACGTAAAGATGCTTCCCAAACATCACCTGTCATTAATAAAATGTCGGCTAATTCCAATTTACATTCAGCCTGTATAAGCGGAGATAATTGGGGTAATGCAATAGATTCTTCCAGCAGGGCAATTGCGTCATTTGGTTTATTTAAATAGAAAGCCTGCAGATGAGCTAACATTTTTAAAAGAGGGATGGTACTTGCTGATTTTCCTAATTCAGCAATCGTAATCTGGTAATTATTTTCAAGATCGTTTAAATCAATGATAGTATAATTCCCTTTCAAAACTATTTTCTGATAGGATACGTCTAATAATTCCATTCGCGCATTTGTATAAAAATAATTGCCGGGTCCTTTTAAAATGACATACTCGTATGCTTTTACGGCAACACCATAATTTTCGTTTTGTGTGCACAGTTTTGCCAGATTCATTAATCTGTCGCCTTCCTCTTTTTTACGTTTATCCAATGCTTTTGCCTGAATAAATGCACCTTCAAAATCTCTCTGCTGAATTTGCATCCATATCAGAAGCTCTGAAAGTATTGTTTTGTCAGGATGTTTGGCAATACGTTTTAATAATTCGGTTTTTAACAATTCATTTTGTTTCATGTCCGCATCATTGCCAAAGCTTGTCTGTAATGAATTTTGAACACTTTGAAGATATGAATCCTGAGTTTCCAGCACATCTAAATATTCATTTATCATTGCCATTTTATCACCTTTTAAAACATAAACATCGGCTAGCTCGAAACCATAAGAATAATCATTTTGCGAAATTTTTCTGCCTTTCAAATAGGTTGTTATGGCATAATCATATTGAAGGATTGCAATAAAGGCTTTAGCAACGGCAAATATTTGTTCATCCTGTTTAATAGATTTGATAGTCTGTTCCCAGGCCGTTTTGGCTTTGTCGGGTTCTTCAGCACGTGTATAAACCGTACCTAAATCAACCATGATTTCAGGGTTTTCAGGGTTTTGCCTGATTTGTTTTTTTACAATTTTCTCTGCTTTTTTAAAATCTTTTATTTCGAGTAAACAATTCAGATAGGGAGTATAAAATTGCTGAGGCGATTTTTTATTGTAGAGTTTTTCGTAATAATCAAGGGCTTTGTCAAATTCTTTATTTTGATAAAATTGCAAAGCCAGTTGCTCATCAGTGCTCGTTTGCGCGGTAATATGCAAGTGCATGAATGCAAATGCAAAAAGAAATAGTATATATTTTATTTTTTTCATATTGTATTCTGTTCCCAAACTTTAGTCCTTAATCCCTCCTCCTTCTCGGCAGAAACTAATGATAAATTTCTGAGATGGGCGTTAATTCATAGTTTTGTTATTTACAGCTTACAGACCATTGTCCATTGGCGAACTATTTATTATAACCAACAATTTCTAGCACCACTGCTTTTGCTTCAATATTCAAACCATTGCGTAAAGTTAGCAAACTTCCTTGTTTTAAATGCTCACCAAATCCATGAGGAGCAAAAATCACCGCATTTATAATGGCAGACTGCCCTTGTTCAATTGGTTTTTTGTAAAGTTCAATCTGGCATTCGGTAAAATAGCTTTTGGCGCCACTTACATAAGCTTGAGGCCGGTAAATACCCATCAATTCATAGTTGCTGACATTTTCTATCAGTAACTTTACGACTAGATATTTTTTGTAATAGATCATTTTTTCTAGCATATTAACCGGGGCACCCAGAAAATAGTATATCAATCAATGCCGTTTAGTTTAGATGCCATCGCACATATTTCGATAGACTCAATATGACCAGCGCACGGTCAGTCAGAGCTTGTCGAAGACTGGGGGCTGATATTTTTTCCTTAACTATACGACATTAGTACATCAATTGTTGATTCAAATGTAACGCTTTGATATGATCATTATTTTATTTACTTTGCACTCAGTTTTTTATTTTAACAACAAAAATATTCTAAAAAAACTATTTTATAATAATCATAAAAAACATCCACGTGAAAAGATTTGTACTTTTAGTTACTATTTGCTTTTTTAGTTCTGCCACATTATTTGCCGGAGGTTTTCAAATCAACCTGCAAGGTCAAAAGCAAACAGGAATGGGCCATACAGGAACAGGGCTGTTGTTAGATAATGCAAGTATTTTATTTAACCCGGGCGCAGTATCGTTTTTAGATTCATTACGGGGTGTATCATTTGGTGTGAGTTTAATTTTCCCCCGAACAATTTATTTAGAACCCTTTCCCGGAACCTACACCGCAACTATTAAGCCTCATATTGGAACACCTGTTACATTATATGCTGTATTTAAATTCAAGAAAATAAATAAATTAAGCGCAGGATTGGGCATTTACAATCCTTTTGGAAGTCGTTTAGAATGGGAAAGTGATTGGAAAGGACAATTTTTGATTCGTGAAATTGACTTAAAAACTTTTTTTATTCAGCCTACTGTATCTTATAAAATAAATGAAAAATTAGGCATTGGCGCCGGTTTTGTTTTTGCTACCGGTGACTTTACTTTACGCAAAGGTGTCCCGATACAAGATAGTCTGGCTGAGTATGGCGAAGGAAATCTAAAAGGGAAAGCCAGTGGATATGGCTTTAATGCAGGTATTTATTTCAAAGCAACTGAAAAATTATCTATTGGTTTTGATTACCGTTCACAAGTAAATGTAAAAGTAGATGGTGGTAGTGCGAATTTTACAGTTCCTCCATCAGTAGCTGAATATTTTCCGGAAACCACATTTTCAACCCAATTAAGATTACCACAAGTAGCAACTCTTGGTTTCGGTTATGTGCCAAACAGCAAATTCAAATTTGCATTAGATGTAAATTATGTTGGCTGGAAATCATATGATTCGCTGATTATTGATTTTAAGGATAATACGGATAAGCTTGCCGATATTCATTCAGCGCGAATGTATAAAAATGTATTTATTTTCAGGGTTGGTGGGCAATATCAACTGACAAATAAATGGACCGTTCGATTAGGAACATACTACGATATGACACCGGTTAAGGCGGGTTATTTTACACCGGAAACACCAGATGTAAATAAAATTGGAATCACTTCAGGAGCCACTTATCTGGTAACTAAAAAAATTCATATTGATTTATCACTTCTTTTTATAGAAGGCATGAAACGTACCGATACCAATATTGAAACAGGTTTTGGCGGAACGTATAAAAGCAGGGCTTTTGTTCCGGGCTTCAGCCTTGAGTATCTTTTTTAGTTAATCATTTCGCAATCCTCTATTTTTACTCCGTTTTATGCCAATAAGTTATTTGGCTGATTTATCTTTTTATTATTCAAAAGCAATTTGCAAATTCAAAACATAGATTTTTAAATAATTTGGTTGATTCGCATTTACGAAATAGTTGATATAGCAATTGTTTTTCAATAATCAATAATGTTAATGAAAGTATTAGTAAATCAGGGTAAAATATGTTGGATGGATTATTCCTAATCGCTAAATTTGACACCGAATTTTAATAAACATTTTGAAAAAATATTTAATAACCACCTTCCTGCTATTAGTAATTTGTAATTGTACAGCACAACTTATAAACAACAAACCTGTGGATATAACTATAGGACCAATTAATTTTAATGCGGAACTGATTAAAAAAAATAAAATTAAAAGTATTTCTATCGTTATTGTAGATAAACCCGACGGTAACATTATTATTGATAAAGGTGCAGGTAAAAGCTATGAATTTGATGAAAATGGAAACGCTACCAGATTTTACTATACTGTTTTGATTAAAACAAAACTGGAAAAAATAGATGTCCCTGCCGTCATCAAAAAGGGGCGAATAATTAATCATGCTCAAACACTTACTGCAATTAAATATATCAACGATACGGTTTTTATGAATATATTTTATGATACTAATAATCGCATTATTGCCAAACGTTCAAAAGCCGGCGATTACTATGATGCTTATTATTACGAGTACAATGTGCAAGGACAAATAATAAGAGAAATGCGTTGTAAAGAAACAAATGTTAGTGAAAATAAAAAAGAATTTAAGTTGGGCGTTCAAACTATTTTATCTTCCGAAACATTTGAGTATAGTGTGCTTACTCTTAATCAAATAAAAAAAAGATGTTTAAATGACGAAGGGCGGGAATATAAAAAGGCGATAATTAATTATGATGATTATGATAATAAATTATCAGAAACGTATGAATTTATGGTCAGTTGGATGCGTCAGGAATCGACCTGGCAGTATGATGAAAACAGGAAACTGGTAAAACGTACTTATGTAAGTAATGAGAGTGGTGAACAAAAAGAATATTCTATTTTTGAATATGATAAAAATGGCATTTTACTTACCGAAAGTAAATTCAAAAATGATGTCCTGACCGATGAAATTAATTACCTGTATGATGAAACAAATACTCTTATCAAATCAGAAGTTAATCGTGATCACAAAAATGCTACTATTGGTATTGTAAAGTATTCTTATACGTTTTATTGAATTAGGCGCATAAGCAATACTGTTAATTCTACCCCTGCGCAGATACTTCGACAGGCTCAGTATGACTGAGTGCGCTAGGTCAGTCTGAGCTTGTCGAAGACTATGGGTGGCAATACATACATGTTATCACTTAAGCGCCTAATTCAAACGTTTTATTAAGAATTCAATTTCTTTTTGCCGGCAACAAAATCTTTTAAATAAAAAGGTTCGAAATAGGCAACATCTTCAAACTGTTTATTTATAAATGATTGCTCCGAAAGAGAGATCATATTTTTTGCAGATGGAATTACCTCATCAATAAAAAAGACATTTTTATTTGCAGATAAAATAGCTTTACATTTTGCTGCACCATCACCGAAAAAGTAAATACAAAGCCCCTCTCTGCCTTTCCCTAAAGGGGAGAGAATCTTATCCAAAAAATATCCATCTATAATTTCAGCAGAGGTAGGATATAAATTATGCATTTCGGAGTCATATAAAGCGCAATACACCTCCATTCGTCTTGCGTCAAGCATAGCACAGAAAACAGAAGTGAGACCTTGGATCTGAGAAGAAATTTTTTTTGAAACTGACAAAGAGAGGTGCTCTAATGTATTAATTGCAATCAATGGTTTATTTAATGAATAACATAAACCTTTTGCAGTACTCACTCCTATTCGCAGTCCGGTATATGATCCGGGACCTTTACTTACTGCAATAGCATCAACATCCCGGAGTTTGATTTTTGCTTGCTGAAATACATCTTCAATAAATAGCGTCAGGTTTTCAGCATGGGAATAGTCGCCATTTTGTTCTTTAAATGCCAGCAAATGTCCATCTTTAGCAAGTGCGACACTACAAACGGTTGTCGCCGTTTCCAAATTTAAAATCAGAGCCATTTTTTAATTTGAAAATGAAATATTTTTATCAGCACATTGACTAAGTAAAATGTTTAAAATAATTTAAACGAAACTGTGTGTCTTTCTTTTTTCTT
>JAVHPE010000236.1:0-78188 GCA_036170475.1 Bacteroidia bacterium | reverse complement strand
TTAAAACAAGAATAACGAAGAAATCGGACATTATAGACAGACTCTAATTAATAAATTACAGCATTACAAGTGTAGTTTTTTATGCTTCTAAAGTTTCTATACGCATAATAGCCCCAAAAATTCTCATTTAATTAATGCAACAGTTCCTTTAAAGAGGTGTACTTCGTTTTTAAGGTCGGTAACCTTTATGGAATAAACATATACATCCTGTAGTGCTATTTCAGCGCTATTATTTACTCTACCGTCCCAAGGATGAGCGATAGCGTTGGTTTTATAAATTAAATTTCCCCATCGGTCATAAATTGACATTTCATATTCTTTAATAAAAATTCCTTTGCCTGAGAAGGTATCATTATTATTATCCCCGTTGAGGGAAAATGCTGCCGGAATAAAAAATAAAAAATCAGGTTCAATAATAATAGTTTGAAATGCTGTATCCATACAACCAAATTGAGTAGCGGTAATTAAAGTAATCAGATAGGTGCCCGTATCAGCATAACTATGAGGATTCTGAAAACTTGTGTTGCCTGAAACCGACCCATCACCAAAATCCCATGTCCACAAATCAACTCCTAAAGATGCGTCTATGGTAGAAATAACAGGGTTTACAATTGTTGTTTTTGAGGGCAGAACAGTAAAATCAGCAAGAGGAGTTGGATATACCGTAATATAATTATTTTTAGCCATTGTGGTAACACATCCCCTATCAGAGGTAACGGCTAAGGTAACTGAATAATAAGCTGATGAATTTACAGAAGAGTTAGCATAACAATGATCGAAATTTTGCGAATTACTTATAGCACTCCCATCTCCTTCATTCCATTGCCATTGGATATTATTGCCTGATGAAACAGTAGATAAATCTTGAAAAGAAATACATAAAGGATCGCAACCGGCGGTATCATTTGCGGAGAAGGAAACCATAGGATTGGGATTAACGATTATCGTATGAGTAATGGAATCAGAGCAACCCAAATTGGATATAACTACTAATTTGGCCGAATAGTACCCTGATGCGGAATAGGTGTGGGATGCTGTTTGATTAGTATAAACAGGTTTTTTTTTATCTGAATTAATTTGGGATTGTGGCGAATAGTCACAATAAATAACAGTAGGTATCTTTTTTAAGAAATTGGAGTGAGATAACATAAAAAAGACTTAAATTTACCCGCAAAAATAATAATTCAATGGCAAGTTTCTTTAAAAAAGCATTAGGCGTATTTGTTGAATTTGATGAAGAACAAAATAAGGAGGCTGTATCTTCATTTACAACAGTACCTAATATTCCTACCGAAATCTCCCGTAACCCCGACAATCATGTAGAAGCAGCAAAATTTGAAAAGTACTTTGACAATTTATTTGAAAAAGCAAATTTGCCGGGACCAGATTATTTTGAATTTTATAAAACTATGGAAATGCTTGAAGCTCATATTGCGGATGAAAAAGCAAGACTTTCCGCAACATTTGCGTCTTTAGCAATTCAGGGACTTACTAAAAAAAATCTGATAGAAACTGCGAATAAGTATAAAGTCATAATAGAACAGGATCAAACTAATTTTAACACTGCATTGGAAGATAAAATGAAAGCGGAAGTGGGGCAAAGACAGGTACAGCTAAAAAGCATGGAGCAGAAAATAGCCGCCAACTCAGACCAAATTCAAAAGCTTACCAAAGAAATTTCTGATACTCAGGTTCAAATCGGTCAGATAAAAACCGAAGTGATGGATCAGGAAAATAAATTAACAAAAAATAAAAATGGCTATCAGGTAGCATGTCAGGCAGTAATTAATAAAATAGTAACCGATATTCAAAAAATTCAATCAACTTTATAAACTATGGAAACAAACATCTTCCCCACTAATCAGGCAGAACTAAAATCGTACTGGAACAGACCGGGTGGTAAATTCGGAATATTCGCAGGTATAGGAATTCTCGGACTTATAGGATTTTATGTGATGCCTTTTCTAACTACAGTAGTATGGAATACCCTCAATTTTGGTATCGCCATGGCTTGTCTGGCTTTGTTCATTTATGCCGTTACCAACAGGAAATTAAGATTGAGTTTGTTTTATTTTTATGAAATATTAATGAAAAAATTAGTAGGCGTGGTGATAGAACTCGATCCCTTTATTATCGCTGAAGATTATTTAGGTGATATGGTAGAACAAAGAGAGAAGCTATACCAACAGTCGGTAGAAGTAGATGCTCAAAAAGAAAAAATTAACATGAAAATTAAAGAGAAAAAAGATGAAATAAATAAATTAATGACAAAAGCACAGGTAGCTAAAGATAAAAACATGCTGCCTGAATTAGGCAATGCTACCCGACAAATTGGCCGTTTAGATGAGTACATTGCACAACTAACTCCTATTCATGATAATTTATTAAGGATTGGAGATTATCTTACAAAAATTCATAAAAATAGTGCTTACCTGATTGAAGATGCAAAAAATGAACTGGAATTGAAAAAAGATTTGTATAAATCTGTTACCTCAGGCAATCAGGCATTAAATTCAGCACTGAAAATTTTTAAAGGTGATCCGGAGAAAAAATTATTAGTGGAACAATCAATGGAATATTTGAAAGAAGATATTGCAGGGAAACTCGCTAATATGAAAAAAGCAATTGGTTATTCGGCTGATTTTATGCAATCAATAGATCTTGATAATGCCACCTATGAAAAAGAAGGATTAAAATTACTGGAAAGTGTTAATCCTGACAGTGGATACAAACTTAATGCATCTGCAACGATAACTACAAGTACAACTGCAAATAATTATAGCGATCTGTTAAAATAATTTTCGCAAAAGTGATGGAGGAAGAAAAACCCAAGAAAGAAAAATCTGTTGGTAAAACAATTCTATTGTTTTTTGCTGTTTGCATGATTAGTTGGGGCTTTTATTATGGCTTTGAATCCTACAAAGAAAAATGCAAAGAGAGCGAAGATAATAAAGCAGCTTATAATACTATGTTTTTAAAATACCAAAAAGAATCTACCTATTCCGATAGTCTGTTTAAAACAAATATGAGTTATAATAAATACCGGCATGCTGCTGAATCTGAAGCTTTCAGAGATTCTGTTTCCAGAAGAATGGAATATAAACCCGGAGATTTTGCGTATAGAAAATCTGACTCTTCAAAAGTTGTGGTTACAGATATTTTAATCGGTGGTGGTTTATATGATTATTATTTCAGATATAGAATAATGGATAAAACAGGTACAGAACTGGAAATAAAACCTGAATTACTTTTTAGCAAAAGAAAATTAAAATAATCGAAAATAAATCAAAACAATCTAAATTTAATTAATTATGAAAATTAAAACATCAGGGAAAGTATTTATTATAATCCTTTTTATTGCAAGCATTTTTTGTGCAAAAATATTTTGGTGGGATAAAAGACCTAAAGAAGCAAAAGCATCTACCGATATTGGACATCTGGCTTTACCCGATGCTCCTGAAGCTTCCTTAAAAGGGAATGCTACATTATTAACTATACCAACAGCGGAAGAATCAGTGAATGGAGGAACAAAAATCCGTTGGGAAGTAATGGCGTGGAATTCACAATTTCCTTTGATGTATGCCAATGGCGGAGCTTTAACGACAAAAGGTTCATTAATGGACAAAGCCAATTTACAGGTGGAAGTGCTTAGGCAGGATGATTGCAATAAATCAATTGCAGACATTGTAAAGTTTGCACAGGATTATAAAAATAACTCAAATACTACGGGAGTTTTCGCTTCTTATATGGGAGATGGAATGCCTGCATTTTTTGCAGGATTAGCTAAAGAACTGGAGCCATTAGGTCCAGAATTTCAGCCAATCGCATTTTACGCAATGGGGAAATCAAATGGAGAAGACAAATTAATGGGACCACCGGAGTGGAAAAAAGATCCTAAATCTGCTTTAGGAAAAACAGTCTCTTGTTATTTAAGAGATGGTGATATGAATATATTGTTGAAATGGGCTGGTGACAATGGTTTAAAAGTAAACCCAGACGAAACAACGTATGATAAAGATGCAATCAACCTGATAGCTGCCAATGACTTTTTAGAGGCTTGTAATAAATACATCACGGGTTATAAAGAAGCGAGAAAAGTAGTAAAAGAGGGTAAAAAAACAAGCGAGGAGATTACAGTTGGTGTTGATGGTGTTGCAACGTGGACTCCCGGTGATGTGAATATTGCAAAACAAAAAGGTGGATTGATTAGTATCGCTTCAACAAAAGAATATTCTTCTCAAATGCCTAACATCACTATTACTATTAAAAAATTCGCATATGATCACAGAACAGACATTGAGAATTTAATAATGGCTTTAGGTCAGGCAGGAGATCAGGTTAGATCATTTAACGAAGCGAAAAAATTCGCTTCGGAGGTTTCCGCAAAAGTTTACAACGAACAAACAGCCGATTATTGGTTAACCTATTATAATGGCAGAACCGAAAACGATGTACAAGGCTTAAGCATTCCTTTGGGAGGCTCCATGGCTTTCAACATCCAGGATGCTGCTAATATGTTTGGTATGGGAAAAGATGGTGTGGATAGATATAAAATTGTTTATACCACTTTTGGTGATATATTATCAAAAATGTATCCTGAACTGATGGCAACTTATCCTCCTTACCAAAAAGTGGTTGACAAATCATTCTTACAATCGGTTATTGCAAATCATCCTGAGCTTATGACGGGTGAAGCATTAAAAATGAATTATTCTACTGCTGAAATGACAAGTGCTGTTTCTTCCAAATCATATCAGATTCAATTTGAAACAGGAAGTGCTGTTATCAAACCTGAATCCTATTCCCAATTGGATGAAATTATGAAAAGCTCTGTGGTTGCTGAAGGTTTAAAAGTAGGGGTTTACGGGCATACTGACAATTCAGGAAATGCAAATGCAAATCAAAAATTATCGGAGGAAAGAGCCAATTCGGTAAAAAGCTACCTCATCAGCAAAGGTTTATTAACAAGCAGAATTGAAGCAAAAGGGTTAGGACAAACGAAACCGATAGCTGATAATAAAACGACTGAAGGAAAAGCAAAAAACAGAAGAGTACAAATAGTACTAGGGAACTAAAAACATGAAATTTATAAAAAATTTATTTACTCCGTTCTCACCATTAGGCGATCGTACTTACATCATTCTTATTATTATTGATTGTGGGTTAGCGCTTTTGTTATGGCAAATTTTTGCTGCCGGAGGTTTGATCCCCACTCCAGTCAAAATACTGGAATCGGCATTAAGAATTGTAAGCACCAACGATTTTTTTGATAACCTGTTTTCCAGTTTATCATTGACTTTAAAAGGAATGGGTATTTCTATTTTAATAGCTTTATTTATTTGTTATCTCTCATTAGTGCCAATTTTTTTCCCGATAGCAAAATTTATTATCAAGTGTCGCTATTTAACATTAACGGGATTAATTTTTTTGTTTACACTGCTAACATCAAATGGACATAATTTAAAGTTGAGTTTATTGATTTTTGGAATTGTTCCTTTTTTTGTAACCTCTTTCTTATCCATTATTGACGCCATTAATGAACAGGAATATGAGTTATGCAAAACACTTCGTATGAATAATTGGCAAACTTTATTGGAAGTAGTTATTATCGGAAGGCTCGATCAGGTGTTAGAAGTTATGCGCCAGAATTTTGCTATTGCATGGATGATGATTACAATGGTGGAAGGCTTGAATATGTCTGAAGGCGGCTTAGGTACAATGCTCATCAAAGAAAATAAATATATTCATCTGGATAATGTTTTCGGAATTCTTGTAATTATTTTCACACTTGGTGTTTGTTTTGATTTTATATTGGCGAAACTTCGTATCTGGTTTTTTCCTTACACCAAATTACAACTCAGAAAATAATGTATAAAGAAGCAGAGATTATATTGCAGGTTGAAAAAGTAAACTTGTCTTACGACCGTCCAATCCTGAGAGACATAAATTTACATATTCACAATATTACCCGTCCGAATGTTAAACAAGGGCAGATAGTTTCTTTGGTTGGCAGAAGCGGGATTGGGAAAACACAATTATTTAAAATTCTTTCCGGTTTACTTGAACCTAATTCAGGTACAGTAAAAATAGGCGAAGACCTGCATAAGGTTAAAGCCGGTGAAGTAGGAGTTGTCCCCCAAAATTATATTTTGTTCAATCACAGAACTATTTTAGATAATTTAAAACTCGGATTAAGAGGTTCGACCGAAAAATTAACTGAAAAAGGGAAAACGGAATTAATTCAGGATTATGCCGAACGCTTTGGATTAAAAGACCAATTAAAGATCTATCCTATGCAACTCTCCGGTGGTCAACGCCAGCGGGTGAGCATCATTCAGCAAATTCTTACCGGCAATAAATTTATTTTACTTGACGAACCTTTTTCAGGATTAGATCCGATTATTAAAGATAAGGTGTTGGAATTGCTGGTTTCCGTTTCATTACTTGATGATTTAACCACATTAGTAATTATTAGCCATGACATTGAAAATGCGTTGGCTATTTCGGATACAGCATTTATTCTTGCCAATCAGGAAGGGAAACAAGGTTCAACAATTACAGAAACAATCGACCTTATTCAAATGGGCTTTGCATGGGATCCTGAAATAAAAAAGAATAAAGGTTTTCAGGAACTAGTATCACAAATGAAATTTAGAATGTAGTTCACAGTATGAAACACAAGCAACTTTTTTTCACTTTAGTTTTTCTAATCATGCTTCTTTCTTCTTGCACTACAACATTTGCAGGAAGTCTTTTTATATTAAATTTCAGAGATATTATTCTGTATGTCGGACTTGCTTTTATTATGGCACTATTAGTTGCTTTTAAAAGTTCAGAAAAAAGAAAAGCTGCCTTCTGGATTTGGTTTATCCTCAGCTTACTGCTTACACCTCTTGCCGGTTTTATTTATCTGCTAATACAGTTTAGCAGAAAAAGTAAGGACTGAAAATATAATTTCCAGTCCTTGTTTGTAAATTCAAAATGTTTTTTTCTCGCTAATACGTTTATTTTTTTGTTGACATAAAAATCATAGTGAATTCCCCTTTATCAGTGATGAAGAGTTCATGACAAATCACGTTTTTTTGTTTTTTCGCTGCCGCAGACATCATTTTTTCTATTGCTTTGGTGTCTTCTAAATTTACCATACCTAAATTTACAGCATCAATCGAAATAGCGGAATATTTCCCTTCCTTATTATAACCTAAAGAAATAAAAACTTCTTTGGTATGCTCAATAAATTCAATACCTATTGACTTTGCTGAAACTTTATTTTTACTCACATATGATTCAATTTTCTTTTTGACATCATTAATAGTTTCAGGTTTCCCTTTAAATACTTTAAATAGATTGTGTGACATATTATTTTGTTTTAAATTGTCGAACTGAAAATAAATTTAGTTACAATATTAAGGTTTTAAAATTGTTTACAGAAGTATATTGAAAAAAGATTTTTGTTAAATTATTAAAGTCCCGTTACCATCATTTTTTCAAGAGCATTTATATGTTCCTCACATATACCTAAAATTAGTATATTCGTACTTGTAATTTAATAACTGATGTTATGCAAAAAAATCCTGAAGGGATTTTAATATGAATAACCATAGGTAAAATTTGTGGTTATCATGCTTGTTTAAATAACGAACCCTGCAAGGGTTCAACTCTTTCAGAGTTGTGATGCTCTGCTGATTTTTAACCCCGTATTTCATACGGAGTTATTCAAATTTAAGTCCTTCGGACTTTTTGCGTAACATCAGTTAATAATTTCCTTTTAAGAAAATTTAAAATGCCTTCCCAAACGCCAAGAAAAAATATTTTTAAAAGCATCCTAAAAAAAGGAGAAGATTCTCTTCATGATTTTTGGCAAAAAAGCAGAAATGAAATTAAAGAAACCGAACAAGCGGAAGATGTTTTTGAAAAATACATTGGAGGGAAAGAAGTCACGAGTGAAGAGAAGGAAATTTTAAAAAACCAAACTTTCGACATTGCTAAAATTGTTTTTATTGGTGTTCCATTAGCTGTTATTCCTGGGTTTAGTTTGTTGATGGTACTCATTGTGAAACTCGGTAGAAAGTATAATTTTAACATACTTCCTTCTTCTTTTGCTTCACCAAAAAAGAAGGAATGATTATTGTGAGTAACAATCATTAAAAAAAATGATTGTTCAGCTAAATCAAACTAATATGACAACTAATAACACAACAACTAAAAAAAACTGGCACGAAGAACATGTTGATACTTTATCCTTTGGAAGTCGCTTGGCTGATACTGTAGCAAAAGGAATGGGATCCTGGAGATTCATTATTATACAATCATTGTTTGTAATCCTTTGGATGGGGTTGAATATTACTGGTTTCTATTTTCACTGGGATGTTTACCCTTTTATTTTGCTCAACCTTGTTTTTTCAACACAGGCAGCTTATGCTGCACCTATTATTATGATGGCTCAAAACAGGCAAAACGAAAGAGACAGAGCGCAGGCGCAGGCTGATTATAAAACAAATATAGATGCAAAAATTGAGATTGAAGCACTGGCTTTAAAGTTGAATAAACTCGAGGTTGAGAAATTAGATAAAATCATAGAAATGTTGGAGGATATGAAGAAATAGCAATTGAAATAAATTCAATTGGATAATTTTCAAAACAAGAATAACAAAGAAGCCGGTCTATATAGACAGTCTCGAAATAGTAAAGGATTAACCATGATAAACTCGGGAAGCAATTATTAATCCTTTTTCTACTTCTAAAATTTCGGCGACAAGCATATCGGATTCGCCTTCAACTTTTCTAACATATTCCATAAAAACTCGCTCATTATTGGCTGTTAAAGTGGTAGCGTTATAACTCAATGTAGGCAACTTATTGAAAGCATCTTGCCACCATTCGCGTAACGCATCCTTACCGGCTATTAATCCGTTTGTTTCTGGTTTTCGTATTTTTAGCTTCGGACTAAAATGTTTGGCATCAGCATGATAAAGAGCTAGCAATGTTTCTAAATCATGTGTATTAAAAGCTTCCAGCCATTTTAACGCTATCGCTTCAATTTCATGTGGATTCATCATTTTTTTTTACAAAAATAATTGAAATAGTTAACTAGCTTGTGATATTTAAGGATTACTTTATTACATTTATTTTCTCATAGCTAGTGTTTTCAAATTCAAAATTAAATTTTCAACTACATATTTGTATCTTTATAATTATAAAATCCAGAATTACATAAAGCCTAATTTGAAAAATTATGTCAAATGATTTATTCTATCTTCAAAAAATAATTTCCTCAATTATTGAATTGGATGATAATGAATGGAATTATTTTTCAGGGTCGTTTGAGGTTAAAGAGTATAAAAAAAAGGAAATATTACTTCAGGCGAATACAATATGTAAAAATATTTTTTTTGTAAACAGTGGATTATTGCGCATCTATTTTACAGATAATAGTGGCCGGGAATCCTCCTTCCATTTTGTTCCCGAACATGATTTCGCAACTGATTATGAAAGCTTTTTACAGCATACTCCTTCAAAATATTATATTCAGGCATTAGAAGATACACAGGTTGTAATTATTTCTAATGCCATGGTACTTGACGGGTATAAAAAGTTACGATATGGTGAAAAACTTGGACGAATAATAACCGAAAAATATTTTATACTTTATTGTAAAAAAATTCAGGCTTTATACACTCAAACTCCTTTGGACAGGTACAGAGAAATGAATAAGCTATTTCCTTTTATTTTGCAGAGGGTTCCACAACATTACATCGCTTCTTACCTAAACATTTCTTCGGTACATTTAAGCAGATTAAAAAACGAGCTTGAGTAATTTGATAACAAATGTTATTGCTTTCTTATAACGATTGTCCTTTTTTTGTATAGTGGATTCCTTAAACCACTTTACAAAAAGGGGCGCTAGCGAAAAGCCTGACGAGTAGCTCAATTTAAATCAAACTATAATGAAAAAAGGTTACCTATTTACAATCGCACTGTTTTTTACATTAAGTCTAAAAGCTCTGGCGTATAATATTGGACATACAAGTATAACATTTGTTGACCCTGCAAGAAATTATCAAAATGTTCCCACTGAAATTTACTATCCGGCAGTAAGTGCAGGCACAGACGTGGTTGTTGCCAATGGATTATTTCCGTATATCGTTTTTGGCCATGGCTTTATGATGGGCGAAAATGCATATTTCGATCTATCAGACACATTGGTATCTAAAGGATATATCGTGATATTCGTTACCACCAATGCAGGCACATCGACGGATCATCAGGATTTTGGAACAGATTTTTCTTTTATGTGCACAGAGTTCTATTCTTTAAACAGCAATTCCAATTACTCCTCTTTGTTTTTAGGAAAAATCGATAATAAAAAAGCAATAGTGGGACACTCTATGGGTGGTGGTTCCGCTATATTAGGAGCGCAAAACAATACAGGTATAAATACTATTATTTGCCTTTCTCCTATGGGAACTACAACACCTTCCGCAATTTCCGCTGCACATTTGGTTTCAGTGCCTACCCTTATTATTTCTGCCAGCGGTGATTCAGTTACCCCCGCTTATGCCAATCACATGCCAGTTTACGATTCTTTGGCATCTACCTGTAAAGTATATATGTCAATTAAAGGAGGTGGACATTGCCTTTATGCAAACTCTAATTGGGCTTGCGATTTTGGAGAGAGCAGTTCCGGCTCTGCAATTTCAATCAACCGCGCACAACAGCAAGATGCAACGCTAGATTTTATCACTCCCTGGCTTAACTATTATCTGAAAAATGATTTGGGTGCACAAACCTTATTTTTTGATTCTTTGCAAACATCTCCCAGAATTACTTACATCAACGGATGCCTTTCCACCTCTATTAAGGAACAGGTAAATAATAAAATTATTACCAATTACTTTGTCGAAAATGATAATCTGACATTAGTAATAAATAATGCTTTAGAAAATAATATTTCTGTTCAATTATTTAATTTACTGGGAGAAATTCAATTCCAAAGTGCCGAATCTTCTTTCATTTCAGCTACCGGAACTATTACTAAAACTTTCAATCTATCTGGCCTTTCTCATGGGATGTATCTGGTCAGGGTAAATGATAAGAATAAAATGACTGGTTTTAAGTTTGTAAAATAAACTTTTTGTCAGGCAAAAAAAAATCGCGCAATTAATGCGTGACCAAAATGCAAATATTTGTTTTTTTTAGCAAATTTGTGGTAAAAATTTTTGGCTTCGAATATTAGAACAAAAAATATTTCAAGGGCAATAGTCATATAGTGCTAAAGCAATTGTAACTTCTTAAATTTATTGAAAAATGTACAAAAAGGCTACAACTTTATTTTTCTGCCTTCTACTTTTTTTTATTGCTAAAAGCCAGACAAATGGAATTATTCGAGGTAATGTAAAAGATAAAAACACACAGGAAACGATAGTGGGTGCCGCGATTTTTATTGAAGGTACAATAAACGGTGTTAACTCTGATGCTGACGGCAATTATAAACTTATTGTGCCTGTTGGAACTTACCGATTAAAATCTTCGTTTGCCGGATATACATCTTTGTTAAAAGAAAACATTGTAGTTACATCGGGTAATGCACAAATAATTAATTTCGAATTAGATGCAGCCGCAAAAAATTTAGATGCAGTAGAGGTAATATTTGACAAAGGTAAATCGGCAGAGGCTACTGATATGATCACTCCTTTATCTGTGCAGCAATTAACTACCGAAGAAATTAAAAGTAATCCCGGAGGGAATTATGATGTATCAAAAGTAATACAAACTCTTCCTGGTGTGGGAGGTTCCTATGGCGGTTCACCGCGTAATGATATTATCATCAGAGGAGGTGCTCCAAATGAAAATGTATATTATTTAGATGGAATTGAAATACCTGTATTAAACCATTTTCAAACGCAAGGTAGTAGCGGAGGCGCCACAGGTATTTTAAACGTATCGTTTATTGAAGATGTAAAATTAAGTTCCAGTGCTTTTGATGCTAAGTACGATAACGCGATGGCTTCCACTTTTGTTATTAAACAGCGCGAGGGCAATCCTGAAAAATTATCAGGTAATTTAAGGCTAAGCGGAACAGAAGCCGCGGCTACATTTGAAGGACCTTTAGGAAAAAAAACAAATTTTTTAGTATCTGCTCGTAGGTCATATTTGCAATATTTATTTCAAGCATTAGATCTACCAATTCGTCCAAATTTTTGGGACTTTCAATACAAAGTAACTCATAAGTTTAACGACAAAACAACTCTTTCAGCCATTGGTGTTGGGGCGATAGATGAATTTTCGTTTGCTGTTCCCAAAAAATCAACTTCTGAAAACACTTATATTATCCGTTCGGAACCTTATATTAATCAATGGAATTACACGGTGGGCTTTGCTTTAAAACGCCTCATCAATAAAGGATATATGGATTTTACATTAAGCAGAAATGTATTCAATAATGCTTTGGATAAATTTGAGGATGATCAAAAAATAGAAACAGCACGCACATTTAAATTACGCTCACAGGAAATTGAAAATAAATTCAGGTGGGACATAAATAAATTTGTAAACGGTTGGAAAATAACTGGTGGTGTTATGTTGCAATACGTACAATACAGCACACAATTGTTTAGTAAAGTAGCCAACGCACTTACCGATTCACTGGGCAACGAAATTATACCTGCTGTATCAATTAATGTTAACAGCAATGTTGATTTTTTTAAATACGGTGCTTTTGCAACGGCATCTAAAAATATATTTAATGAGAAACTACTAATGTCATTTGGTTTAAGGACTGATATGAATAATTTTATGAGAGATGGAAACAATCCATTGAATACCCTGTCACCAAGGATATCACTTGCATATCATATAAACCGAAAATTGGATATTACAGGTTCCATAGGTAGTTATTATAAGATACCCACCTACACAATTCTGGGTTATAAAGACGCTAATAATGTTTTAGTAAATCAATCCATGCACTACATTCAATCAATCCATTACGTTATTGGTACACAGTACTTACCAAACGAAAGTTTACGTTTTACTATAGAAGGCTTCTACAAACAATACAATAACTATCCTGTTTCTGCTGCTACAGGGATATCACTTGCGAATCAAGGCGGAGATTTTGGTTCGATAGGCAGCGAAAAAATTAATAGTAATGGTAAAGGAGATTGTTATGGATTTGAATTTTTTGTACAGCAAAAATTAACTAAAAAACTGTTTTATGTTTTTAGTTACACCTATGTTAGAAGTTTATTTTCCGGTGCAAATGGTCAGTTAATTGCATCATCCTGGGATAACCAGCATTTAATTTCAACAACATTTGGTTATAAATTTAAAAAGGATTGGCAATTAGGTTTAAAGTATAGATTAGCTGGTGGTGCACCTTATACTCCGTTTGACTTAACAGCATCTCAGCAGAATTATTTATTGTTAGGCACAGGAATTTTGGATTACAATAATTTAAATTCAAAACGATTAAAGGCATTTAATCAGTTAGACTTAAGAATTGATAAAAAATTTAATTTTAAACGTACTTCTTTAGATGCGTTTATTGATGTACAAAATGTAACAGCATTTAAACAGCAGCCCAATCCATCTTATACTTTTATGCGGAATGCAGACAATACAGGTTTTGAAACTACTGATGGCAAACCGGCTAAATTGGACGGTAGTAACTGCATACCCGTTATTTTGCAAACCAGCACTTTAAGCGCTACGCCAACTATTGGTTTAATATTTGAATTTTAAATTTAATACCGATATAAAATATTTTTCGCATAGCAATTTTATTTGAATGTGATACCCTGTTTTATATCGTTATTTTATGAAATGCGCTGTTTATAATAAGTAATTTTGTATGTCCCCGGTAAATACTAATAACCTTAGTTCGATAAATAAATTGACAAAAATTGTGTGTTTTTCTTTTTTGATAAAAAAGAAACAAAAATGCAAGAACAAACGATTCCTTCCCACAAGCAACACAACATCATTCCGCAGTATTGCTGGATTCTGTCCTCACACGCGTTCCTATAAATTTATTTTTGCACAAAATGAAATTATTAACTGTGCGGCTGATGTCCACGAAAAATGCGAACCGCAAGTTCCGTGGCGATGTCGCGTAAGGCTTTTGAGGGTAAAACGAAAGCTTGTGGTTGGTTTTCGTGGTCTCCTTTTCTCTGTTTCTTTTTCTTTTGGAGAAACAAAAGAAAGAAAAATCCTTTCACGAAGATGCATTGCCAGTTAATTGGGTATATTTTTATAATCGAACTCAGGTTGATAATCTTCAAAAGTTGAAGGAAACTACGGATTGGGTGTTTTTTTATGGAAAATACTGTTTTGTTTAAATTGCCTATTTATGAACGATAAAAAACTATAATGAAGGATATTATTTTATTTTTTTTTATTTTAACTAGTTATGCTTTGAAGGCGCAAACTTCTCAAAAACAATTTCTGTTCAAAAACCACCACGAAGGTTATAAAATCTATCGGATACCAACCATTATCAATACGGAAAAAGGGAAATTACTGGCGTTTTGTGAAGGCAGAAAGAGCCTAATGGATGACGGCAATATTGACATTGTTATGAAAACATCCACCGATAATGGTAATACCTGGTCCAATCTGAAAGTTATTTGGGACATTGGCAATAGCACTTGCGGAAATCCTTCTCCTGTTTACGATAGAAGTAGTGGCTACATTATTTTAGTTGCAACTCTTAATAATGACAAAGTGTATGTTCTACGTTCAAAAGACGAAGGTAATAGCTGGGAAAAACCGCAAGAAATCACTTCTGATGTTAAGCCAAACAATTGGAAATGGTACGCAACCGGACCCGTTCATGCGATACAATTAGAGCAACCAACTTTCAGAAACCGTTTGGTAGTGCCGTGTAATCATACGATAACGGGAATAAACAAACATATTTCACATGTAATTTTTTCTGATGACAGTGGAATATCATGGAAAATTGGAGGTAGCGTACCAAACGAAAACACAGATGAATGCACTGTTGCAGAACTTGCAAACGGCAATGTTTTGTTAAACATGCGCAACAGCTGCCGAACATTACCGAACAGAAAAACAAGTATAAGTATAGATGGTGGCATTTCCTGGGCTTCTGCGATTTATGACAGCACACTTATTGAACCGGTGTGTCAAGGTTCTTTGTTGAGTTATTCCTCCAGGCCGGCTATTCTTATGTTTTCAAATCCATTCCATAAAAAAAGACGTAAAAACCTAACTCTTTCTATTAGTTATGATAATGGAAAAAACTGGATCAAACATGTAACAATTTGTCGAAATAAAAGTGCATATAGTGACATGGTCGTCCTCGGAAAGGGCAATGTTCTTTGTGTATTTGAGACAGGAAAAATCCTTCCCTACGGAGGTATTGCAACCCAAATTATCAGCAAGGAAATGATTAGTAAATGATAAAAAGGACTTGACTTCAAATTTTAAGCAGACAAATTCTTTAACTATTAAAAAAAGCCGAATCTATTTTGCTAATTTTACCGATAAATCTTAAAAAAAAATTTATGCGTGTAAAATTAGTTGTGTTTTTTTTCTTATTGTATTCGGTTTGTTTTTCACAAGTGAATCCAAAGAATATTACTATTGCCCGCGATACTTTTGGGATCCCGCACATTTTCGCACCAACGGATGCTGAGGTGGCGTATGGTTTGGCTTGGGCGCATTGCGAAGATGATTTTGAACACATCCAGCTGATAATGATTGCTGGGAAAGCTCGTATGGGGGAAATTTCCGGTAAAGAAGGCGCTGCTACCGATTATTTTGTTCAGTTCATAAAAGCACGTGAAACCATTGACAGATATTATGAAAAAGATTTATCTCTTGATTATAAAAGAACTCTTCAGGCTTATGCCGATGGGTTGAATGCTTATGCCAGTTCACATCCCAATGAAATAAAACTAAAAAATATTTTTCCGGTTACGACAAAAAATATACTCACATGTTACCAATTGATACTAACCAGTATGGTAGGCGTTCCCCGTGCTCTGGAGTGTATCATTAAAGGCAACCCTGATGATTATATTTTTAATGCAAGTGCCGGCTCTAACGGAATTGCAATGAGTTCGAAAATGACAAACGATAGTTCCGCTTATTTACTTATTAATCCTCATGTGCCACTGGAAGGGCAATCTTCATGGTATGAAGCGCATGTTTGTAGTGAACAGGGATGGAATATGTATGGAGCTTTAATCCCCGGAATGATGTCTCCTGCAATGGGTTGCAACGAACACATAGGTTGGGCAATCACCTTTAACTGGCCTGATTATGTTGATATTTATGAGATGGAGATAAATCCTGCAAATAAAAATCAATATAAGTTTGATGGAGATTGGTATGATTTTGAAGTTCGTAACATTCCACTAAAAGTAAAAACGAAAGTTGGAAAAATTACAGTAAAAAAAGAAGCGCTGTGGTGTATCTACGGTCCCGCTTATCGAACTTCAAAAGGAGTTTATGCAATGCGGTACAACACGATGTTTGATATTAAAGCCGCCGAACAATGGTTCAATTTGGGTAAAGCAAGAGAGTTTCAGCAATTTTATTCTGCCATGCAAATGCAGGGTATTCCGCTGTTTAATTTTGTGTATGCTGATGATGCTGATTGTATCTCTTATTTATTTAATGGTTTGTTGCCTCGCAGAAACCCTGATTATAACTGGCAAAAGGTTGTCCCCGGAAATACTTCAAAAACATATTGGGATAAATTTTATTCCATAACTGAATTACCGCAAAAAAACCGTCCTGCCTGTGGCTATCTGTATAACACTAACAACAGTCCGTTTCGCTGCACTGCTGCAAAGGAAAATCAAAACGAAAGTACTTTTAATAAACAATCCGCATTCAATTGGAACAGAACAAATAATCGTGATTTAAGGTTTAATGAGTTGATTCAGGGAAAAGACAAAATCTCTTTTCAGGAGTTTAAAAATATCAAATATGATTGCAGTTACCCAAAAGAAGCCGGTGGACTATATAAAACTTTCAAACCAATCTATTCACTAAATGAAAAGGATTATCCGGATATTGCAGATGCCATTGCGAAACTAAAAAAATGGAATTTCGATGGCAAGGTGGATAACAGGGAAACTGCACTGGTAATATATACTTTTAATTATTTATTTAAGAAAAAGGATGGATTATATAATGAATTGGAAACAGGAATCGAATATGATACCCCACTTTTAATTGAGGCTATCCGTTATGCAAAAAAGCAAATGATAAAATACCACAAAAGCATCGATGTACCGTTTGGTGATATACAGCGCCTGATGCGTGAAGATAAGTCATATGCTGTACCAGGTATGCCGGAATGTCTGGGGGCAATGGTTGGTGAGGAAACAAAAGATGGTTTCCTGCGTGCAATAAATGGTGATTCATTTGTTATGTTTGCAAAATTTTCAAAAAAAGGGAATACGTATGAAACAGTTGTCCCTTTTGGAGAATCCCGCAGAAAGGGAAGTCCTCACTTAACAGATCAAATGAAATTATATAGTAAACAACAAACAAAACCAATCATCCTTGACAAAGCAAAAGTGTTGCAAACGGCAACACGCATCTATCATCCACAATAATAAAACAATGTGCTGATTTATTGATGTGCTGATATGCTGATTAAGTTTTGTTCATGAGTCATTGGGGCATCAAAAATTAGCACATCAAAAATTAGCACATCAACAAATTAGCACATCAACAAATTAATTATATGTCATTAAAAAACGATTTAATTTTAAGAGCGGCACGAGGCGAAAAAGTAGAACGCACTCCCGTTTGGCTGATGCGTCAGGCCGGACGAGTATTACCGGAATACAGAAAGGTACGATCCAAAATGGGAGGCTTTAAAGAATTGGTAGAGACACCTGAATTTGCTTGCGAAGTAACAATACAGCCTGTTGACAGCTTAGGCGTTGATGCCGCTATTATTTTTTCGGATATTCTTGTCCTCCCGGAAGCTATGGGATTGCCTTATCAGATGATAGAGGCGAAAGGTCCTTGGTTTGAAAAAACTATAAAAACAGCAGAGGACATTGCACAGCTAAAAATTGCTACTTCCGATGATTTGCATTATGTTATCGATGCAATAAAGCTGGCTAAAGTAGGCTTAAACAATCGTGTTCCGCTAATTGGTTTTGCTGGCGCTCCCTGGACTATTTTCGCCTATATGATTGAAGGAAGCGGAAGTAAAACATTTTCACAAGCCAAAAAGTTTTTATACACACAACCAATTTTATCCCACCTATTATTACAAAAAATTACTGACAGTACCATTAATTATCTGAAAGGACAAGTTATTGCAGGTGCTGATATGCTACAATTATTTGATAGTTGGGCAGGAGCTCTTTCACCTGCACAGTACAATGAATTCGCTTTAAAATATATTTCCCAGATATGTGATGCAATTAATGAAGTGCCAATAACTGTTTTTGCTAAAGATGCGCATTTTGCGCGTAAAGCAATGGGACAATTAAATTGTAATTCCATAGGTTTGGATTGGACAATGGATGTTGCTGAGTCACGTGAACTGATTGGTAACAGCAAAACTCTTCAGGGTAATATGGATCCCTGTTTGTTGTATTCCGATTATGCAAGTATTAAAAAGGAGACGATAAAAATGCTCAAAACGTATGGTCCTGAAAAACACATTGCTAATTTAGGACATGGTATCTACCCCGACATTGAAAAAGATAAAGTGATTTGTTTTGTAGATACGATTAAGGAATTTAGATTTTAAATGAAGGTTCGGAATTATTTATCCTGTTTGCTTTAAAATATTTTACGAATTTTTATGGGTTATTGCAAAACACATTCATTTAAACTCATTGAAGCAATGCTAAAAAATATGTTACTATTTAGATAGCGTGATAATAGGGCTTTGCACCTAATTACATTTGTCTAAGATATAGAATTCTTATTCCTTTTAAGCATTTTACTTTTTGTCTTGAAACAAAAAGTAACAAAAAATTCAAGAAAAGGTCATCGGCACACGCACAAGCAAATGCTGCCCCCGCTACCTTTTCTGGCTTATGCGCCTTTCAGATTATAATTTTTGCTAAATCTGTTAGTTTTATTAATTTAATAATAATAAAATAGTTTAAGAGATTAGACCTAAACTGTAACAAAAATATAACAATGACACGAACAAAAAAATATTTTCTCCTTGTCCTGACAATTTGTTTTTGTCACGTCATTGCTATGTATGCGCAAAACAATCCTCAGCAACAAATAGATAGCCTTACTACTGTTTTAAAAACAGCAAAAGAAGACACGAATCAAGTTAGGGCATTAATCAAGCTTGGAAACATTTATAGAAATACCGATATTGATAAATGTAAAATTATTTCCGAAAAAATGCTTTTGTTATCCGAAAAATTAAATTATCAAAAGGGGATAGCAAAAGCAATTTATCTGCAGGGTTTCATAGATTATTCGAAAGGGGATTTTGAAAAAGCGAAAGAAAAATATACCAAAGCACTGAACATTTATGAAGGAATGAAAAGTAAAACTGATGCAGGTCAAATGATTTATAATTTAGGAATTATTGCTGCATATACGGGGGATTATGTATTGGCAAATAGAAATTTTTTTAAAGCATTGCACGTGTATGAATCAGTGAATGATAATAAGGAAATCAGTGATTGTTATATTGTTATTGCTAATATCTATGGAAAAATGGGTAATGATAAAAAAGAACTGGAATACCATACAAAAGCATTAAAAATTAAAATAGAATTGAATGACAAATGCGGTATTTCTTCTTGTTACCTCAATATTGGAACTGTAAATGCACACCTCTTGCAATACGATAGTGCGCTGGTTTATTCTTTTAAAGCATATAAAATTGCTGAAGAAATTCAAAATCAAAAATGGATGTTGAGTGCTTTAGGGAATATTGGAGCAATATTGACAATTCAGGGAAAAACCAAAGAAGGATTAGGTTATTTATTAAAATCATTAGAACTTGCACAAAAGAATGGAGATAAAGAAGCTGTTGCAACTACCACAAATATGATTGGAACAAGCTATTATAAAATAGGTAATTTTAATAAAGCAAAAGAATATTTTGAGCAGGCGCTGGCTATTGCAAAAAGTATCAATAACAAATCTGAAATTAGTCAAAGCTATGAAAATCTTGCTTCTAATTCCGCTGAAATGAAGAATTACGAGGCTGCTTATGATTATCATAAATTATTTTCAAATATTAAAGATTCTATTTTAAATGAAAATAACAGCGATCAAATTTCAGAGATGGGAACAAAATATGAAACCGAAAAAAAAGATAGCGAAATTAAATTGTTGAACAAAGACAAGCAAATTCAATCAGCTGATATAAAACAACAGAAAATTATTATTTGGTTTGGTGCCGCAGGATTACTTATTGTTCTCTTTTTTTCTTTTTTAATTTTTAGAGAATCAAAACAAAAACAAAAAGCCAACATTGAAATATCAAAACAAAAAGAAATTATTGCAAAAAAAAACAAGGATATTACTGACAGTATAAACTATGCAAAGCGAATACAAAATGCAATGCTGCCCCATCGCAGAGATATATGGTTTAATTTTCCGCATAGTTTTGTTCTCTTCAAACCAAAAGATATTGTAAGTGGGGATTTTTATTTCTTTCACAAAACTAATCGCCTTTCATTTATTGGTGCTGTTGACTGCACTGGTCACGGAGTTCCAGGAGCATTTATGAGTATGATTGGTGCCGGAAATCTAAATAATGCTGTTTCTCAGAGTTATGATACATCAGAAATATTGTCAATATTAAATAAAGGAATTAAGACAGCACTTAAACAAACTGAAAGCAATGAATCAACTCGGGATGGGATGGACATTGCTCTTTGTTCCGTTGACATAGAAAATCGTATAGTAAAATATGCCGGAGCAAATTTACCACTTTGGATTATCCGCAAGGGACAAACTGTTGTGGAAGAAATAAAAGCAACAAAAACAGCTATTGGTGGCTTGACAGAGGATAACCATTTTTTTGAAACACATGAGTTTCAATTTCAGCAAGGTGATACATTTTATATTTTTACAGATGGTTATGCAGACCAATTTGGAGGAAAAAACGGAAAGAAATTAATGACAAAAACTTTTAAAGAAACCTTGCTTGCTATTCAAAACTTGCCAATGAAAGAGCAAAGAAATCATTTGGATAATTTTATAGAGAATTGGAAATCGGTTGCAGAGCAAGTGGACGACATTTTAATAATAGGAGTACAACTTTAATTGTTCGCTAAGCCCAGCGTCATTTAATTAAGGGATATTTTCTAAAAATGCCAGCCCAAGGTCTTCGACAAGCTCAGACTGACTGTGCGCTGGTCATATTGAGCCTGTCGAAATATGTGCGATGGCTTCTTAGCTAAACGACATTGCGCTAAAGCCCAAGAAGACAACTCCGTTTTATCTACTAATTCCGTGCATTTTTAAGGATTGTATTTAACCTGTCAGGAAAATCAGTCATTATACCATCAACGCCCCAACGAAGCAATCGTTGCATATCTTCTTTTTCATTAATAGTCCAGGGGTGGACAGCAATGTTTTTTTTATGTGCTTCAGCAATAAATTTTTCAGAAATAATCCGAATCCCTGAATAACTTTCGGGTACTTGCAAAGCATCCGCCTCAAACCGAGCATGCTTAAGAAGGTTTAATCTTTGAAGCAATAGAAATTTCGCAACTTCACGATAAGATGCACCTGTAGCAAATTCTCCTTTTGAAATTTTTCTGAAATAGCTGATAGTTTTAAAATCGTCAGAAGCCACCAACACTTTTTCTGTCAGTTTGAATTCCTTAATGATTCCGAGCAATGCTTCGCTCACTTTATTCTCGTGTTGCTTTATATCAATATTGAATCTACAGTGCGAAAATTCGCTAAAAACTTCTGATAATAAGGGAATCTTTATTTCTGCATTTTTAAAAGGGTACTCCTTTTGTCCTCCTGCATGGGCAGGAATAAAGTCGCAACCAACATTTACTTTTTTGATTTCCGCGAATGATTTTTCCTTCACTATTCCACTTCCATTAGTCATTCTTTCTAATGTATCGTCATGAAAAACAACCAATTTGTTATCAGTTGTTAATTGCACATCCATCTCAAGTATGTCAGCACCCGCCTCAATGGCTTTTTGATAGGACAAAATAGTGTTCTCCGGATATTCACCTGCAAATCCACGATGCCCGAAATTAAGTGGTTTGTCTGATTGAAAAAATGGTTTTGAGGAAATCATAATATTAACGGTTGCTTAAATTTTATTAATCAGGTATGTTATAACACGTCCCTGAAAGGGTTTCAAACCCTGTCAGGGTTTTATTTAGATTTTAAAACTAATTAGTTGTAACACCTGACAGTAGTTGAAAACCCTATTTAGATCTTCGTTAAAAAGACGAATAAATTAAAAAAATTAGTTAAAGGTATTTTGCAATTTCAAAAATTTTCTCCGACTCAGTCCAATCGTTTTCTTTTGCAATTATTGCCGCTGTTTTTTCAACGATAGATTTATTATCAACAAAATTTTTCAGAATATAACTGAGCGATAAACGTCTGGTAAGCATATCATCAAGATGACAACAATTCTGATAACGGATAAAATAAATGATTTCTGCCGCAGAAATAGAAATTTTATTATGCAAAAATTCTTTGTTATCTGGATTTTCAGAAATGATTTCAAAAATAAATTTCGACTGATTTCCGTATTGCTTTTTAATTTTTTCTGAAAAAGAACTATCATCAATGTCAAACCTGGTTTGTGTATTTAGTCCTGATTTTAAAGGTGTAGTTATTGAAGATTCTGGTAAATGTTTTTCCTGTAATTTATTTACGGCTGTTTTTGCCATTGCATGAAAACTTGTTAATTTACCTCCAACAATTGAAATGGTGCTTTTGTCAATCCACCAGCATTTATAATCGCGAGCACGATCTTTGCTTGGACCATCATCTCTTAAAAGAGGACGCAATCCTGCAAAACTGCTAAGTATGTCTTTCTCCGTAATATTAAGTGATGGTGCAAAGCTTTGAATGCTCTTTAAAATATATTGAATATCGTTTTCTTCCACTTTCACTTTATCCAAACTGTCAAACTTTTCAGTATCAGTAGTCCCTATTACTACGCTATTATTTTCCCAAGGCACAGCATACATGGAACGTCCATCACCAGCATAGGATGAAAATAAAATAGTAGCATCCGCCGGGAATTTTTCTCTTGAAAAGACCAAATGAATTCCTTTGCTTGGAGCAATAAATTGAGGATTTTTACACTTTAATTTCTTTAAAGTCTCGTCCGTCCAATGTCCTGTTGCATTGATAATAAATTTTGCTGAAACTGTAACAGGTTTATCCTCAATTTTATCTTTGCAATAAATTAGTTGATGATCTTTTTTATCTTCTACAGAAAGAAATTCGCAATAATTAAAAGCGACTGCACCATCCTGTTGAGCAAGTGCAATAATTTCGTTGCACAAACGTGCATCATTGGTAACAGCATCGTAAAACAAAAAACTTCCATTTAAGTCCTTTTGATTGATGGGAGGAAATTTTGCAATGGTTTTTTCTTTGTTTAGAAAAGAATATTTTGCAATCTCCTTATCATAACTAAGCGTTTTGTAAAGCCACATTCCAATAAATAATTGAAGCTTTGAAAAAACTGAAAAAACCGGAAATATAAACTGAAGAGGTTTTACAATATGAGGAAAAGTTGTTAGGAGATAATGCCTCTCACGCAAGCCCTCTCTCACCAAACCTAATTTTCCATGTTGCAGATAGCGCAAACCACCATGCACCAATTTTGCAGATTTTGAACTTGTACCACTGGCAAAATCATTTTTCTCCAACAGAATACATTTATAGCCCCGTTCAGTAGCTTCACGTAAAATTCCTGCACCTGTTATTCCTCCACCAATAATAGCGAGATCAAAAACCGGTTCAGAAAATTCCTTTATGTTATTTGCTCGGCGCATCAATTAGTTTTCCTGGGTTTAAAATGTTTTCAGGGTCAAGATGGTTTTTTATTGCTTGCAAAAGTTTTTTTGTTTCAGGGTTAAGCTGCTGTAAATACCAGTTCTGATGGTCTTTCCCGATGCCGTGATGATGGCTTATTGCTCCTCCATTTTTGAAAATAGCATCCGAAACAATTTTTTTCAGCTGTTGCCACTGCAGTATTTCTTTTCCTTTTTCCTGCTTTGTAATCATAGTAAAATAAAGTGAAGCACCAGTTTCGTAAATATGGGAAATGTGGCACATTAATATTCCTCCTTTATCAAAATAATCGCTGTTTGATTTTAGAGCATTTTTAATATGATGGTAAATCGGAATAAGATTTTTCCAGGAAGTTATGGTTTCAAAAGTGTCAATCAAAACGCTATGTTCAACAAGTGTGTCACGCAGATATGGGAGGGAAAAGCGTGTACTTTCCCAGCTTGCTGCCACTGATGAAGGCATTTTTTGAGCACCGTATTTTTTAGCAATTTGCAAAGCAATTTTTCCGGCAGAATAATCGCTTTCATTTCTAACTGCAAAACGCATCATCAAAATGCAGGGTTCACTATATCCTTTTGATTTCAGCCACGATTTCATTACAGACTGAATTAACTTTTGCCCAGCACTTTGTTCTTTATGACTAATTAACGATGCTAATTGAGTTTCGGATACATCAGAAAACCTTGCCACAGCAGGATGAATACCCGATTGGATCATTTCACGTAATGCTTCTGCTCCGCTTTCAAAATTTTTGAAAAGGGCAATTTTCCAAAAATAATTTTCCGGTTTTTTGTGAATGCGTATTTTTGCCTGTGAAATAATTCCAAGTGTTCCCTCTGAGCCTAAAAACAGATGTTGAAAATCAGGTCCGCAGGCATGCCGTGGAAAGCTTATATCTTCAATTATTCCGTAAGGCGTAATAATTTTCATCTGCAAAACGATGTCTTCAATTTTCCCATAAAGTCCCGATTCCTGCCCAGCAGAACGCAGTGCAAGCCATCCTCCAAGAGTTGAAAACTCAAACGACTGAGGGAAATGCCCAAGCGTATAGTTTTTTTCGTTTAAAATCTTTTCAAGCTCCGGTCCAAAAATTCCGACTTCAAATGTCGCTGTATGCGATTGAAAATCAATTTCAAGGAGCTTGTTCAACCGCTGCATATTAATCACACAAAAAGGCGATGCATCATCAGTACCAAATGATCCCACCACATTGCTTCCTCCTGCAAAAGTGATAATCTTTATTTTATTTTGTACCGCTTGTTTTAAAATATAAGAAATGTCTTCACTCTTTTCGGGATACAAAATAAAATCGGGAGGAAAAAAATTCTGATTAGAAAAAACTTTGATGATATCATAGTAGCTTCTTCCAATTGTATAACGCAACCGATCCTCTTCTTTCAATGAAATCTGGTTTTCTTTCAAGTCGGGAAAAATATTTTTCAATTGATTTTCGCTGAATCGCGAAGCAGAAATAGTCAAAGCAGGAACCTTAAGATCGACATTTAATTTTCCTCCGAATTTATTTTCAAGAAATAATTTCAGTTTTGGAAAATTGTTGAGATGAACAGCATTTGCAATATTTCCCCACCTCCATATAAAACCGTTATCATTCAGTTGTGTCATTGTTTTATTATTATTTTTCTTTTCTTTTTGTTAACCTCATCCTAAATCCTTCTCCTTGAAAAAGGAGAAGGACTTATCCCCTCTCCTTTTTCAAGGAGAGGGGCAAGGGGAGAGGTCTTTTTTGTTGATTTCTTATCATCCTCTCATTTTCATCTGTTCTTCAAGTGAATTATTTTTGTTCCCTTCCTTTTCAGGAATCCAGGACATAGCATATTCAGATAATGAAGTAATTGTTAATGCAGGGTTTACACCAAGATTGCCTGAAATAATAGAACCATCTAATATATACATATTCGGATAGTTGAACACTTCAAATTTTTCATTTACAACACCTTCTTTATCGTTTTTTCCCATAGGACAACCGCCTAAAATATGTGCGGTTGATGACATGTTGAATAGTACTTCAGTTAGGGCATTTTGTGGAAGCCCGTTTATCTTATTTGCATATTTCATCATTGTTTCCTGACCAACACCAATATAAGCTGGAACACGATTTTCCTTTTTGTTCCAAAGAGTAATCCGCGAAAATGGAAATTTCTTATACAGCATTTTCATGGAACTGTCTAAATCCTGCATTACCAGAAAAATTACTGAACGGTGTGCCCAGTTTGGACCGAAAATTTGTTTAAAGAACGACAAAGGATGAATGATAATATTTTCAAAAAGTTTTACAATTCGCAAAAGCGGATGGCCGGGTCCGGTTGCAAGCGTTGAAAAGGTCTTCATTGCGTTAGAGCCATCGGGATATTTTACTATTTCAACATGTGTATGATCATCGGGATTAAATACTGAAGAAATAGCAATTCCGTGGTTTAATTTTTCTTTAGGGGCTGTTACACCGCAAAGCATTTCGGAATTTGTGCGGATATTTTCTCCCAATTGTTCAGAGAGCAACGGAAGTGTTTTGTAGTTATGTTTCTGATTTAAGAGTAAATCCATTGTTCCAAGCACACCGCCTGAAACAATTAAACCTTTTCCGGAAAAAATCATTTTCTTTTTTGAAAAACGGGAAGTACTTGAAACGGTTTCAACAGAATAAATTCCATTTTTAAATTCAATTTTTTCTGCTTTTCGCTCTGCAATAATTTCTGCCTTGAATTTTTTTGCAAAAAATAGATAATTTTTATCCAGTGTATTTTTTGCATTGTATTTGCAACCAACCATACAACCTGCACATTCAGTACATCCTTTTCTCAATGGCCCATGTCCATTGAAATATGGGTCTGTTTCTTTTTCTTTATCACCGAAATACACACCTACATCTACATTTTTATAAGATGAAGAGCGGTTCATTTCATCAGCAACTTCTTTCAGAATTTCATCTTCGCGATTCAGTGATTTGTTAGGCACTGTACCAAGCATAAAACGGGCTTTTTCATAAAACGGAAGCAGCGTTTTTTTCCAATCTTTAAATTGTGACCAGGAAGGATTATTAAAAAATTCATCGGATGGAACCATGTGAGTATTAGCATAAACCAAACTTCCACCACCAACACCAACACCGCTCAAAATCATTACCTGAGGAAAGAAAGTGATTTTCTGGATGCCAAACCATCCCAACATAGGAGCCCAGAAAAATTTTTTGAAATTCCAGTTTGTTTTAGGAAAATCTTCATTATTGTAATTCTTCCCTTTTTCGATAATTAATACGGAATAACCCTTTTCTGCAAGTCGCATTGCTGAAACAGAACCACCAAACCCGGAACCAATAATGATATAATCGTAAATTTTCATTTCAAACTTGGCTTTAATAATTTTAAAGTACAATTTTTTAGGCTTTTGTCAAATTCTTTTAAAATCTTTTGGAGATTTGACACAAAAAGAGTTGTGTTTTTCAAAATTTGAATAGTATTTAGTCTTCTTCAGGATATATTATATATCAAACGAAAATAACAATTATGTTTGATATGACAAACATTATAATTAATTTTCGGACTTAAAGAGCATTAAATTTGTAACGAGAATTACGGTGTATATATTTAAAGTATTGGGTCATTGAACAGCTATCTAAAAAAGACAAAATTACAAGTAGGAATAGTTGCAAATTGTGGTAAATAATAAAATGAAATTCCCATTGATAAGTACAAAAGCCTTTTTTCAAAAAGCGCTAATGCTTATTATTGCTTTGCAAATAGGTGTTAGTTCATTCGCCCAAAAAAAAGAAAAAAATTTAGTACCTAATCCTAGTTTTGAAAAACATAAGAATAAGGCAAATACTATAAAAAATGCCATACCTTGGCAGGGCGATGGGACAGTGGATTATTATATGAAACCTGAAAAACTTGATACTTCACGTTATAAAGGTGCGCACACGGGAACCTGTTTTGCAGGTTTACGTTTTCAACCCAAGTACAAGGAGTATATGTCTGTTCAGTTAACGGAAGCATTGGTAAAAGGGGCAATATATAATTTTAAAATGTATGTAAGATTAGTGGGATGCAGTACTGTAACGTTAAAACAATTGGGTGTTTATTTTTCTGACAAACCATTCGAAAGTAAGATGAGTTTTGACGAAGAAGGAATATTGGATTCGACATACGCTAATGGAATTGCGGCAACTCAGGGATGGATTCCTATTCAAGGAGAATATACAGCAGCTGGTCGTGAAAGATTTATTATTTTGGGAAATTTTAAAACCAAAATGAAGGAGGATTTTGTTCGCATAAAAAAATGGGATGTTTTTGAAATGCGTGAAGCATATTATTATATTGATGATATATCTGTTTGTAAAAAGTTAACTGCGGCAGATTCCACTTTTTCCGAAAAGAAAATTGATAATAAAGCGGAATATATATTTCCCGATTCCTTTAAAGCCGGGCAGGTAATTGAAATAAAAAACATTGAATTTGAAACTGGAAGTGCCAAATTGCTAAAACCTTCTTTTAAAGTTTTAGATGAATTGATTAGTGTTCTTAATGACCACCCATTTATGGAAATACAAATTAATGGACACTCTGATAATAATGGAAAAGAGTCTGAGAATCGGAAATTGGCGAAAGCAAGAGCAAAAGCGGTGTATGATTATTTATTGTCGCAAAGTGTTATCAACCCAATGACGTATAAAGGATTTGGTTTTATACAACCAATGGTGGTCAATGATTCCGAGGAGAATAATGCAAAAAACAGGAGAGTGGAGTTTGTAATTATTAAAGAATAATACATATTAAATTATTAAAATGGCCATTTTAAAAAAAGGAGACAAGAAATTAATTAGTGCCTGGACATTCTATGATTGGGCTAATTCATCGTACCCATTAGTAATAACAGCGGCTATTTTTCCAATATTTTATGTCAATGTAACAAGTATAAAGGATGGAAAGGGAGAAATAATCAGTGACATTGTTACTTTATTTGGCAGACATTTTAAAAATACTGAATTGTACGACTACGTAGTAGCTTTATCTTTCATCATTGTATCTTTTTCTTCGCCAGTATTATCGGGTATTGCCGATTATGGTGGGAGCAAAAAACGTTTTATGCAGTTCTTTTGTTATTTGGGTTCCATCTCCTGTGCAACATTATATTTTTTTAATGCGGAAAATTTATTTTTTGGCTTATTGTCTGTTTTGTTTGCCAGTGTTGGGTATTGGGGGAGCATTGTCTTTTACAATGCGTATTTACCGGAAATAGCAGAACCTGCGGAACATGATAAAGTGAGTGCAAATGGTTTTGCAAAAGGGTATTTCGGGGGGGCTTTACTTTTGATCATTAATTTATTGATGATAATGAATTTTGAATGGTTTGGGTTCACAAACAAACTGGAGGCAACACGTTTTTCTTTCATTACCGTTGCAATATGGTGGGCGGGTTTCGCGCAAATAACTTTTGCAAGTTTACCCAATAACCCAAGAAAACATGCCTCCGATGGAAATATTATTACTAAGGGATTCAGAGAATTGTTGAAAGTTTGGAATGAACTCAAACATATTAAACAATTGAAGCGTTTTCTAATTTCTTTCTTTGTATATAGCATGGGGGTACAAACAGTAATGTTAATAGCTGTTATGTTCGCTAAAAATGAAGTTAAAGATCTTGTGGAAGTTAGTGAATCTGTGAATGGAGTGATTATTAAATCCTTTAAAGAAGTCCCGATACAGGATGGAGCATTAATCACAAGCATATTGTTGATTCAATTTTTAGGCATTGCGGGCGCTTATTTATTCTCCTTTCTCTCGCGTAAAATTGGAAACATTAAAACTTTGGGTATTGCATTATTTATATGGATTGCAGTATGTGTTTCTGTTTATAAATTTGTTTACTCGTCCAATTCATTTTACGTTATTGCTTGTGTAGTGGGGTTAGTTATGGGCGGAATTCAGTCATTATCCCGTTCAACCTATTCAAAACTTCTACCTGAAACGGAAGATCACGCATCCTATTTTAGCTTTTATGATGTTTGCGAAAAAACAGGTATTGTAATCGGGATGTTTTCTTTTGGGTTTATTGATGGACTTACCGGTAGTATGCGCAATTCTATTTTTGCATTGGTTTCTTTTTTTGTTATTGGTTTTATTGTTCTGCTTACCATACCAAAGACAGAGAATGTACGTTAGTTATTTGTAACCCGTATATTTGTGTAATTATTTTTCTTGATATTTTTAAATTTGTAATTCGTAAATTCATACGTTACCCTGAGCTTGTTGAAGGGCGTTATCCGTAACCATTATGATTGTAGATATTTTTATTCCTTGTTTTATTGATCAATGTTTTCCTGATACAGGATTGAACATGGTGAAGATTTTAGAAAAGGTAGGTTGTGGTGTAAATTACAATCCCGAACAAACATGTTGTGGGCAGCCGGCTTTTAATGTTGGCTATTGGGATGATTGTAAGGAAGTAGGAGAAAAATTTATTCGTGAGTTTCAGAACGACCGGTATATTGTATGTCCATCAGCATCATGTGTTGGAATGGTAAAGAAATATTATCCTGATATGTTTCATAATTCAGTTTTACATAATGAGTATAAACAAATTCAGAAAAACATTTTTGAGTTTTCTGATTTTATGGTAAATGTTTTAAAAATTACCGATATCGGTGCCACTCTCAAGGGTGTTGCAACCTATCATGATTCCTGTACCGCTTTAAGCGAGTCAGGAATTAAAAAAGAACCAAGAATATTACTTGAAAAAGTACGTGGATTGGAATTACGTGAAATGAAAGATACTGATGTATGCTGTGGTTTTGGCGGAAGTTTTTCTGTAAAATTTGAACCCATTGCAGTTGGCATGGGGGAACAGAAATTAGAAAATGCTCTCCAAACAGGTGCAGAATACCTCATTTCTACTGATGTTTCCTGCCTTATGCATATAGATGGTCTCGCGAAAAAACAAAACAAAAATTTGAAAATGATGCATCTATGTGATGTACTTGCTTCGGGTTGGGATTGAAAATTACTTTTCAATTTTTGTGGTTACCTTTAAAAATTCAGCGTCGCTTTTCAATTGAAAAAATATACTATCGTTTTTCAATCGCTCAATATCTTTGAACCCATTCTTAACAGCATCGTTCAGCGATTTAATCGCTTCGATTGTTTTTCCTTTTTTAGCTAAAATTTCAGCCATTAAATAATGTGCTTCCTTATTTGTCGGGTCAACTAATATATAAATCTTATCAAAAAAATCAGCAGCAGGCAGCATATTTTGTTTTAGTGCTCCTGTTGTTTGCATATAAGATGCAAGACTTAAGTAACCAAGTGTACGTTTACACATTAACACATGTTTTTTGTCTTTACTTGTTTTTATTTTTTGGCTTAATGTTGCAATATTTTTTTCCCACCAGATAAGATTTTGAGTCTGCATGGCATTGATATATTCCTGTTTTAGTTTTTCTTCCTCTATCCAGTTTGCTTCTTCCAGTTTTAATTGTTTGTCAATTTCAGGGTTAGATTGCAATGATTTATAGTTTGCGTAGCAAGAAGTCAAATCTGCTAAGCCATCATAAAAATTTATAGTTTTTTGACATAATTTATACGATTCGAATACTTGCTTTTTTTGTTGAAATAATTCAATTTGCTTTAATGCAGGCTGAAAATGTTTTGAAATCAGCGAATCGTTTTTTATAGCATTGTCTTTTCGCATTTCGTTTAACTCTAACCACCAAAAGGCATCATCCATAATCTCTTTAGAGGGCCACTCATGTTTGCCGTTGAAAGTAATTAATGCGTGTTTAACATTATGCCCTGCTAAAGCACTCATATCATATTTCCTCATTTCAGTATAATTAAAATCTTCATCGCCAACTATTCCTAAAAAAGTATAATTGCTTCGGGGCGAATTACTATTGGCGACAGGTGCTGCAGCCCCGCAGCAGACAACCCCCGCAATTGAACCGTTGGTAATTGTCAGGGAATTTGCAATACGGGCGCCACCAGAAAATCCCAATACATAAGTACGTTGGGTGTTAATTGATAAACGATTTCCAGCATCAGCAAATAAATTATTGGCAATGATTTGTGATTCTTCCCAGGAAGTTCCGTTTTTTGAATTATTGGAACCAACAAGAATATAACCGTATTTTTCTGCCAGGTCCTTATAGAGAGATACGGGTAACCTTCCGTCGCTGTGAGGGTCAAAAGCATATATGATGGGATATTTTTTTTCTGTAGAATAATTACCGGGTAAATACAGTGCATAACTTTGTGATGCACTATTTTTACAGGTCACATGCTCAATGATTTGTCCTTTAGGAAAATTTTCAATTGGGGATACCGTGTCTATGTTTGTAACAATTATCTTTTTAGAATCATTGCCCGAAGAGCAAGATTGTAGCGCAAATGCAGAAACAAAAAGCAGTACCGAAAAGACGCGTAGGTACACTATTTTTCTTTGCGTCTCTGCGTCTTTGCGGTGAAAAAAAAACTTGCCTGAACGAATTTTCATATTAAATAATTTTATAATTTTTATATTCTCCAATTTTCCAACCGAATTTTTTCTCAACCAACATCAATACTTTAAGCTTGAATGATAATTTTTTTTGAGTGGGGTCAAATGAAAATTTCCAGTTCATTTTTTTTATGCGATCTTGCATCACTAAAGGATGGGTTCCTTTAAAGTGTTCTACTGAATCAATAGTAGTATAATCAAATTCATCCACTTGTGGGATATTCTGTTTCATCCACTCATCGGTATGCCAGAGCTTGTGAAATGTCTGCTGCTTTGCTTGTTGAGCTCCTGGTGGTTTTACCCAACCATAATGATAAACATCCGCATCAATTACTTTCACAGTTAACTTCTTCCCGTTTTTACGGAAACCCTGTGCATCTTTATAAGATGATATGCCTTTGTCATTTCTCACAATCCGTATTTCTTTTCTATACCAACGTCTTGCATCGCCTATGTAATCATACGATCCATAAAAATGAATATAATTGAACAGTAATCCTTCGGTCTTTTTATCATTTTTGTAGTGATGCATTGCAGCGGTAATTACAGGCAATTGTTTTTCGTGAATTACCTCATCCCCCTGTATGTAAAAGGCCCAATCACTTTCGAGTGAAATTGCAGCAAATGCTTTATTGGTTTCATCAGCTAACACATGACCACCTTCCCGCAGCGCATCATTCCAACTAGTTTCTATAATTTTTATTTTGGTGGACTGGATGGATTTTATTAATTCCAATGTGTCATCTTCAGATTTTCCAACAGCAACAATTACTTCATCACAAACTGGAAGGATGGACGTAATTGCTTCAACAATCGGATAATCGAATTTTATGGCATTGCGTACAAATGTAAAACCACTTACTTTCATTGTTACCAATAGAGTTTTTGGAATCCGAAATTCGGGAATTCAAAAATACTAAATATACACTGATAAAAAAGGAGTGGTATAGTTCTTTTTGAGATTTATTATTCCTATTATTGTGCAAATAGTGATACTCTTGTTTGAATTTTTTGTTTATTTACAACAATCGTTAAAATTATTGGGAAGGACATTTTTTTTAATAATTTACACTAAAAAAAAATGAAAAATTATTTTACATCATTTTTCACATTTATCCTTGTATTTTGGTCATGCTTTTTAAGTGCTCAACAAAAACAAGGCAATAGCAATCCCGATAAGAAAATTGATTCTCTTCTCGCTGTATTAAAAAATGCAAAAGATGATATTACCAAAGTAAATACCTTAAATGCACTTAGTTGGAATTATCAGAATACAGGCAGTTACGAACTTTCTATGCAATATGCCCAGCAGGCACAAGGGCAGGCAGAAAAGTGTGGATACAAAAATGGAATAGCTGTTTCTTACAATAATATTGGGACTATTTACAGGAAGCAAGGGAATTATGATAAGTCGTTGACTTACTTATTGAATTCATTAAAAATTCAGGAGGAAATAGGTAATAAAAAAGAAATAGCAACTTCTTATAATAGCATTGGAACTATTTATTTCCGGCAAGCGAATTACCTTAGGGCAATGGAAATTTTTAGGAAATGTTTAAAATACGATGAACAAATTGCGGATAAAAATGGAATAGCGGAATCGTACAACAATATTGGAAATGTTTATTTGTTTCAGGATAAATATAAGGATGCATTGGAAAATTATTTGAAATCCTTAAAAATCAGCATTGAAATCGGAGATAAAAAAGTGATGGCAGATTCTTACAACAATTTGGGAAATGTATATGAATCAAAAGGGGAATATGAAAAAGCTTTGGATAACCTGTTTGACGCTATAAAGATTCGCAAAGAAATCGGAGATAAGCGCGGGATTGCAAATTGTTTCGGCAATATTGGAAATGTTTATAAAAAACAAAATAATATGAAAGAAACGTATTATTATTTTAATCAGGCATTAATCATCTATAAAGAATTAGGAGACAAGCATTGGATAAAAAAATCATATTTCTTTTTATCTGAATTATTTGAAAAAAAAGGTAATTACAAACAGGCATTCGAATATCATAAACTTTATTCTGATATTAAAGATACGCTGTTCAATGAACAAACCAATAAACAGATAGCGGAGATGGATGCGAAGTATGAGTCCGAAAAAAAGGGAAAGGATATTGAACTATTAACTAAGGATAAAGCCTTACAAATAGCGGATCTTAATAAACAAAAATTTATTCGCAATGGTTTTATCGTAGGTTTAATTCTTGCCTTACTGCTGGCATTAATACTGTATAACAGATTTGTTATTAAACAAAAATTAAATACCACTCTTAGCAATAAAAACAATGAACTCATTCAAAAGAATACGCTCATTGAAAAACAGAAAGAAAAAATTATCGATAGCATTACCTATGCCCAGCTGATTCAGCAAAGTATTTTGGTAGAAGAAAGTGAAATACAAAAACTTCTTCCGGATTCTTTTATTTATTATCTGCCAAAGGATATTGTAAGTGGTGATTTTTACTGGTGTTCGAAAATAAATAATAAAATTATTTTGGCAGCTATTGATTGTACCGGACACGGGGTGCCGGGGGCATTTATGAGTATGATTGGAAATACGTTGTTAAATCAGATTGTAAATGAAAAACATATTACAAAGCCATCTGAGATTCTTCGGCTTTTAAACATTGGGATTTATGAAGCGCTGCATCAGGAAAAAGAAGAAACATTGTCGCGTGATGGTATGGACATCGCATTGTGTTGTATGGATTATGATAACAATCAATTGGAATATGCCGGCGCTCAAAACCCTTTATATCTATTATCAGACAATGAATTAATGGTTATTAAAGCTGACAGGTCAACAATAGGAGGGGGGGGGATGATATCAAAAAAGATAAATCCTTTAATGAGAAAATATTCCAATCATATTATTCCTATCAAAAAAGACATGTGTGTTTATTTGTTTTCAGATGGTTATATGGATCAGTTCAGAGGGATAGACAGAATGAAATTCGGAGTACAGAAATTCAAAGATTTAATACTCGAAAATCAGCATTTAAGTATGCAAAAACAAAAAAAACTTTTTGCCCTCGCACATGAAGAATGGAAAGGGAAAATAAATCAGATTGATGACATTTTGGTAATTGGGCTAAGGTTATAAAAAGATTCGTTTTACCAATGCCTTCCGGCGAAATATCAATCAAGATCTTTTCCCATAATCGCTTCAGCAAAAATTAAATCCTGAGGAGTGGTTATCTTTATATTCTCACGATTGCCTTCAATTAAATTTATTTTTTCTCCCATTGCCTCTAATACACTTGCATCATCAGTAAATACAGGACGATACTCTTGTAAAAAAGCTTTCTTTATTAAGTTTGATTGAAAACATTGCGGTGTTTGAATAATGAAATAGTTACTGCGGTCAACTGCTTTATTTCTATTCTTCTTTACTTCTCTTATCGATTCGTTTAAAGCAATAGCGGGGCTTGCATTGCCTTTTTGCTCCGCAGCCCGAAAGGCATTAATGATAGTATCTTTGTTCACTAAAGGCCTTGCTGCATCGTGTATTCCAACCAAACAGTTATCGGGCACAATCGCTAATCCGTTTTTTACCGAATGAAAACGGGTTTGCCCACCATCAGTCAATTGAAGGGAAATTGTGAAATTGTGTTTTTTACATAGCGTTTTCCACTGCTTATTAAAAGCGGAGGCTAACACTAAAACAATATTTATTCCGGGAATTGCTTTTGCAAATTTTTCAATGGTAAGCATCAACATTGGTTTGCCATGCAGTTCAATGAACTGCTTTGGAACAGCACTATTCATACGTGTTCCGCTGCCTCCGGCAACTATGATGATGTATTTTTTCAAAAAAATTAAAAAAAAGCCCCTTACCAATGGAGAGGGGCAGATGAGGCTATTACAATATCAACATTGCATCGCCATAAGTATAAAAACGATATTTTTCTTTAATGGCTTCTTTGTAGGCTTTTATCATTAAATCATAACCACCAAAGGCACATATCATCATGAATAAGGTCGATTCAGGGGTATGGAAATTAGTGATCATACAATTAGCCACGCTAAAATCATAAGGTGGAAAAATAAACTTATTGGTCCATCCATTATATGGTTTCAGGTAACCATCAGTGCTTACCGATGTTTCAACGGAACGCATAGTGGTGGTGCCAACAACGCAGACTTTCTTTTTTGCCTCACGTGATTTATTTACAATAGCACAGGCACCTTCGGAAATAATTACTTGTTCCGAATCCATCTTATGTTTCGTTAAATCTTCCACTTCCACAGTGCGGAATGTTCCTAAACCAATGTGTAATGTTACATTAGCGAAATTCACACCTTTTAATTCCAGTCGTTTTAATAATTCACGACTAAAATGTAAACCGGCTGTTGGAGCAGCAACAGCTCCTTCATTTTTTGCAAAAACAGTTTGGTAACGTTCTTTATCTTCTTCGGTTGGCGCTCGTTTAATATATTTTGGAAGCGGCGTTTCGCCCATGTTATTTAATGTCTTACGAAAATCTTCATAAGAACCATCAAATAAAAAACGCAGCGTACGACCACGTGAGGTAGTATTATCAATTACTTCAGCAACCAGTGTATCATCATCGCCAAAATAAAGTTTATTCCCAATACGTATTTTCCTGGCAGGATCCACCAATACATCCCATAAACGACTTTCGGCATTTAATTCACGTAATAAAAACACTTCTATTTTGGCTCCTGTTTTTTCTTTATTTCCGTACATACGGGCAGGAAAAACTTTGGTGTCATTTAAAATCATACAATCCCCATCACCAAAATAGCTCAATAAGTCTTTAAATGTTTTGTGTTCAATCTTCCCTGTTTTGCGATGTATTACCATCAATCTGGCTTCATCACGCATTTTAGCCGGATTTTCAGCTATTAATTCTTTAGGAAGGTTGAATTTGAACTGTGAAAGTTTCATAAATCTTACGGGATTTTAATATTAATAATAAAAATTGAGGGGCGAAAGTACTATTATAATAAGCAGAAGTCAATAAAAAACTTGATTATTTGTTTCTAAGAATTGTTTTTCAAATTCTTCGATGCTGATGGCTTCTTCCAATTTGTAGCTGCCAATACGGGTTCTGCACAATGCAATCAGGTGTGCACCACTGTTAAGAGCCAAACCAAAATCATGGGCAAGAGATCGTATATAGGTGCCTTTGCTACAAACCACTCTAAAATCAACTTCCGGCAGGACAATGCGGGTAATTTCAAATTCGGTAATAGTAATTTCTTTGGACTTTATTTCAGCTGTTTCTCCTGCCCGGGCAATATCATAAGCTCGTTTGCCTCCTATTTTAATTGCTGAAAACAAGGGCGGCGTTTGTTGGATTTTTCCAATAAATTTTTTTGTAGTAGTGTAAATAAGCTCTTTAGTGATATGATCGGTAGGATAATAGGCATCAATCTCTTTTTCCAAGTCATAACAGGGAGTGGTGGCTCCAATATAAAAAGTGCCGGTATATTCCTTTTCCTGTGCTTGGTATTGTTCAATGTTTTTGGTCTGTTTTCCGGTACATACTATTAGTAACCCGGTAGCTAGGGGATCCAGTGTACCTGCATGACCAATTTTGGACTCCACTCTTTTGCCATCCAAAATTAGAGAAGGGTGATGTTTAATAAGATATTTCATCTTGTTAACCACCTGAAAAGAAGTCCATTTAAGGGGTTTGTCAATAAAAATTATTTCTCCGGCTCTGAAATCTTTCATGGAACAATTTTAAGAAGTCATTTCCAAGCCTGTGTACAATGCATACACAAGAAATAATACTCCCAGAAGAATCCGGTAATAACCAAAATGTTTAAATCCATATTTAGTTAAAAAAGCGATAAAGCCTTTTACTGCAATAATTGCGACAATAAACGCGATAAAAGCACCAAATAATAACAGTGCAATATTACCGCTGTGAATATTGTCATGCTCTTTTAATAAGTCATAACCCGAGGCGGCAAACATAGTAGGAATGGCTAAAAGAAATGAAAATTCGGCTGCCTGCTTACGATTAAATCCTGCAAAGATTCCACCAAAAATTGTTGCCGCAGCTCTCGAAATCCCCGGAATCATTGATAAACATTGTATCAATCCAATTTTGACTGCACCTGAATAGCTAATGTCTTCAATATCCTTGTATTCTGATTTTTTTTGTTCGGTCCATTTATCCAAAATAATTAATATTACCCCGCCAATAATTAACGAAATGCTTACTGTAAAAGGATTAAACAGATAGTGTTTGATAATTTTATAAGCTAATAATCCAATAATTCCTGTAGGCAAAAATGCAACGAAAAGTTTTAAATAAATATTGATTCCAACAAAAAAACGTTTGATATACAGTAATAATACCGCAAGTATAGCACCTAATTGTATTACAATTTCAAATGTTTTTGCAAATTCAGGATTTTTCATTTCCATCAGTGATTGCGCTAAAATCATGTGACCGGTAGATGAAACAGGCAAAAACTCTGTTATGCCTTCTATGATGGCTAAAATAAACGCTTGGATGTAAGTCATGATGTGCTGATTAGTGGATGTGCTAATGTGCTGATTGGTGGACGCATTAATTTGAAGATGTGATGATTTTTATTTATAGTGAATTGTTAATCAGCACATCAATTAATTTTCACATCAGCACATCAGAATTAGTCTTTCGCTTTTTTCATAATACCTAAAAGTACTACCACAAAGCCCACCAATATTGTAATTGGAGCAATAGTCACTCTACGTGTACTAAAAATTTCATCAGCATGAAATTGAGTAGGATCTGCGGACCCACCGCCTATCATCAGTATATAACCGATAACAACAATTACAACTCCTACTATTAGGATACGATAGTTTTCTTTCCCGAAAGCAAACCCTGGTTTTCTTGTTTCTTTTTCTTTGCTCATTGTGATATAAATTTTACGAAGCAAATGTACTATTTATTTGTTGAATTTTTAAACCGAAGAATTTTTGGGTGTTCGACAAATTTCCCTTTTTTGAAATGAATCTTCAAAACCTCTCCCCTGCCCCTCTCCTTGAAAAAGGAGAGGGGCAGGGGAGAGGTTTAAACTAATAAGGGATATTTGTCGTACACCCGAATTTTTGAGTTTAATTCTACAATTCAAAAAATCTTTAACTCGCCAATATTTTTTTACTTTTGCATTATCGTGCCCATTAAAATAAACAAACATATTAGTTCTATAGATAGTGCAAAAGCACATACTAGATCTATAATTGCAACTGAAAAAGATACATCGGTTGCTCCCTCATTATTTCAAAGTAATTTATTAACCGTAAAAAATACAAAGCCCGAAATTCATATTACTAATTATGATTATTGGGTTACAGGGGTATTACTCTTTTTATATGTATTATTTGTATGGATGTACGTGTCTAACTACAAAAAATTAGTTCAGATAATAAAGGGATTTTATATAAACCGTTATTCTAACCAGTTGTCCCGCGAAGAGCTTACAATAGGTAACAGAGTTTCTGTTTTTTTATCAATTTTTTTTATTTCTACCCTTACATTATTCATCTGTCGGTTACTACCCTTTTTTGGTTTCCATCCTTTTGTATTTGGAAGAGACAATGTTGGTGTTTTAGCAATAGTTATAGCTCTTTTGATTTTAGTTACGTATTGTGTTAAGTTTGCTGTGATTAAGCTTTTTGGATATATATTTCATGTACAGCAAGAAACAAATGAGTATATGATGACAATTTTTTTATTTTCCAACACGTTGGGTTTATTTATGCTTCCATTAGTAATATGCCTGACATTTGTCAAACAAGTTTCGCCAGCGGTTTTTATATATACAGGGCTTGGAATAATAACCATTTTTCTTTGTGTACGGATTATCCGGGGAATTATTCTTGGTTTAAACGGATCTGGGATTTCTAAAATCTATTTATTTTTGTATCTTTGTACCCTCGAAATATTACCTTTTATTATTATGGTAAAATTATTTATGCTTTACGTTAAATAATTTCCATGGAAAGTTGCAGTATATATGGCGTGTCGCTATAGCCTTAGCGGAGACGCATTGTTTTGTTTTTTATTTAACAATAGCTCTACGAAATTGAAAATAAAGACCATATTGGTTACACAACCAAAGCCTGAAGGTGAAAAATCACCTTATTTTGACCTTGCAAAAAAATGCAATGTAAAAATTGATTTTCGCCCTTTTATACACATAGAAGGCGTTTCTGCGTTGAATTTCAGAAGAGAAAAAATAAATATTTTAGAACATACAGCTGTAATTATGACCAGCCGTAGTGCCGTTGACCATTATTTCAGAATGTGTCAGGAATTACGAATTACTGTTCCTGAAACCATGAAATACTGCTGCATTTCAGAGTCCACTGCATTTTATCTTCAAAAATATGTTTTATACCGTAAACGAAAAATATTTCATGGTAAACAATCTATTCTTGATTTGATGGTTGTTATAAAAAAACATAAAGATGAAAAATATTTATTACCCTGTTCTGATATTCATAAAGAGGAGATTGCCGAAAAATTGGATGAGCAAAAAATAAAATATACCAGAGCCGTCATGTATCGTACTGTTTGTAGTGATTTAAGTGATTTAGCAAACGTAAATTATGATGTATTAGTGTTTTTTAGTCCATCAGGAATAAAATCCTTATTAAAAAACTTCCCAAAGTTTAAACAAAATAAAACGCGCATCGCTACCTTTGGTTCCACTACGGCTCTTGCTGTTAAAGAGGCTCGTTTAAAAGCGGATATTTGTGCTCCTAACCCAAAGGCTCCTTCAATGACAATGGCTCTTGAACAATATATTGTCGCGAATAATAAGGCAGCGAAATAATTTGCTAATTCGCCTATGTGCTAATTTGCTGATGTAATTATCAAATTCTTTAATTTTCAAATTGATTTTTGTACATTTGTTAAGGTCATCCTAAAATTATTCAGAACCAATCTACCGATACATTATAATTCATTTTTTAAAAACAATCGTTATGAAAAAAGCTATACATCTTTTATCCTTATTTTTTTTATTACAATTAACTGTGCTTTCCTCTTTTTCCTACGCACAAGTCTGGGCTTGGGCAAAAAGTGCTGTAGGTCCTCAAAAAGTGGAATCTTATGCTATTGCTACTGACAAAACAGGCAACAGCTACATCACTGGCTGGTTTGAAGATTCAATAAGTTTTGGTTCCATTACCTTACATGCAGTTATAACAAACAATGATTTTGCCAGTGATATTTTTATTGCGAAATATGATATCAACGGTAATTTCGTTTGGGCTAAAAGAGCCGGAGGAGAAAACTATGATTATGGCAATGGAATTACGTGTGATACGGCAGGTAATATTTATGTTGTCGGTCTTTTTTCCCTTACAGCTACTTTCGGTACTCATACTGTTACCAGCAGCGGTGATTATGATGTATTTGTTGCGAAATATGATCCCAATGGGACCTGTCTTTGGGTAAACAGTGGCGGAGGAACTGGCTGGGATGTGGGAAGTGGTGTTAATATTGACAAATTAGGTAATTGTTATATTACAGGGGCATTCAGGAATACAGCAACTTTTGGCACCAGCTCTCCCATGACCAGCGCTGGAAATTATGATATTTTTGTCGCAAAATATGATAATACCGGTGCATTCTTGTGGGTTCGTAATTCGGGAGGACCTGGTGATGACAGAGGAATTAGTATTAGTTCAGACGGTGCCAGTAATTGTTATGTTACGGGGTTTTTTAACGGCACAATTAATTTAGGAACATCTAATCTTACAAGTGCAGGTAGTAGTGATATCCTTTTGGCAAAATACGATGCCATCGGTAATGCTGTATGGGCGAAAAGAGCAGGTGGGACTTTCGCAGATGAAGGAAAGGCAATAATTTCTGATTCCGCAGGTACTACTCATATTACAGGATTTTTTAGTGGAAATTCATTATTTGGTGGCGGACTAGATACCCTTACACTTTCAAGTTATGGAGGAGAAGATATTTTTGTAGGGAAATACGATTACAAAGGAGATCTGGTATGGGTTAAAAAGGAGGGGGGGGTGCACGATGATATTGGCTATGCAATAACTACTGATACTGCAGGTAATAGCTATGTGGCGGGTTCTTTTTTTATTGCGGCTCAGTTTGATACTATTCCTATGACAGGTGGTTATCAGGATGATGCTTTTGTGGCGGGGTTTGATTATTATGGGAAAGCTAAATGGGTTGTAAAAGGTGGAGGAGTAAATCCGGACGTAGCAAGAGGGGTAACAGTTAGTAAATTAGGTAGTTGTTATACAACAGGATATTTTAGTACTGCGGCTACATTTGGAACCCATCCCATAACGGGGGTTTCGGATAATGACTTGTTTATTGCAAAGATTGATAGCGCTTTTATTGTCAATATACCAAATACAGGAATTAATGAAAATGCTATTTACATGAAGGATATTGTTGTTTATCCGAACCCTTCTAACATGGATGTCACATTTCAATTTGAAACTAATGTTGCGGATGTGCGAGTAGGCATTGAATTGTATGATATACTTGGCAAAGAGGTAACAGATAAAGTAGTTGTAAAAGAAATAAAGAGTTTTTCCAACAAAAAACAAATTATAATTAACAGGGGAAATTTGCCGGATGGGGTATATTTAGGGAAAATAATTGTTGGTAATAAGATTTACTCAGTGCGGTTGATGCTGATTAACCCATAAGCCGCATTTCCCTTCTCACATCAACCTACTTTACTTCCCGATAGACTTGTATAGTTAACCTTTCCCAAAGTTTCAAACTTTGGAAAAGGTTTTTTTTATTGGTAGAAAATAGAAAAAAAAATACTTTTACCTTAAGCAGTTATAATAATTAAATCGTTAATCCAAATGATAACATCATCTCAATATACAGCAATGATACTATTTGCATTATTAGGAATCATTATACCTTGTTTGCTACCTGTATTGATTAACAGAAAGTACATGAAGATAAAGTTGGCGCCCTTCTTTGCAGGTGCGGGAGTATTTTTTCTTTTTGTACTAATTCTGGAAAAATTAATGCACCTGTATTTTTTAAAAACCAATGACTATACAAAATCTTTGTTGGAAAACCCCTGGATTTATGCTACGTATGGTTGTATGGCTGCCGCTTTATTTGAAGAAACAGGAAGATTAATTATTTTTAAATTCATTTTAAAAAAATACCATTCTCCATCAGATGGCATCGCTTATGGACTCGGTCATGGTGGAATAGAGTTTTTGCTGGTTGGTGGTATTCAGGCGGTAAGTGTTTTGGTAATGGCTGTACTAATTAATCACGGCGGATTTGAGGCGATGCTGAGCATAAAGAATATTCCTTCTACCCAAATAAAGGAAATAAAAGATTCCATTTTTGCCATTGATTTTACGAATGTAATGATGGGATTATCTGAACGCTGTATGGCTTTGATGATGCAGATAGGAATGACTATGATGGTGTTTTACGGAGTCGTAAGTGGTAAGTATAAATATTATTTCTTTGCAATCTTGTTTCATGCATCTGTTGATTTCTTTGGTGTTCTTGCGCAGAAAGGTATTATCAGTCGGGTATGGATTGTAGAACTAATAATTATTCCTTTTGCAATTGCGGGAATATTTATTGCACGTAATTTATTTAGGAAGTTGAAAATAATGGAGGAAGCAAGTTCCGCTTCATTAATAACTACTGAAATCAACTCTTACAATCGACAGGAATGGGTGTGACATTACTCAATAATTCATTCGTTCACTCGTATAAAAAATCAAAATGCCCGTTCTGAATTAGTGGGAACGGGCATTTTATTTTTTAAAGTTTAGAGAATTAATCTACATTATCATGTAAAAATGCATTGTTTGGCTTAATTTCCGCTTGTTTGTTTTCTCCTTCCGATAAGGTATAACGAGACACTTGTGATTCGGAAGAGTGCGGCGTTGAATCAAGATTTACATTTTTTCTTACATAAGCCGGCACGGTTTCTAATTCTGATAATGCATTTTGAGATTTTAATCCTCTGAAATTATAATCTTTTATCTGTGAAATACGAGCTTGCGCTTTTTTTAATTGTTCTTCGTTCTGAACTTTTGTTACAATAATATTTTTCTGGTTTTCAACTACAGATTCAGATTTTAAAAATGGTTCATCAATTGAATCATCAATCAGAGATGGAGCTTCCGTTGAAATAGAATTGCTGGTATTCATTATCTCAAATTCAAAAGGAACTTGTTCAGGTTCGTTTTCAATTTCAGTTTTTTCTTCTCTGATAAAAGAAAAAGCCTCAGAGGTTAATTTTTCTTTTTCTTCATTTACAATAGGAGCTGTACACTCAGGATCGCTCGTCCATTCAGAAGCTAAAGCCTCATCTACCTGTTTAATGTAAGAGGTCATTTCTTCCGCTTTAAAGGGAAGAACAACAGGAGGAACAAAAGTAGATTCTGTTTTATTCGGCTCTTTATCTAATATGTGTATGATCTTTTCCGGAGCTTTTACAAATTGATTATTTACATCGCCCTTAGCGTCAAAACCGGTCGCGATAATAGTCACACTTACTTTATCGCCCAAAGATAAATCTACCCCATACCCTTTAATTACTTCAGCAGTCTGACCTGCTGCATCCTGTATATAATCAGTTATTTCACCCAACTCATCCATTGTAATTTCATCTTCGCCACAGGTAATATTAACTAATACATAACGTGCTCCTCTGATGTCGCTATCGTTTAACAATGGTGATGCCATAGCTTGTTCTACAGCACGCAATGCACGACATTCGCCTGAAGCAAGTGCGGAACCCATGATGGCTACACCGCTATTTTTCATAACCGTTTTCACGTCATTGATATCGGTATTGATTTGCAATGTAGTGGTAATGATATCTGCAATGCCTTTCGCAGCAGTAGATAAAACATCATCAGCATGACCAAAAGCTTCAGTGACTTTTAAATTCCCGTATATCTCGCGCAATTTATCATTACTGATTACAAGTAATGTATCTACATTTTGTTTTAATTCTTCTAACCCGGCATCCGCTTGTGCTTTACGCTTTTTCCCTTCAAAACCAAAAGGAATCGTAACAATACCAACAGTTAAAATTCCTAATTCTTTAGCGGCTTTTGCGATAACAGGAGCAGCGCCTGTTCCGGTACCTCCGCCCATACCGGCTGTGATAAACACCATTTCGGTATTGTTCGCTAAAATTCCTTTTATTTCTTCGATGCTTTCCATCGCGGCTTTTTTACCAACTTCAGGTAAAGAGCCGGCGCCACGACCTTTGGTTAAGCTTACTCCCAAAACTATTTTTGAAGGAACCGGACTAATATCTAATGATTGCTGATCGGTATTGCAAACAATAAAATCAACACCTTTAATGCCTTGCTTGTACATATGATTGACAGCGTTACTTCCGCCGCCACCTACTCCAATTACTTTAATAATAGAAGAGTTGTCTTGGTTTAAATCAAATTTCATCATTTTGTTTTTTGTTTATAACGGTTGGTATTATTGTATTTAGCAGATAGTATTGTCTTTCGAAGGCTAAAATTGCTTTTTTTTTTAATGTAGTTTAAGTGTAAGTTCTGTTAGTTACTAACTATAAGATGTTAATATTCAACTCTGAAAAATCTTCTTCAAGAGAGGAAGAACCAATGTCCATGGGCAACAGAAGGAATTGTTTGATACTTTTTTATTAAAGATTATTTCAATAAAACTAGAGCGATGGCAGGGTAAGGGCTTCTATTGTTGCCCTGAGTCCTCATCAAAAAAGTTTTTTAATTTTTCAATCCAACCGGAAGATTTCTCTTTTGAATACCCTTTAATTTGACCGACAGGTTCTTCCTTTACAACCTTATGGCTTTGTTTGTCAATTTTTTCTAACCCTTTCATGATTAGTCCAACCGAAGTGGCAAACATTGGATTTGTGATATCTTCATTACTTTTTGCCAAATGCTCATTCGGATATCCAATACGGGAATCCATTCCTGTGATATATTCCACCAATTGTGTAACATGTTTTAGCTGTGCGCCACCACCGGTAATTACAATGCCGGCAATTAATTTTTTTTCGTAACCTGAATTTTTAATTTCGTAGAATACATGCTCCACAATTTCTTCCATTCTCGCTTGAATAATTGCTGACAAATTTTTTACTGAAATTTCCTTATGCGGACGGCCTCTCAATCCAGGAATGGAAACAATTTCATTTTCCTGATTCTCACTTGCCAAAGCCGAACCAAATTTTATTTTTAATAATTCCGCCTGACTCTTTATAATGGTGCAACCTTCTTTAATATCCTCTGTTATTACATTACCACCAAATGGAATAACAGCGGTATGACGAATAATTCCATCCTGAAAAATAGCTACATCCGTTGTTCCACCACCAATATCAACTAAAACAACACCAGCTTCTTTTTCCTCATCACTTAATACCGCATCAGCGGAAGCGAGAGGCTCTATTGTTAAATCCGACACTTCTAATCCGGCTTTCTCTACGCATTTATAAATATTGCGTGCCGCCGCCATTTGTCCGGTAATGATATGAAAATTAGCTTCCAACCGAATACCTGACATGCCTATCGGGTTTTTAATTCCTTGTTCATTGTCAATAATATATTCTTGTGGTAGCACATGTATAATTTGTTCACCAGGTTGCATCACTAGTTTGAACATGTCCTCAATTAAAGAATCTATATCTTTTTGCGATATCTCCTCTTCAACACTCGACCGGGTTTTGATACCACGATGTTGAACACTTTTTATGTGTTGACCGGCAATGCCAACGTTTACTGATTTAATATCAACAGCTGATTTAGCGCTTGCTTCAGCAACAGCTGATTTTATAGCATCGACTGTTTTGTCAATATTTTGAACTACACCGCGCGCAACTCCAAAAGATTCGGATTTGCCCATGCCAAGTATTTCAATTTTCCCGAACTCGTTTCTGCGCCCAACAATGGCGACAATTTTTGTTGTTCCGATGTCTAAGCCTACTACAATTTCTGATGGTTCCATTGTGATCTATTTATTAGCGCCTACAATCCTGCACAAGCAGGAATCTAGATTGTTTTAATTATTTTATTTTGTATTGTCGGTTTAACTATTTCTTTTTTTGTACACACAATTTGATTTTTAAATTTCAAATTTATGATTGAATATTTTTCCCACCAACCGGTTGTGTTTAAGCCTTGTTGATAAAAGGTCATCAGCTTTTTAAATTTTTCATCCATTGATGCGGTATCTCCAAAAATTATTTTTTGATTTCCTACCATTGGCACAATTTCCATATCCATATCACTATTAACATAAATTTGTTGGATCTGCGATTTCCAAAATTCATCCGCATTTATATATACTGCCATTGCATATAACTCATCAAGCATTGTGCTTTTTTTTCTCTTCATATTTTTTGATAAAGCGCTGATAGAATACATATAATTTGTGCCGTAAGATTCTAAAATATTACCATTTGCAACTAAAACTTTTGCCGTATATTTATCTGAGAGGGGCATTAACTTCCCTTCATTATCTAAATAATAACTATCGCCATTAACATTAATAATACGAAGCAAAGGTTTGCGTTGAATCACTTCCACTTTTAACCTTCCGTCAATAGTGAGATATACTTCAGCATTTGCAATATCTGCATGACTATTCAGCGCGTGTTTTATTGCGGGTATATTAACAGTTGATTTAGGCTGACCTATAATAGAGTCCCCTCTATCCAAAATCAGTTTTGCGATATCCATTTTATTTAAAAAATACAGATCGTCATCCTGATTAACTTTAATATCAAGGCTTTTGCATAGCAATGAATCTTGTTCTTTATTTACAAAACCCATACTTACCAATAAGCCTATAATCAAAGTTGACCATAGTGTAATGAGTAATATTTTTTTTACTTTTTTCAATTGTATTATTTTAGTATTGAGATGTGAGTATTGTGATGTAAGACCATTCCAATCTCAATACTCAGATCTCAATTCTTTTTTTTAATTCATTTTTCAAGGGTTCTACAAATGTATCAATATCTCCAGCTCCTAGTGTTAACAACACATCCAGTTTACGGTTGCAAATTTCTCTCACTAAATCTTTTTTCTGACAAATGCTTTTATTTCCCGATTTCATTTTATCCAACAACATTTTTGAACTCACACCTTCAATTGGCAGTTCACGTGCAGGGTAAATTTCCATTAAGATGCATTCGTCCAATAAATCGAGGCTTTGGGCAAAATCATTTGCAAAATCACGTGTGCGTGTAAACAAATGAGGTTGAAATATTCCGGTAATTTTTTTATCAGGAAACATTTCTTTTGCTGAGTTAATACAAGCTTTCAGTTCCGCGGGATGATGCGCATAATCATCAATGAAAATCAATTTTTCTGTTTTTATCTGGTAATCAAACCGTCTTTTCACTCCAAGGAAAGTCTTCAAAGCTTCACGAATAATGTTTTCTGAAACATTCATGAGGCAAGCAACAGCAATGGCAGCAATTGAATTTTCTACATTGTGCAAACCAGGTGTTCCTAAGGTCATGTTTTTAAATATTCCTGTTGGTAAAACCACATCATACTGGTATGCGGCATGTTCAATTTTAATATTTTTTGCGAAGTAATCAGCTGTGGTATCATTCACAGAATAGGTAATAGCTTCTTTCCCCCGTACAATAGTATTTTCAATGCTTTTCTTAAGAATTAACTTAGATTTTACCTGACTGGCAAACAAAGAATATGATTCTTCCATGTATTTTTTATCTCCATAAATATCCAGATGATCAGCATCCACAGAGGTAATAACCGCTATTTCGGGATGAAGGGTTAGAAAGGAGCGATCGTATTCATCAGCTTCTGCAACAACAATATTTGAGATTTGAGATTTGAGATTTGAGACCTTTAATTTCTCGCTCAAAAGTAAATTTGTATTGTAATTTTGAGTGATCCCACCTAAAAATGCGGATGGGTCAAGCTTTGCAGTTTTTAAAATATGGGCTATTAATGAAGAAGTTGTTGTTTTCCCATGTGTCCCGGCAACTCCTATCGTATAGGAAGTATCGGTAATCATCCCCAATACTTCAGCACGTTTTTTTATATTAAAATTATTGGTTATAAAATAATTTAATTCCTTGTGATCCTTTGGAATGGCAGGGGTGTAAACAACTAAGATTTGAGATTTGAGATTTGAGATTTGAGATTTAAAGTTTTCAGAAATCAAATTCAAATCATCTTCAAAATGTATATCAATTCCTTCCGCGATTAATTTATCGGTAAGCTTTGTACGTGTTTTATCATATCCACTCACACTCTTCCCCATTGCATTAAAATAGCGTGCCAAGGCGCTCATTCCAATGCCACCAATTCCAAGAAAATAAACACAATTCATTTTATTTAAGTCCATTATATCCGATCTAAAACTCATTATTTGAGAAAGCGATTTTGTTTATAATCTTATTTTTTTTCTCACATCTCACATCTCACATCTCACATCTCACATCTCACATCTCACATCTCACATTTCAATACTATTTATTATTTATCAAACTCAACACTTCATTTGCAATTCTATTTGCCGAATCCTGAAAAGCCATCTGTCCAATGTTTTTAGATAACTTAAGACATTGATCACTATCCCTAATTAATGCTAACGATTCTTTGCAGAGTTCTTCACGTGCTTCACTATCCTTAATTAATATCGCGGCATTTTTGTTAACCAGTGCCATTGCATTTTTTGTTTGGTGATCTTCCGCAACATTTGGCGAAGGAATGAGAATACAAGGTTTTTTTACCAAACATAATTCCGAAACAGAAATGGCGCCGGCACGTGAAATCACAATATCGGCAACAGCGTAGGCATAATCCATTTTTTGAATAAAATCAAATGCTTTAATTCCGTTACTTTCATATTTATTAACTGCTTGTTTTGCTGTTTCATAAAACCCTTTTCCGGTTTGCCATACTAATTGAATATTGTTTTTTTTAAATTCTTCCAGACACTTTAGAATGCTTTCATTTATAGTACGTGCTCCTAGGCTTCCACCAATTACTAAAATTGTTTTTTTTTCTGCGCTTAATCCAAAAAACTTCAATCCTTTATCCCACTTTCCTTCTAAGGATAATATATCTTGTCGGATAGGGTTCCCTGTCAATAAAATTTTCTCTTTCGGAAAATATTTTTCCATGCCGGAATAAGCCACACAAATTTTATTTACCTTTTTGGAAAGAATTTTGTTAGTAATTCCCGGATATGAATTTTGTTCTTGTATCACAGTAATTATTCCCTTATTAGCGGCTACTTGTAACATAGGTCCGCTGGCAAACCCTCCGGTACCGATAACAGCATTTGGTTTAAATGTTTTGAGAATTTTTTTCGCTTTCAGTAAACTGCTGATTAGTTTAAAAGGGAAAGCCAAATTAGACAGGGTAAATTTTCTCTGAAAACCGCTAATCCAAAGCCCTTCAATTTTATATCCGGCAGCGGGAACTTTTTCCATTTCCATTTTGCCTTCAGCGCCAACAAATAAAAATTTGGCATCGGGTCGCAATGCTTTTATGGCATTGGCAATGGCAATGGCGGGGAAAATATGTCCTCCCGTTCCGCCGCCGCTCACAATTATCTTAAGCGATTGCAAGTTCGCCTCCTTTCTCCGTAGTTTCGTTTTCACGACTAACACTTAGTATCATTCCGATTGCGATACTTGTGAACCATATAGATGTACCTCCCATACTAATCAATGGCAATGGCTGACCAGTTACAGGGAATAAATTTACGGCAACCGCCATATTAATCATCGCTTGAAATACCAAACTAAATGTTAATCCGATTGCAAGTAAACTTCCAAATGTTCGTTCACTTTTATTCGCGATACGAACTCCGCGAAACAATAAAACCAAGTATAAAAAGACAATAATCACGGCAGCAATAAGCCCCCATTCTTCAATAACAATGGCAAAAATGAAATCGGATGAGGCTTGTGGTAAAAAATTTCGCTGCATACTATTACCGGGACCTTTACCCATTATACCGCCGGTAGCGATAGCAATTTTAGCTTGCTCCGCCTGAAAATTACTTTCACTATTTCCGCTGCTAAAACTTTCTATGCGTGCTTTCCACGTGGCGCCACGGGGGATTGCATTTGGGAAATTAAAAATCAATACGGCTATTAGTAAGCCAACAAAAATACCCGATCCTATTAACAAAAACATGTGTTTTGCATTCATTCTTCCGATGAACATAAGTACAAAGCAGGTCATAAATAATAATGCTGCGGTAGAGAAATTAGATGGCAAAATAAGGGCACAGATAATTGCTACAGGAATCACGATGGGTAAAAACGCTTTTTTAAAATCTTTAACAACATTTTGTTTGATGGATAACATCCTCGCGACATAAGTTATCAAGGCAAGTTTAGCAAAATCTGAGGTTTGAAAAGTTAGTGATGTACCTGGAATTACTAACCAGCGGCTGGCGTCCCCTGCTCTTAATCCATAAACTAATGTATACAATAATAATGGAGCGGCAATATAAATAGCTAGCTGTGATATTCTTGAAAAATAGCCATATTTCACTTTATGCACGAAATACATCAGCATAATTCCAGAGCTGATAATACAAACATGTTTGATTAAAAATGAACTCGTATCGCCACCTTTATAGCGGTAAGCTATTGCGATAACAGAACTATATACAACCAAAATAGATAAAAGGGAAAGTAGTAATACTACCGTCCAGATAACCTTATCTCCTTTTATATATTTGAATAAATTCACTTTACTTCTTTTAACATTTAACATTTTGTCCTACTCCTTCTCTTTCTCATGTGGGGATGGGATTATGAGGAGATGTATTACAATGCTCTTACCGCTTGTTTAAATTGCGTCCCTCTATCTTCATAATCTTCAAACAAGTCGAAACTCGCGCAGGCAGGCGATAATAACACAGTATCTCCTTTCTTGCCTATTTTGTATGCCTGAGCTACCGCTTCTTTTGCGGAGTTAGCTTCTAAAACAGTTTCTACCATTCCGCCAAATGCTTTTATTATTTTTTTGTTGTCAGCACCCAAACAAATTATTGCTTTTACTTTTTCTTTTACCAATTCATTCAGCATCGAATAATCATTTCCTTTATCAACACCGCCAAGAATAAGAATTACAGGGTTTTCCATACTCTCTAAAGCATACCACGTTGAATTTACATTGGTAGCTTTTGAGTCGTTGATAAACTCTATGCCGTGTACATTACCGACCAACTCCAGCCTGTGATCAATATTATGAAAATCAGAAAGACTTTCGCGGATTGTTTCCTTTCTGATTTCAATTAATTTGCTGGTAACTCCAGCTGCCATTGAGTTGTAGATGTTGTGTTTACCCTGAAGTGCAAGTTCTTGAATTGTCATAGATAAAGGATTTGTGTTATTTGTGTTTATTATTAGTTGATTATTTTCGTTTAAGTAAGCCCCCAATTCTACTTTTTGTTTAATTGAAAAAGGATATTGTCGGGCTTTAATAATTTTTTTCGCTAATTCCTTTACTATTATTGGATCATCAACGCAAAAAATAAATGCATCCTTCTCTGTTTGATTACGCATGATTCTCAATTTTGAATCAACATAATTTTGCATTTCATAATTATACCTGTCTAAGTGGTCGGGTGTAATATTCAGCAATACTGCTATATCCGCCCTGAAATCAAACATTCCATCCAACTGAAAACTGCTTAACTCCAATATGTAATAATCAAAATCTTTTTTATCGGGCTGACAAGCATTTTCAGCCACCAGCATTGCAAAACTTTTTCCAACATTTCCACCCAATGCAACATTTAATCCCGCTTTTTTTAGTATGTGATAAATAAGCAATGTTGTTGTTGTTTTTCCATTGCTGCCGGTAATGCATATTTTTTTTGCCTTGGTATAACGTCCTGCAAATTCGATTTCTGAAATCACAGGGATTCTTTTTTTATGCAGATCTTTTATTAGCTCCGCTTTATCAGGAATACCGGGGCTTTTTATTACTTCGTCAGCATTTAATATCAAGTCTTCGGTATGTTTTTCTTCTTCCCACTTAATTTTGTATTTTAAAAGAACATTTTTATGTTTGTCTTTTATTTTTCCCTTATCGGAAAGAAAAACATCAAATCCATTTTCTTGCGCGAGTACAGCGGCACCAACACCGCTTTCTCCACCACCAAGTATCACTAAGCGTTTCATTTTATCTCAACTTCAAGGTTACAATGGTTAATACTGCGAGCATAATTCCTATAATCCAAAATCTGGAAACAATTTTTGATTCATGCATTCCTAATTTTTGATAATGATGATGAAGGGGAGCCATCTTTAAAAACCGATGTTCCCGGGCATATTCGATTCCGAATTTTTTCTTCCTCCGTTTAAAAACAAATACTTGCAGTATGACTGAAAGATTTTCAACAAGGAAAACACCACAGAGTATTGGAATAAGAAGTTCTTTACGGATAGCGATAGCGAAAACAGCGATGATGCCCCCCAGCGCCAAACTACCTGTATCTCCCATAAATACCTGAGCAGGGAAAGAGTTGTACCATAAAAATCCGACACAAGCTCCGACAAATGCGGCTATAAAAATTACCAGTTCACCCGAATTTGGGATATACATGATGTTCAGGTAATCAGCGAATATTCTGTTACCGGAAACGTAGGCTAATATTCCTAATGTAACGCCTATGATTGCGGAGGTTCCAGTTGCCAGACCGTCAATACCATCTGTAATATTTGCGCCATTGGATACAGCTGTAACAATTATAATAACAATCGGAATGAATATTAACCATGCCCATTTTTGATAACCATCACCTAAAAATGCAAGCAACCAGGAGTAATCAAATTCATTGTTTTTCACAAATGGTATAGTAGTTTTCATTGATTTAGTGTCTACCAATGAATAAACGGGCATTTTGCTGAATTGAGAAGAATCATTGACGGCTTCAATTGTATAGGCACTTTTACCACTACTGTGAACACGATCACGAACTACTACATCATTGTGAAAATAAAGTGTAACCCCGACAATTAGTCCTATTCCTACCTGCCCTAACACCTTGAACTTTCCTGCCAGTCCATTTTTATTTTTTTTAAATACTTTTATATAATCATCCAAAAACCCTATTGCACCAAGCCATACAGTTGATAAAAGCATTAAAAGGATATATACATTATGTAATTTCGCGAACAATAAGGTAGGGATGACAATAGCTGAAAGGATTATTAAGCCACCCATTGTAGGGGTTCCTTTTTTCTGTAGTTGACCATCCAGTCCCAGGTCACGCACTGTTTCCCCAACTTGTTTTTTCTGAATAAAATCAATTATGAGTTTCCCAAATACCATAGAAATCAACAATGAAATAATTAGCGCCATCGCCGCACGAAAGGATATGTATTGAAACACGCCGGCACCCGGAAAATCAAATCGTTTATCTAGAAATTCAAATAGATAGTAGAACATTATTTTTCAAATAATTTTAAATTTTCTTTTAACACCAGCATATCATCAAATGGATGCTTCACTCCTTTTACTTCTTGATATTTTTCATGCCCTTTACCTGCTATAAGTACTATGTCGCCCGCATTTGCTATGGAACAAGCTGTTTTAATAGCTTCCGCTCTGTTGGTAATGAGAAGCGTTTTTTTATGATTTACCGCGTCTACTCCTTTTTCCATCTGCTTAATAATTGTATCAGGTTCTTCGCTGCGCGGATTATCAGAAGTAAGAATTACCTTGTTGCTCAAATCACAGGCTATTTTCGCCATAATGGGACGCTTAGCGGCATCACGGTCGCCGCCGCAACCAACTACGGTAATCACTTGTTCATTCCCGGTACGTATATCATTAATTGTTTTTAATACATTCATCAATGCATCAGGAGTATGTGCATAATCAACAATTCCAATTATTCCTTTCTCTGTGGTTACATATTGAAAACGTCCCTCTACCGAACTCAATGTGCTTAAGGTAGTGAGCACATTTGTTTTATCCTCTTTTAATAAAACCGCTGTCGCATACACAGCTAAAAGGTTATAAGCATTAAAGTTCCCGATGAGTTTACTCCATACTTCTGTTTTATCGATATTCAGAAGCAAACCGCTGAATTGATTTTCCACTACTTTGCATCTGTAGTCTGACATTGCATGAAGGGAATATGTTTTTTTTGTCGCTTTTGTATTTTGCAACATTATCTCTCCGTTCGCATCGTCTTTATTTGTAAGGGCAAATGCAGTTGATCCCAACATATCAAAAAAACGTTTTTTAGCTTTTATATATTCATGAAATGTTTTGTGATAATCTAAATGGTCGTGCGTGATGTTTGTAAAAACAGCTCCGGTAAAGTGAATCCCGGCAATTCGATTTTGCATTACCGCATGCGAGCTTACTTCCATAAAACAGTGAGTACAGCCGTTATTCAACATCTCGCGAAGCAGTTCATTTAACTGAATAGCGTCAGGTGTTGTATGTGTTGATGGAATAGGCGTGTCGTTGATTTGATTGGTTACCGTAGACATCAATCCAACGTTGTAGCCTAGCTTCCGAAATAAATTAAAGAGTAAGGTTACTGTTGTTGTTTTTCCATTTGTTCCGGTAACACCAACAAGAGTAATGTTTTCGGAAGGATTGTCATAAAAATTACTTGCAACAATTCCCAGCGCGATAGAAGTGTTATTTACCTTTATATAAGTAATTTTATCATTAATAGTGTCGGGCAACTCTTCACATAAAACAGCAACGGCACCTTTGGCGATAGTTTCATCAATATATTTATGCCCATCGCTTAACGTTCCTTTAACAGCAATAAACAGACTGTTTTTTTTAATTTTTCGTGAATCGAAACTAATTGAAGTAATTGGTTCATTGGTTGATCCAATTACTTCAATTAATCCAACTTTATAAAGTATGTCTTTTAATAATTTCATGTGCTGGTAAGAGTCTGCTGAAAAAAAATTATAATATGTTTGTAAATAGTTTCACTACAGAAGTGTTAATTCTATTTGTGTCCCTTTTGTGAATATTGTTCCCGCATTTAATGATTGTTTAGCGACAGCCCCACTGCCACTTAGTTTTACCCTCATATAATTATTGTTTTCTAGTAAGAACAAAACATCTCTTGCTGTCATACCGGCTAAATCAGGAACAATTCCACTTTTTAACTCATCTTCAATTTTGTTGGTAACCATCTTAACTGATGTAGAATCAATTGTTGAACTCAATACCCACTCGGCCTTACCATCATTTGTATTGTTTTTAATCTTTAGGGTATTCAATACATTTTGAATTTCTGATTGCGATCCATTTTTTACAGTGGGTGCTTTCAGGGCATATTGGGGCTGTACAGCATTAATCTCTTTATGAATTTCCAAACTGGTAGAATACACTTTATCAGCAACATCTTTAAAAACAGGACCAGCTACAGCGCCACCATAATAGACATCTCCGCTTGGCGCACTCACTACAACTATGCAAGCATACGTTGGATTATCCGCGGGGAAATAGCCTACAAATGATGCCTGATAAGTCATTTTACCATTTACAATTCCGATTTGAGCAGTACCCGTTTTCCCAGCTATTTGATAATTAGCGGCTTTTAAAGCTCTTCCAGTGCCATTTAATACAACACCTTCCATCATAACTTTTGCTTTATCAATTGTTGGTTGTGAACAGATGGATGAATTGATAACTTCCGGATCAAAAGTTTTAATTGTAACACCTCGCTTACGTACTTCTTTTACAAACATGGGGCGCATCATTTTTCCATTATTTGCAATTGCACTATAAAAAGTCAGAATTTGCAAGGGTGTGATACGTGATTCATAGCCATGACTTATCCAGGGTAAAGAGATTGCCGACCATGTTTTATCATCTGTATTTTTAAAATAAGGAACAGCTTCTCCCGGGATGCTTATGTTTAGTGGAGAATTCAAATTCATTTTGCACAATCGATCAATAAATTTTTGCGGCTCTTTTGCGTAATAGCGTGTGATTAATTTTGAGACACCTACGTTAGAAGAGTGTTCGAAAATTTCAAGAACGGAAAGTTTACTTTTTTCAGGAGCTTCAGCGTCACTCACTTTTTTATTACTAAAAAAGCAGGTACCATTTCCTATGTCTACAATTTCCTCCAGCTTTACATTATAATCTTCCATTACCGCAACCAGAGAGGCTAACTTTATTGTAGATCCTGGAACGGTTGCAACGCCTACGGCATAATTCAAGTTCTCCACATACATTGAACTATCTTTATTATTTCGTGTCAGATTGGCAATGGCTTTTATTCCACCTGATTTTATTTCCATCAAAACCAGGCAACCGTGATCGGCACCATGTTTTTCCAGACAATTCATTAATGAATTTTCCGCTACGTCCTGGATATTAATATCAATTGTAGATACCACATCAGCCCCATCTTCGAGTGTTACTTCATTTTCATCATTTACTGGTTTCCAAACGCCTCCGGCAATTTTTTGCATTACACGCTGCCCACTTTCGCCTTGTAAATAATTATTAAAAGCTACTTCTAATCCGTATGATTTACCGGTTCCCGCCTCATTATACTTTCCAATGGTACGTGCCGCCAAATTCTGAAAGGGGCGTTCACGTTTGTTTGTTTGGATATAAGTAAAACCGCCTTTGTTACGTCCCTTGCGAAGAAGTGGAAATTTTTTTATTAATTGTAATTCAGTATAGGAAACTCCCCGTTGGAGCGTTACCCATCTATTACCATCTTTACGGGCTTTTACCAATATTTTTTTGTACTCTTTTTGCGATTTGTCCTGAAACAATTTAAAACAGGAATACGCCAGGGAATCAACATTGTCATAAAAAATATCTTTAGTGATGGCATCTGTATTTACATCTACTCCTACTTCATAATAGGGTAGGGAAGTAGCTAATAGGATTCCGTTGTCATCATATATGTTTCCTCGTATAGCCTCAACATCAAACAATTTGGTAGAAAAATTTTTTGATTTGGAGCGCCATTGATCTCCTTCAGAAAACTGGATAACAGAAATTTTGTAAATGATAGCGACACCAAAAATGCATATTAAGAAGTATATCAGGTATACACGCCACAATATGTCTTTTTTTATTTCCAATTTATTTAATCGTTTTGAGAATTTGTTTTAACTGAATGAACCAGAATTTTTTTAGGTGGCACAACACTTTCCACTATGCCCGTTTGTTTTATTGCCAATGCTTTTGCTACTTCTGTTTGTTTGCTTTTTATTACTAATGAATCTTTTTCTACTATATACTGTGTTCTTAATTCTTTAATTTCATTTGTCAGGATATTTACTTTTCGAACCTGATCATCGGCATAATAACCGTTAGCGATATAACAAACAGCCAGAAAGGCTAAAAAAAAAACAAAGGGAAAATTATTTATTGTCACTTCCTTTGAAAGAAAATTCCCACTAACAACACTCGCTACAGATCGCACTATCTTATTTTCCTTTTTAGGAACGACAGGTTTATCAAGTGCTTCTGGCGGTGTTTGTTCTTTGAATTTATTTTTCATTTATTTCAGTAGGTAATTCATCTATTGTTTAATTGCTTATTGTTTAATTGTTCAATTATTTTTTTCGGCTATTCTTAATTTTGCGCTGCGAGCCCTGCTGTTTTCTGTAATCTCCGCATCACTTGGTACTATTGGTTTACGTGTTATCGCTTTAAATGGAGTAAGTTGGTTTCCAAAAAAATCTTTTTCAACTTCCCCTTCAAATTTTCCACTACGTATTATGTTTTTTACTAATCTGTCCTCTAAAGACTGATATGAAATCACAACCAATCGTCCACCTGGTTTTAACACCTCCGAGCATTGCATCAATAGATCCTTCAACACATCCAATTCTTTATTAACTTCAATTCGCAAGGCTTGAAATACCTGTGCGTAATATTGATTTTCACGCCCGCGCTTTACACATTTTTCTATCGCCACTTTCAAATCATTTACGGTTTCAATGTGCTTTTCCTTTTTCGAATGAAAAATCTGATAGGCTAATCTTCCCGCATTGTCCACTTCACCGTAGTTCTTAAAAACGCACTTTAACTCCTCTTCACTATAAGTATTCAGAATATCCGCGGCTGTCAACTTTGAATTACGATCCATCCTCATATCCAATTTGGCATCAAAACGGGTAGAAAATCCTCTGTCAGCTTCATCAAACTGGTGGGATGAAACCCCTAAGTCAGCAAGTAAACCGTCAATGGGTAACGCATTATACATCTTCAAAAAATTTTTCAGGTATCTGAAATTTTGTTTGATAAGTATAAATCGTTCATCATCAATTTTATTTTTAGCGGCATCTTCATCCTGATCAAAAGCGTAAAGCTTACCTGTAGTAAGGTGCTTTAGTATTTCTCTTGAATGTCCACCACCACCAAAGGTTACATCAACATAAATGCCTTTTGGATTAATGTCTAAACCATCAATACACTCTTTTAAAAGAACGGGTTGGTGATACTTCATCTATTCGCCGGGTGTCGGATTAATACCTCCCATTACATCCTCCGCCAACTTTTCAAAATTCGCAGTACCCTCATTAATAAATTTCTCGTAAGCTTTGGTATCCCAAATTTCAATCCTATCACCGGCAGCAGCCATCATCACATTTTTATTGATTCCGGAAAAAGTCATCATATCTCTTGAAATTAACAGACGACCGGAAGCATCAAGTTCTACAGGAACTACACCGTAGTTAAACATTCTGATAAATTCAACATTCTTTTTTACAAACTTGTTCAGCTTGTTTACATCCTTTACCATTTCATTCCATGTAGCCATTGGATACAGCTCAAGCGACTTACTGAAAATGCTTCGCTTCATCACAAAACCTGCTTTAAGCTCTTTTGTAAGCTGCTTTTTAAATGCAACAGGAAGCATTACACGTCCTTTTGCATCTGCATTGCATTCATATACTCCAAATAGGCTATTCATAGTGATTTTTTCCTTTGTGCGGTAAAAGTAAAAATAAATTTCCCACTTTTTACCACAATTTACCACTTTGTTGAAAACTTTCTGGTTTCCAACAATTAAACAGACTAAATCATGAGCTTAAAAATTGAATGTCAGAATAAATTAATATTCGTAAACGGACTTTAAATAAAAGGATTGATAAATAGATTGAGTTTTGAAATTTATTTTTTTTTGCGGATTTGAAAAAAATCAAATGCTAATAACCTTTTTGAAATGGATTCAAAAGTTTAAAAATTTTAATCCTATACAGTTGTGAAAAAAAATTAGCGGAAATATTTTTTGTTGTATATGTTTTATACCACAAAATCAAATGAAAACTTATCTTTGCATGTGCAAAAAAAAATAACATATACTAATCTTCCTGGCGGCACTATTATCAATACTAAAGCGTTGAACGAACGTTTTGACCGTGTATGTGTTTTTGATTCTAATCCACAAACGAATAAAAATAAGTATATACAAAAGGCTGAAATTGTTGCTGTGGGATCAACTCGTGAATTGATTATTAATAATTCAGGAAAGGCTTTAGAGCAATTGCAGGAATTTTATAATCAGCGAAAACCTTGGTTGTTTGGATATTTGAGTTATGATCTAAAAAATGAAATCGAACAATTAAGTTCTAAAAATCATGATGGATTGGCATTTCCAGTACTTCATTTTTTTGTTCCTAAAGTGGTAATGCAATTTGAATTTTCCGTTGTTTCAGTTTTTTATGATGATGATTTTGTTACTGAAACAGAAGCGGATGAAATTTATAATTTGAGTATTAATCCCCCTAGCCCCTCCTTCGGCAAGCTCAGGACAGGCTTTTCCAAGGGGGAATTAAAAAAAAATTCGAGCGGTATTCATATTCAATCAAAAATCACAAAACAAGAATACATCGATTCTGTAAACCAGTTAAAACAGCATATCCGTAAAGGAAATATCTATGAGGTTAATTTTTGTCAGGAATATTTTGCTGAAAATGCGGATATAAATACTGTTGATATATATGATAAATTAAATGCAATTTCACAGGCTCCCTTTACTGCATACTGTAAATTTGGCAAACATTATCTGATGTGCGCCAGTCCTGAGCGCTTTTTACAAAAGCGTTCAAATTCCCTGATTACACAGCCTATCAAAGGAACTATAAAACGGTCGTCATCTGAAATAGAAGATGAGGCTCTTAAACATTCACTACAAAATAGCCTAAAGGAACGTAGCGAAAATGTTATGATTGTGGATTTAGTTCGGAACGATTTGGCAAAAATTGCAAAATCCGGGACTGTATGTGTGGATGAGTTATTTGGTATTTATAGTTTCAAGCAAGTACACCACATGATTTCAACAATAAATTGCGAATTAAAGGAAACAGTTTCATTTTCTGATATCATTAGAAGCACCTTTCCAATGGGGTCGATGACTGGCGCCCCGAAAGTTAGTGCCATGAAACTAATTGAACAATATGAAAGTTCAAAACGTGGGGTGTATTCAGGCGCTCTTGGTTACATCAATCCCAATGGAGATTTTGATTTCAATGTGGTTATTCGAAGTATTTTATTTAATGAGGAAAATAAATATTTATCGTTTATTGTAGGTAGTGCCATTACTGATAAAGCGGATGCGGAACAGGAATTTGAAGAATGTTTATTGAAAGCTAAAGCCATGTTTGAGGTGTTGGAATAATTTCAATTTGAAGTTTGGTAGTAGAGTTTATATAAGTTAAGAAACAATTTTATTTTTTTAACCTCTCCCCGTCCCTCTCCTTGAAAAAGGAGAAGGAGAGTTTGGAATCAGCCTTAACTTAGATAAACTCTATTATTTTTAGATTTTGATACTGATTTTTCTCCATTTTAGATTTTGATACTAATTTTTTCTCCAAAAGATTAATTAATTTCTCATAAAAACCCTTGGTATATCGCTTTCTGTTCTGGGAAAATTAAACTTTCAACGGGATAGTTTGAAATAAGATATTATATATTAACTTAGCGAAGTATTACAGTATTTATTTAATGCTTTTTCCAATGTCTTTGAAAAATTACGTCCGGATATTTTTATTGGTTATTGCTATGAATGGCTTTATTACCGGAGTTAGCAGTCAGGTGATGATTAATGAATTTTCCTGTTCAAACATAAATACAATTTATGATAATTTTGGCGATACGCCTGATTGGATTGAATTATATAATGCGGGAAGTTCAACGGTATCATTAACCGGTTATTATTTAAGCGATAAGATAAGTAACCCGACAAAATGGCAAATACCGGCGGGTGTTTCAATTACCGCTAATGGTTATTTAATCATTTGGGCTACAGGTAAAAATACAGTAGTGGGAGCAAACATTCATGCAGGTATTAAACTTACACAAACCAAACCCGAAGCGCTTGTTTTTGCTGATGCTGCTGGGGTTATTATAGATTCAATGACATTGAATCCAACTCTGGCTGACCATTCCAGAGGAAGAACAACTGATGGAGGTGCCGTATGGGGAGTATTTACTACACCAACACCAGGCATATCCAATTCCGGCGCAAAACTAGAGTATGCTGAACGCCCTGTAATGAGTGTACCTGCCGGGTTTTACGCATCATCACAATCAGTAACAATTTCCGCTGCCGGTACGGGGCTTACTATTCGCTTTACTACTGACGGTTCAATTCCTACCATGGCATCAACTATTTATTCGTCCCCCGTTTCAATTACTACAACTACTGTATTAAGAGCAATAACATTTAGCTCTGATCCTCTGGTGCCTGCTAGTTTTATTGAAAGCAATACCTATTTTATTAATGTTAATCATACTGTGGCTGTGGCATCTGTTTTTGGTGATCAGGTTGATGATTTATTAGGTGGGGCTTACATCGAACCTGAAACAGGTTTAGAATATTTTGATAAAAACAAAGTACAGGTTGCCGAAACAGATGGGCAAACAAATAAACACGGTAATGATTCATGGGCTTATGGTCAGCGGGGATTCGATTATGTTTCAAGAGATGAGATGGGATATAATTACGCTCTAAATTATAAAGTGTTTAATACGAAACCAAGACAATCATTCCAAAAAATTATTTTTAAAGCAGCCGCAAATGATAATTACCCTTTTGAAATGGGAAGCGCACACATCCGCGATTCCTATGCTCATACACTAGCGCAGCGTGGAAATTTGAATTTAGATGCTCGTACATGGGCACCAGCTATTGTTTATGTAAATGGTCAATATTGGGGGGTGTATGATGTGCGTGAAAAAGTTGATGATGCTGATTTTATCGATTACTATTATAACCAGCCTGAAGAAGATTTACAATATTTAAAAACATGGGGAAGCACCTGGAGCGAATATGGTGGAACACAAGCTCAAACAGATTGGGATGCCTTACGAAATTTTATCACAGCTAATAACATGGCTGTTCAGTCTAACTATGATTATGTAGATTCACTTTTTAATACCAAAAGTTTTGTTGATTATTTTGTTTTTAATTCATGGCTTGTTACATCCGATTGGCTGAATTGGAATACTTCCTGGTGGAGGGGGCTTAATCCTGCCGGCGATAAAAAGAAATGGCGCTACTGCTTATGGGATCTCGATGCGATTATGGGGCATTATATTAATTATACCAATATCCCTGATCAAACAACAGCTGCTGATCCATGTAATGTGGAAGATCTTCCTAATCCTGGAGGGCAGGGACATACAGAAATATTGAATGCCTTAATGGCTAACCCCGGGTTTAAACAATATTACCAAGCCAGATATATCGATTTAATGAATACTACATTGAATTGCGCCTTTACCCTTCCGCTATATGATAGTATGATTGCCGTGATACAACCCGAAATGCAAGAACATTGTACCTTTTGGGGGGGATCATACGCTACATGGCAAGCAAATGCCGCTTCTTTTAGGAATGATATCAGTAACCGCTGTACTGCCTTGACACAAGGTTTGATAGATTGTTATACTTTAACTGGTCCTTATGATATTTATGTTGGTGTAGATCCTGTGGGAGCAGGCGATGTAAAAATAAACAGCATCATACCTTCTTCTTATTTGTTTCAGGCGTCCTATTTTGGTGGTATGCAAACTCTTTTCAAAGCAAAGGCGAATACAGGTTATATATTTGATCATTGGGAAGTTCAAAATCATATTCCTATTCCCTCTACTCTGGTAGATTCTGTAAATATTTCTTTTACCCAAAATGATACAGTCATAGCTGTATTCCGCCATATTCTTGACCCTCCGGTGCCTTCCCCCTTAGGAGATATTTTTATACCTACCGTATTTTCTCCAAATGATGATGGTGTTAATGATGTATTTAAAATTACATCAAAAAATACGGTATCTCTTAATTGTAAAATTTATGACCGCTGGGGTATTTTAATAAATGAATTAACAAAAGTAAATGAAGGCTGGGATGGTCGTACTACGAGTGGCTTGCTGTGTAAGGTTGGCGTTTATTTCTATGTACTTACCACTACATCCAATACGGGTAAAGAATCGAAGGTAAATGGCTTTATTCAATTGCTGAAATAGAGGACGGCAATCATGAACCAAAATTTTCCGAAACTGTACTTATCCCCTTGCTAATCGTTAGCGATAATTTTACAATTTCATTAATTTTATTTACCTTTGTAACGTCACGGAAATTAGAAGTTTCAACTAATAAGTAATAACAAAAAACAAATAATTATGATACGAATTTTCCCTACTGAGGAATGGAAAGAATTTGAAGTAGAAGTTGGATTTAAGCCACAAAAAAGGTATGCCATTTCTAATTATGGACGACTTGCGAAGTTTTCAGAAAAGATTGAAGACGGTCAGCTATTAAAAGGTGCAATGAAGGGTAGCTATAAAATTTTTAGCTATATGGTCAAAATAGGTAATAAAGACTATAACAGATTCAGATACCTTCGCAAACTTGTCGCGGAAAATTTCCTGCAAAAAAAATCGGAGGACCAAGTTTATGTGTTGTATTTAGACTATAATAAAAATAATAATTTCGTTGGCAATCTTAAGTGGGCAACCAGGCAGGAAATGCTAGCGCATCGTAGAAAAAATCCATTGATAATTGAAGGAATTATAAAATTTACTCCCGGACCCGGAAAGAATAACTCTTATAAGTTGAATATCGAAAAAGTTAAAATTATTAAAAGAAAACTTTTGGATCCTAATCGTAAAACACGAATGAAAATGCTCGCAAGACATTATGGCGTCAGCGAAATGCAACTTTACCGAATCAAATCAGGCGAAAACTGGGGAGAGGTAAAAGTTGATTTAAACGATAAAATCGAAAAGTAAATAATAAGAGAATTTTGTTTGCGTCTGACAGAACTATTCCATTGAGTTAAATATTTTTAAGTGGATCAGTTATTTTACAGCGGAATAGAGCGATTCAACAGCATCCCAGTTCAATACATTCCACCAGGAGGCAATATAATCTGCTCTTCGGTTTTGATTTTTCAGATAGTACGAATGTTCCCAAAGATCCAATGTAATTATAGGTGTTCCTTTTACTTCAATACTATCTAAATTCATCACAGGATTATCCTGATTGGGTGTGGAAGAGATGATTAATTTCCCTTTATTAAGCACTAACCAAGCCCATCCAGAGCCAAAATGTTTCATTGAAATATCTGTAAATTGTTTTTTAAATTCATCAAATGATCCGAAAGATGTAGTAATCGCGGCGGCTAACTTCCCATTGGGTTGTCCGCCGGAATTGGGTTTCAATAATATCCAAAATAAGGAATGGTTGTAATGGCCACCGGCATTATTACGAATAGCCATTGGCAACTTCGCTACTTTATCAAAAATAGTATCGAATGATTGCGGACTTCCTAACACGTTTCCATCAACTGTTTCCAGAGCTTTGTTTAAATTGGTAACATACGCCTGATGATGTTTACTATGGTGAATTTCCATGGTTAACTTATCAATATGAGGCTCTAAAGCATCGTAATTGTATGGTAAAATGGGAAGTGTAAATTTTCCACCATCTGGTTGTGGCATTTCTTTTTCAATAAATACGGAAGCGGCAAATGCCTTATTTCCAATTGATGTAGTTGCAATACTGCCAAGCGCAAGGGCAACCGATTTTCTTAAAAAATTTCTGCGGGAGTTGTCACTTTTCATTTTATTGAGAAATTATTGCCTACTGTTAAATTGCAAAATTATTTAATTGACTATTTGGGCATTGTAAAGAAATAACCGATACATTTTGACTTGTTCTTTTGCCCTTTTTCTGCGTTGTTAAATCGTTAAATAGCTGTGGCTATTCGCCTCATTTACGCCTTGAAAAAGAACAAAATTACTTCGCCAATTCTGTACACTTTATTTTTTTACAATGCCTTAGGCGAAGTTTATTAGTACCTGACTTTTTTCTACAGCCATACCTTTTTTCACATTTATTTTTTTGATGATTCCATCTGCCGGCGATTTGATAATATTTTCCATTTTCATTGCTTCCAGCATGATAATAGGATCTCCTTTTTTAATAACATCTCCTTCTGAAATACACACATCAACAACTAATCCTGGCATAGGAGCTTTTATTTCATTTACTTTGCCGGCACTCAAATTATCAAAGCCCAGACTTTTTAACAACTCATCAAATTTAGTTTCTACTTTAAGTTGATAGTTGTTGCCTTTTATATTTACCAAAAAACTTTTTTCTGCAAAATCGTCTTTAACTACTTCCACATTATAGGACTTAAAATCTTTTATTACATGAAAGCTACCGGGTTTTACTTCAATAATATCCCATACAAAGGGTGTTCCATTAATACTTCCGCTTGTTGCATTATCAAACACAATTTTGTGTTCTTTTTTGTTGTTTACCTTTACTTTTAACATATCACAAATGTAAATTTTATAATGCGAAAATTACTATGTTTTGTATTAAATTTAAAATTTGGCAGAATTGATTCTGCTGAACATTATTCGGCAGGATGCTGGTTAAAAAATGTGGAGTGGGGCGCTTCCTTTAATTGGGGATAAAACAAAGGGAAAAAATTATTCCACTTTTGTAAATTTTTTTACAAGAGTTCCGGTGTTTGAAGTAATGTTAAAAAAATACATCCCATTATTCAATTCATTAGTAGTAAAATTAATTTCAATTGTATTTTCCCCTTCATGAAATGCCTTTTGATCAATATTCTTCACAAGATTTCCTAGAATATTTGTTATGGTAAGTTTTAGATTTTCGGAATGTGGCAAATAAAAATTCACATTAAAAGAACCATTAGATGGATTGGGAAAGAGTGTTAAATTGTTTTCATTTAAAGTATTTTCATTAATGCCTACATTGCATATTCCCGGCATATTTGCATCCATCCATGTGATACGATCAAAGATCCATGTTTTAAGAGCGGCAATTTCCCCGGGATAATCTGTAGGGATTGGGCTTGGGTTAGGCCATGTGTATGAACCTAAAATGGGCCAGGTGGTAAAATGCCTTACTTGCGCCTCATCTAAATAATTTGCAATGGAATCTACATAATTATTTAAGACAGGCAGACTTAATAAAGTCTGTCTAAGTTCGTTCCATCTGCATTTTAATTGAGCGGTATAGGATGGGTCCTGGAGAAAACGATCCCACCAAAAAGGAACATGATAATAATCCTCGCTGCAAACAGTTGAAAAATTAGTTGCCCAGCCGGTACTTAAATTCCCTTCACAATAATCAGCATTCCACCAGCCTAAATTATAATCCCATGCAGGACCAATTTTTAATTTTCCACCATTACTTTGTTTATCCTTATGAAGAAACGTACTCAATCGATATCCATCAACATTCTTACTTATTTCATTTAATATAAAATAATCAATAAAAGAATTCACACCAATATATTTTCTATACCCGGTTAAAGGATCAGCAAAATTTACACTGCTTAAAGCTGTTTCAAATGAATCAACATAGGATTGGATATATTGTTTCTGTTGTGGTGCTATTGTCTCATATTTTGGATAATCATATACAAAATTTTGGGTAGCCCCACCGGAGGCAGGGTAATTTGAAGTCCAATAGCTTCCCGGTCCGTCATCCCTGTCAATTTTAATTATATATCCTCCGGTTAGTTCGTCGCCAGTAATATCTGTCGGCAATAATTTGGAAATATTTACTCTGTTAACGTCCTTTTTTATTTTTTCTATCATCACATAAATTCCTTGGTATTGTCCATTAACTATCAGTTCACAAAATACAGTTCTTGATGCATAATGTCCTGTTTTATTGGCAATATCATACGTCAGCACATTGCGCATACACGTTTTATCATCGAAAGGAGCATATAATATCCAATCGTGTTCAGATGGCATGCCTAAGATGATGGTATCTTTTTGAACACCATTGATATCTCTGGTTTCAAAATTTGCGCTTTTTTGAGGAAAACCGGAAGAAGTGGAACCACGTAATTCTATTCCAATAAAATTATTATAATTATTAAAAGGATCCGTTAAATAATTTCGCTGACCGGGTCCATTATAGATTATGCCCATGTGAACCTGCACCTTAGGTTCATCCGGTATGTTTTGTCCGAAAGTGTTAATTACCACAATAGGTAAATTGGAAGATTTAGGACTAAAAGGTTTTGCGGGAGTGTTTCCAAATGTGATACTCCAATCGATAACATTTCCCGAATCTAAAGCGTAAGTATCCTGCACCAATAAGTTCCAGACACCATTTCCATTTTGACCGTTATTGAATACATAAATAAATCCTTGTGGTTGAAATGTCCCTGTAAAAGGGGCAGCACCAGTAACAATTGAGCCCGGTGCGAAAGCATTTATACAGGTGTTTGTGTAATTATCTCCATCTCCACCGTTTGAAACGGATAATTCAACAATAGTTCCATCCGGTGCTTGAAGAGAGATATTCAAATCAGCATCGTAAGTATGTGTAATTGTAAAACAGATGGTTTCTAATCCAAATACAGTATCAATTGATGAAGGAGAAAGTCCGGAAACTATTATTGGAAACATAGCTTGATCACCTGCATCAGGAATTGCTCCTCCGGAAGTATTGGTATAAGTTTGTCCACTTGCAAATTGTAAAACAAGTAGAAAGTTCAGAAGGAGTATAGAGTTTCTCATTTTATAGGATATAAAAAAATTTACGCATTTGATTGGGTAGAAATTAATTATTTACCATAAAGTGATGGGCAAGAATGAAGAACTTGTTGTTTGATAAAAGTAGTATAAAAATTACAAATTATCAACATTAGCAAAATCATCAATGAATTGTTTAATTTTACAAGCACAAATAGAATTATGGAAAAGCGCTGGAGCATAAAATCAGGTGTTGATGAAACAATAGTAAACCGCTTGGCTTTAGAATTGAAAGTTGATAAGGTATTAGCTACGATGCTTGCGCAGCGGGGTATAACTAATTACGAGGATGCCAAAAAATTTTTTCGTCCTTCATTGAGTGACTTATATGATCCCTTCTTAATGAAGGATATGGATAAAGCTATTATCCGTATAGAACAAGCCATCGAAAATAATGAAAAAATTTTAGTGTATGGTGATTATGATGTTGACGGAACAACGGCTGTCGCACTTGTATATTCATTTTTAAAAAAACTGCCTTTTATTAATAATTCTGAAAAACGAGAAGATACATCTCTGAATAGAGAAAACATTCTAGTTGACTATTATATTCCTGACAGGTATGACGAAGGGTATGGAATTTCTTTTCAGGGAATTGATTATGCGAAAGAAAATAATTTTACTTTGATCATTGCCCTTGATTGCGGTATCAAAGCAAATGATAAGGTAGAGTATGCAACTGAACGGAATATTGATTTCATTATTTGTGACCATCACAGACCCGGTGAAACATTGCCAAAAGCGGTAGCTGTTTTGGATCCGAAGCGAAGTGACTGTACTTATCCTTTTGATGAGCTTTGCGGTTGTGGTATCGGATTCAAATTAGTACAGGCTTACGTACAAAAAAACAATATCGCTTTCGAGGAACTTACGGAATATCTTGATTTAGCAGCTATATCCATTGCTTCTGACCTTGTACCAATTATATGTGAAAATAGAATATTGTGTTATTTTGGATTGGAGCAAATTAATTTAAAACCACGCAATGGAATAAAGGCGATATTGGATTTAGCGAACATCAGCAAAAAAATTACTATTAATGAATTGGTCTTTACAATAGGTCCCCGCATTAACGCGGCAGGCAGGATTCACACAGGCCGTGATGCGGTGGCGTTGCTTATTTCAGATAATGTTGATCATGCAAAAGTTTCCGGAATAAATATTAATGCCACAAATATTGAACGCAGAGCGCTTGATTTAACCATCACTCAACATGCTTTGAGTATGATTGATGAAAATGCGGAATTGCTTGAACGTAAATCAACGGTATTATTTCATGCCGATTGGCATAAGGGCGTGATTGGTATTGTCGCATCACGTTTAATTGAAAAATATTACCGCCCTACAATTGTGCTGACCGAATCAAATGGAAAAGCGACTGGCTCAGCACGTTCTGTAAAAGATTTCGATGTATATAACGCTATTGAAGCTTGTGCTGATTTACTCGAACAATTTGGCGGACATAAATATGCGGCAGGATTAACATTGAAATTAGAAAATCTTCAAGCATTTCAGCAACGTTTTGAAGAGGTAGTATCTGCAACTATTGAAGATTACATGCTTATTCCCGAGATTTTAATTGATGCGGAGTTAGAATTAAAAGAGATTACACCTAAATTTTTTCGGATATTGAAACAATTTGAACCTTTTGGACCCGAAAATATGTCGCCTGTATTTATAAGTAAAGGTCTTATGGATAAGGGCTATGTACGTATTGTTGGAAATAACCATTTAAAAATGGATATACAAACTGCGCAAAATCCTCGGGAAAGTTATTCATCTATTGCATTTTCACAAGCCCAGCATTTTGACGAGGTGTTGCAAAAGAAAGTATTCAGTGCCTGTTATGCGATTGAAGAGAATGATTATAATGGTAAAATATCACTTCAATTGAATGTGAAGGACATGAAGATGGAGTAGGCATGTCAACCCTATTCGTAGGGGAGAATACTGCATTCGTAGGAGCAAATGTGGGCTTAATAAAATAATAATTTATTTTTTTTTGTTTTATAAACTATAAATTTATACTTTTGTGATAGTATTAATTTTAATTTTTAATTTAATGAAAACAGGAACAGTAAAATTTTTTAATTCAGCAAAAGGTTTTGGATTTATTACAGTGGATGGTACCAGTCAGGAACTTTTTGTTCACGTAACGGGTTTAGTTGATCAAATCCGCGATGGTGACAAAGTCAGCTTTGAAATTCAAGAGGGTAAAAAAGGTTTAAATGCAGTAAATGTAAGAAAAGCATAATTGTACAAATCTCCTTTTAAAAAAAGACTCCAGGATGATAATCAAGGAGTCTTTTTTTGTTTATATACTTTTGTTTAAAAAAAATTGTATTTACGGAGGAGAAATTATTTTTCCTTTACCTCTTCTCCCTTTACCCATTTTTCTTTGGTAACATTCCCGCTTTCATCGTAGATATTCCAAGTGCCGTCTTTTTGATAATCAATAGTGGAAGTACTGAACTTCATTGGTCCTTCCGCTTTTAGCTTACCGCTTTCATAATATTCTTTTTTGGAATATCTTTTTTTCTTTGGATCAGTACATTCAAATATCTCCTGTGGTTTCCCATCTTCAGCATACGATTTACGATTTACCAGATACTCCATATCTTTGGTGTTTTCCTCTGTATACTCTATTTGTCCGTTTGCGTAATAATCTGTCCATATTTGCGCATTGCCATTGTAGTAGGTAATTTCAGATTTCAATTTTCCGGTTGGATAAAATATCTGCATATTACTACGTTTGAAATCTACTGTTTTAAATGTACGTTCAACATTACCATTCTCGAAAAAATTTTTATAAATTTTTAGTTGCCCATCTTCGTAATAGCCTCTATGCAATACTTTCCCACTTTCATAAACATCCTGCACCCATTCCTGAGCAGCATAACCTTTTCTGTCGTTACGTACCGAATCTCCACCGGTTTTCGGATTTAATTTTTCATACATTGTAATCCCATAAGTGGGATCAACCACCTTTGATGCCTTGTATTTGTTAGGTTGTGGAGCTTGACCAAAACCTTGTGAAAACGACAATTTGATAAAAGCAATAAAGAGAATAAGCAGAACTGTTTTTTTCATTTTAAAATTAGCATTTATTCCATTAATATTTTGTAAAGATAAAAAAAAGGAGAAAGAAAACAACAAAGCTAAATATTGATTTTCATATATTAATTTAGAATAGAATTAGTGAATGTTTTTTTCAACAAGATAACGTTCGGCGTCCAATGCTCCCATGCAGCCACTTCCTGCCGCTGTTACAGCTTGTCTGTACATCCTGTCCTGTGCATCGCCGGTTGCAAATATGCCGGGGATATTGGTTTTACTTGTTCCGGGAATTGTTTGAATATATCCAGTTTCATCCATTGTTAACCAACCTTTAAAAATATCAGTATTGGGTTGATGTCCGATGGCAACAAAAAAACCGGTAATATTTACAATTCGCTCTTCGCCATTATTATTCACAATAACAGCTGCTTCAACACTTTTTTCTCCTAAAATTTCTTTTGTTTTTGAATTAAAAAGTACTTCGATATTGGGTGTATTCAGTACACGGGATTGCATTGTTTTTGAAGCACGCATTTCTCCCTTACGCACCACCATATATACTTTTTTGCACAGTTTCGCAAGATAAGTGGCTTCTTCGGCTGCGGTGTCTCCGGCACCAACAATTACTACATCCTGTCCTTTAAAAAAGAATCCGTCACATACGGCACATGCTGATACTCCAAATCCATTCAGGCGCTGTTCTGATTCCAGTCCCAACCATTTTGCAGATGCACCAGTTGCTATTATAACAGTATCAGCATAAATAGTGGTTTTTTCATCAATTACGAGTTTATGAATAGGACCTTTAAAATCAACAGAAGTAACCAATCCCCAGCGAATATCAGTGCCAAAACGTTCAGCCTGAGCTTTAAAATCCTCCATCATCTCAGGACCCATTGTACCTTTTGGATAACCGGGAAAATTCTCTACTTCAGTAGTAATAGTTAATTGTCCACCTGGCTGTAATCCTTGATACATAACGGGTTTCATATCTGCTCTTGCGGCATAAATTGCTGCAGTGTATCCTGCAGGACCACTTCCAATAATAAGGCAATGAACATGCTCTGGTTTTTCTGTATACTCTGTCATAAATTTTTTTTTAAATCTGTTTGTTAAGGTTTTGATAGCACTAAATATTATTTTTTTAGTTGATTCAAAGGTATATGATTTATTTGATTTTGTAGAATTCAAAAAACGAGTCTCCTTTGAAAAGAATTTTCAACACGAATTGCACCAATTATTTTTTTAAAATAGATTTGATAATCAGCGTATAAAATTAGTGAAATTAGTGTCAAATAGCGTTTAAATGGTTTTTCGGAGTGAACTCAAAAACAATTTACGAGATTAGAGTTTATATAAGTTAAGAAACAATTCTATTTTTTTAATCTCTCCCCGTCCCTCTCCTTGAAAAAGGAGAGGGAGAGTTTGGAATCAGCCTTAATTTATATAAACTCTATTACAATGGAACTTTATTTACTCAATTAAATTCAAAATATCCTGTAAAGTACCTTCCTCACCTGGACGTTTGGCATTTTGGTCTACAACATTTCCTTTTTTATCAATCAGCAAATATCTTGGGATACTATTTATTTGATAATATTTGGCTACATAGGAGTTCCAACCACCGGGAGACAATGCATGTTCTCCTTCTAATTGCAAACTGTTCAGCGCTTTTTTCCATATTTCTTCTGTATTATCAATCGAAATATAAAGAAATACGACCTGTTTTTTTTGTTTATCGCTGAGTTTGTCATGTAATATTTTGCTGAAAGGAAACTGTTGTCGGCAAGGACCACACCAACTTGCCCAGAAATCCACATAGATAACTTTTCCTCTAAAATCGGCCAGACTGATTTCTTTGCCATTTAAGCCCGTCATCGTAAATTCCGGTGAAGCAATGTCTAATTTTCCTTCCTTATTTTTGGGCAATTTTGTTTTCATCCACTTTCCTAATTTTTCTTTTAAAATTCCCGTATACTCGCCTGTTTTATCTTCTTGCTCCATTACGGTATAAATTCTTTTTACTGTTTCAGGATCTGTTTTTTCTCCCATTTCCAATAAATAATTTGTAAGGTAATATAGGAATGGTACCCCTTTTAGATTATCCCGGGCAATGACATATTTTTTTTCTGAAGAAATTGTAACATCCTTAAACTTATTAAACCCATTCAATTCAGAGGCAAAATAGGTAACAAAATAAGTCAGAAAATTTCTATAAGATTCGCAAATCATAGCTTCTTCATCATTTACATTTTTTTTGTCCAACACATCCAGCATAAGCGCCGGTATAGGATTTACGGTAAGAATAGCAGTACTTTTATTAGCATTTATAATTGGGTAGGAAAGCAGGTTTTTGAGGTAATTATATTTAATTTGATTTTCAATGAATTTTTTAAATTGTGGCGAAAACAAATTTTTATCTGCATACTTTGTGCAAAAATCTTTTTCTTTTTTTCTATTATCAAAAATTAACATTTCAAATGCATCCAGACTGGTGGATTTCATTTTTTCTTCCATCAGATTAGTGCTAAAATCCTTTTTAAATTGCTTATAAAAATAATTGACAAAGCGATTATTTATGCATACTTTACCAGAAAAAACAATACTTTCGGGCAAATTACCCGCTTTAAATTTCAGTTCCAGACTATCGTTTGGTTCCAAATAAAGTTGTATCAGTTGGCTTTGATAACTGAATTCTACCAATCGGTTTCTGTCGAGTTGAAACTCAAAACTAAACTGATTTTGTTTTACAGGAATTTTGTATTTGATTTGTTTTTGAGAAAGATATGTTTTATCAATTATCAAATTAATAGAATCTGTTGTTGCGTTTTCAATTGTTCCGAAAATAATTGTCTTAGCTTGCGCAAATGTTTGTTTTGGTAATACACAAGTAAAAACTAAATGTAGGAATGCAAAATAGAATACTGTTTTTTTCATTTTTTTTCTTCTTTATAAAATTTATTTTTTAGAAAAAATAACAGGTTAACTTTTTTTCAAAATGGCAATTCCCTTAAATCAATATTTCCCCCAGAGAGAATAATACCGATTTTTTTATTGCTGAATTTTTCTTTTTGTTTTAATAAAGCAGCTAATGCAACAGCACTTGATGGTTCAACAATAATTTTCATTCGCTCCCAGATTAATTTCATAGCACAAATTATTTCAGTTTCTGTAACTCTGATAATATCCTCCACATGCTGTTGAATGATTGGGAAATTAATAACTCCTAAACATGTTTTTAAGCCGTCGGCAATGGTGTTTGAAGTCGGATTATTTTCTATTTTCCCACTTTGTACAGATCTATATGCATCATCTACTTCATAGGGTTCTCCGGCAAATGTTTTACATGTTGAGCTAAAAAAATGTGCAGCTAATGCTGTACCAGCAATTAAACCACCTCCACCAACAGGAGCAATAACAGCATCTAAATCAGGACATTCTTCCAGAAGCTCTATACAGGCGGTAGATTGTCCTAAAATTACCTCTATATTATCATAAGGATGAATAAATGTTGCGCCTTTTTCTTCTTCAATACGTTTAGCGGAGGTTTCTCTTGCAATGAGTGTAGGTTCACATTCAATAATTTCACCATCATACCCTATAACGGCATCTTTTTTAACTTGTGAAGCATTCGACGGCATTATGATATAGGCTTTAATCCCTATATTTTGTGCGGCAAGAGCCAGAGCCTGTGCAAAATTTCCGGAAGAATGAGTTACAACACCTCTTTTTTTTTGTTCCTCGGATAGCTGTAAAACAGCGTTGGTGGCTCCTCTCATTTTAAATGCACCTATCCGTTGAAAATTTTCACATTTAAAAAATAATTCTACACCGGATAATTTATTCAATATTCGGGAAGTTAAAACCGGGGTTCGGTGTATATGGGGTGCAATTCTCTTATGGCAGTTTAATAAATCCGATTTTTGCATAAACGCTAATAAATTAATGGATAATTGCCTTGCTTCAATTTGATTGAGACTGAAAAAATAGCGAACAGTGATTTTCCATCAGTTTAAAATAGAAGAAAATGCATTCCCTTTTTTTTGCATTTTGCTTTTGTAAAATAGCCTAAATCAAGGTTGAGTTCCATTACCATCATTGCAGTGAGAGGATTTGATGTTTTGTATGAATCATATTTCGTAATGGATGGAAAATTAATTTGTTTTCCCGTGCGGCTGATAACATCATCTAGTGCGTATGAGAACCGAACCCCAAGAACTACTCTGAAATTTTCTGTACCCGCCATAAATCCGCCAAAGCCAGCTACTATTGAGTAGTAGGACTGAACTAGGTTAGCAGAAATATCTGTATTATTTGTTGGTGTAAAATTATCACTGCCCCTTGTTTTGGTAATCATTGAGTATTGAGGACCAATTTCAAAATAACTTACGTTTGCCGTTTTTCTGTACATCAATAATATGTTAAGTGAATTAAATCCGAAACTACGTTTGTATTGGGTCCTGCTGCTATCTATATTAAGATGGCTATAGTTAAACGATTGGTCAAAAGAAGAGGACGTTACATCTAAAGTCACTGCATGTTTTTCATTAAAATTTACACCTATTTTCCCACCAAACATATATCCAAAAGAAAGCTTAGGAGAAAAGTAACGATCATTGTACAAATTATTGTTTGCCAGAAAATCCGGTCCATACCCACCTTTCAGCCCGATATCAAACCAAGTCTGGGAATAAAGAGTTTGTGAAAAAATAAATATACTAAACGCAATTGTAATTTTTTTCATAGTAAATCTTCCTTTTTTACGATTTTATAGGTTTAAAATTTTGATTATATATATTCAAATATAATATTATCTGTGCAATTAGTATATAGTTAATTACAAAAAAATCTAAAATCAGGTTAATATTTTTTACTTAATGACTGAAGGAGTTTTGCGTGATACCATTTAATGAATGTGTTTTTTAAAATTATTTACCGACCTAAGTTTCGTAACGTAATTTTATGATGCTGCTCAACATGGTAAATTGTAAAATACAACATTTCTCTTATTGTTAATTTACCCAATAGGGGATGGGGTAAAATATATTCGTCTAATTGCTGTTCAGTGTATTTATCAATTTTTATTGTAAGGCTTTCTACTACTTCAAATAAATGGTGTGTTAAATGTCCTTTTTGTCCCGACTTTACTGCTTTAGGAACAAATCTTCCTGTTGCAGCTCCGCCATTTTCAAGTTTTAAAAGATACTTTTTTATTAAATTATCATAGCTCATAGAGGGTCTGTTTGCTTTACCGAAAAGCATGCGAATAACAAATTTCGGAAATGAAAAAGCCATTAACAATGGGGAAATGGAACGATAGATGTGGTCGATTTGTTGCCCTGCCGTCCATTTATTATCCAACGAAAATATAAAATCCTTACTGTTAAGTCCTTTGACCAGTTCAGCAAAATCACTATGATTTTTAATCAGTTTGATTATTATTTCTTGTTTAGTCATTTGATTTTTCTTTGATGGTTACAGGTATCGTATATGTTTTACGAATTTACGAAACTGAAAGTAATAAAGAAGTAAATATTCCAAGTCTAAGTTCATTTGGGTGGAATGCGCACTTCAAGCG
>JAVHPE010000235.1:0-9623 GCA_036170475.1 Bacteroidia bacterium | reverse complement strand
CATTACTCCATACATAGCTGTAATTTGGTGTTCCTCCCGTTGGACTGGCTGTTACTGTGCCATCATTCCCTGCAAAACAACTTACATTGGTTTGTGCTGTGAAATTTATTACTATGGGCGCTGGTTCGGTAACTATTGCATTGGTTGTGGATGTGCAGCCTTTCGAATCGGTAAGCGTTACTGTATAGGTCTGTGACGAAAGATTTATGATTTGTGCTGTTGTTGACCCATTGCTCCATAAATAGGTATATCCCGGACTGCCTCCTATTCCATTTACTGTCGCTGTTCCATCGTTCTGATAATTACAGGTTTCATTGGTACTTGTTGTACTTGCTATCAGTACTGTCGGCTGGGTTATTGCTACCGCATTTGTTGATGTACATACTTTTGTATCGGTAACTGTAACTGTATAGGTTTGAGAACTTAGTGTTGAGATTTGTGCTGACGTTGCTCCAGTACTCCATAAATAGCTGTAATTGGGTGTCCCTCCCGTAGGACTTGCTGTTACTGAACCATCGTTACCACCAAAACAACTTACATTGGTTTGTGCTGTGAAATTTATTACTATCGGTGCTGGTTCAGTAATTATTGCATTGGTTGTGGATGTACAACCTTTTGAGTCGGTTACGGTTAACGTATATGTTCCGGCTGATAAATTGGAAACTGTTCCACTTGTCTGTAAACCCGGCTGCCACAAATAAGTATAACCTGCTGTTCCTCCGCTTGAAGCACCTATTGCTGTTCCATCATTCTTATAATTACAGGTTTCATTGGTACTTGTTGTACTTGCTATCAATAGTGTTGGCTGTGTGATGGCTACCGCATTTGTTGAAGTACATCCTTTTGAATCGGTTACGGTTACTGTATATGTTTGTGCTGTTAGATTGGAAATTAGAGAGGTTGTTGCTCCATTACTCCATACATAGCTGTAATTTGGTGTTCCTCCCGTTGGACTGGCTGTTACAACACCATCATTCCCCGCATAACAACTCACATTAATCTGACTAATAAAATTTATTACTAAAGGTGCCGGTTCAGTAATTGTTGCAAATGCAGTTGCATTGCATCCTTTGGAATCAGTGGCAGTTAATGTATAAGTCCCGCCTGGTAAGTTAGATATTGTCCCTGTTGTCTGTAATCCTGGTTGCCATAAATATGTGTAGCCGGCAACACCCCCGGACGCAACTGCTGTTGCTTCGCCATTATCAAGATAATTACACGATTCATTTATTATTGTTGTACTTGCAACAACCGCTGTTGGCTGTGTGATACCCGCAGAATTGGATGCTGTACAACCTGAATTATCAGTAACAGTTACTGTATATGTACCAGCAAGTAAGCCTGAGGCATTAGGAGATGTAGCCCCCGAACTCCAATTGTAGGCATAAGGAGCTGTTCCTCCCGAAACTGCTGAATTGACATTTCCATTACTTCCATTAAAACAACTTACCGGAGTAGGTGTAAGAATGATTAAAAGAGGTAAAGGTTGCGTAATTATATAAGTGGATGTTTTTTGACAAGCATTTGCATCAGTGACAGTGACAGTATATGTACCTGCCACCTGACTGTTTATTGATGCGGTTGTTTGATTTCCGGGTTGCCACAAATAAGTATAAGGAGCAATACCACCAGATGGCGTTATGGCAATAGATCCATTATTTCCCCCAGAGCAGGATATGTTTGTAATTGAGGAAGCAAGGGCTATTGGCAAGGGTTGAGAAATTGTAATAGTATTTGTCGATGTGCATCCGATACCATTTGTAATTGTTACTGCATAAGTACCAATAGACAGGTTTGTTGCTGTTGCAGTAGATTGTGAGGGTACAGTATTCCATGAAAAAGAATAATTGGGAGTTCCCCCCGCAATACTTACAGTTGCTGAGCCATCACTACCTCCAAAGCAATTGACAGGGGTTAAGTTAGAAGAAACGATTCCAGAAAACCCAACATAATTAATTCTGACAGTATCAAAAGCAGGAGGGCAAGAACCACTACCGGTTGTAGTCAAAAATAAATCAACAAACCCGGCAGTCAGTTCAGCATTGGTAGGAGAATAAGTTGCCGAAAGCGTTGTATTATTAGGACTAAATGTTCCTGCACCACCCGACCAAGTACCACCGCTTGCACCAATAACTGAAGCATTTAAAGTTGCAACAGGAATTTGGTTACAAATTGTTTGATCCGAACCCGCATTAGCTGAAATAGCGACAGAATAGGACGTAACAGTAACAGTAGCATAAGTTGGCGGGCAGTTTGTGGCATCAGAAAGTTTAACAGTATAGGTTCCGTTTCCCACAAGAATACTTTGGGAAGGATTAATATTATTCCATAAATAACTATATGGAGGCGTCCCACCATTTCCGTTAGCCGTAAGTGTTGTTGAGGTTTGCCCTAAACAAATTGTTGGAATTTGAGGGACAATTGTTACCAAAAGGGAAGAATGAAAAAGAACTCTTACTGTATCACAGGCAGGAGCATGATTACAAGCTGAGGACAAACCGCAAATAACATAATCAACATAAGGAGGAGCACCTATTTGTGCTGTTGCCGTTGGGTTCAAACATTTCAAAGTGCAAGACAAATAATTGTTATAAGCGCCCAACGTGCCGGGGTAAACAGAAGTCCACGAAACAGTAGAGTCTGTAAAACCAGCCGCAGTTATTAAACTACTACATCCCTGATTTACAGTAATATCTGGTCCGGCAACAGGGAGGGGGGGCTGCGGGCAATTTACAACATTAAATTGAAAATCTCTAAGTGTTTGACCCATGTAAACTCCATTACGATATTCCTTTACCATTACCCCCACCACAAATTGTCCAAGCATACTGGCTGTTCCGGTTAATAAACCGGTGAATGAATTAAGGTTGAGTGGGGCTCCTCCAAGTGGATTAGTCGCAGAATATCCGGGTAACCAAACAACTGGAGTAAAAGAGGCTGTGTTTCCAGAGAAAGTAGGATCTAAAGGACCTGCGCCATTATCGCCATCATAAGGTGTATAAAAAGAATATACCAAAGAATCACCATCGGCATCGGTGGCAGAATGATCAAAAGTAAAAGGTTGTCCGACACAAATAAAAATTGGAGGGAAAAGAGTGAAAACAGGATTACTGTTTGACATAAAATCATTACAGGAAACATCAACATTATCGAACCGGTATATTTCACTATTAGGAGAACTTCCATCATAATGAACACGAATCACTATCTGCACGGTACTGCCTATAATCCCTACAGTACTTGCAACTGCACTATTAAAATCATCTCTTATAAAGCCATTTGTAGAAAAAGGGGTAAGTCCTCCCCCATCCAAACGATAATATACAAATATGGAATCATTCGGATCTAAATTTCCATTTTCAGATAAGTCAACACTCAAATTAACAGAAGGGCAAGAAGAGATTGATATTAATTGTGATGTCCATGTTTCCTGAGCTGAATTAGCGCCTGTAATTTCAAAAAGATTGCCGTTTACACGTGCGGAAGCAGGCGCTGGGCTTCCTGCAGCAATGCTCCAGGAAGAAGAACCGTTATCCACTGTTGTATTGTTAGCTAATGTAAAATCTTCGGACCAAAGACCGGAAGTTCCGGGAATATGTGCATAAAAACTGGCTCCAATGTTAGTAGTGGCAGCATCGATATTGCTAATACTAAGATTTCGTGCAACCACTTGGTAAGTAAGGTGGTATCCGCCCGGATTAGGAGGAAGATCATTTACTGTTATCGAATATATACCCTGCTGAACACAAGGCATTGGATTAGGAGCTATCGCACAAGGATCAAGAGAGGGAGGAACAGAACTTACCGCTCCAAGGTTTATACCTATATCTCTGCTCGGGTTAAAAGAAGCGCCATTATACCCTTCCACATTAATTGTAACACTTGAAGGGAAAGCGGCTGTGCCAGAGCTACAGTCGCGGTACAGTTTTAATGTGATGGTATAATTAGAACCACCATTATAAATATAAGTCAGGGAACCACCAACAATGTGAGTCGAAAAGGCAATTGTTGAAATGCTTAGAAAAAAACACATTAACCCTATATGTATTCGATTTTTCATAACATCCCATTTTCAAAAAATTTTAAGTTTATTTTCAATAAAATGCATTGTTCATACAAAATGTTGTAAACTAAAAAATTCAAATTAAAAAAAAACTCAAAACTAAAATAATTTAATAAATAGCGCAGAGAGAGTTAAAGTAACCATTGTATGCTCATACCGGAAAGGTATGAACCAAAAGAAATTTTTACTATTTTTAACTAATCTGCAATACATAATTAATATTTTAAGCAACTTAACGCAGTATACCTGCTAAAGGTTGCTATTTGTTTATATATTAAGTTAAAAGTTAATAAAAAAAAACGTAGCTACAAAGCTTAATCAGGACAAATTTTTTTGATGTGTTGAATATTTTTATAAATCCCGCAAGCGACAGAATAGGCTAATTTTTGCTTAATTAGTTATTAAGAATTGAATTTAAAAGCTCGAACAGTATTTTTTCTTCATCAGGAGGGTTTGAATAAAATGATGAGTCAGTTGTTTTTACTGACTTTCGGTAATAGGTAAAATAAACTGTTTCAGATTTATTTATAGTCATTATTACCTCTAAAACGGGGACATCTCCCATCTTTATCATCATTTCCCCTTTATCTGGCAATTTATTCATTAACAAAAGTATTTTTCCAAAAATAGTTTTGTCAGTTATTTCCTCACTCTTAGGAGATACACCATCTCTTTTGTCCGACATTTTTTTGTAATAATGAAGCGTTATTTTTTCACAATTATCAATTTTGAAAGTTTCAATGTAATTCATTGTTTTATTTTTTGATTTTATATCTATATCGGTAAGTTGTAATGAGGCGTCGCAGCCTATTAAAAATAATAAGCCAAGGGAGCATGTAATGAATATTCTATGATGGCTAGTTTTCAATAATTATTTTTCTACACTTTCAATCTCACTTTTTAAAAACTCATAATTCAATTTTTTTTCAAAAAAATGATTCGTTTTTTTTCGATTATTGACAATTAACGTGGCTGGAATTGCACCACTCCATTCATCAGCAACTATTGGTATAAAATAATTTCCGTTCAACTCATCCAATAATACTACCTCTGATTTTATTTTTTTTGTCGCGATAAATGGTAGTAATTTGATTTTTAAATCCTCTTTAAAATCCAAACTTACTAATATTACTTTTACTTTAATATTGATGTAAGCATTGTTAATACTGTCGAAATCGGGTAGTTCCTTAACGCAAGGGACACACCATGTTGCCCAAAAATTAATTATATATGTTGTGTCGGAATTATTTCGGATGCGATTTTCTAAATCAGTAATTTTTATTACCCTAACATTTTGAGAATAACCTATAATACCTGTAAATAGGACTATTGCAAAAATTAAATTATACCGCATCATCATATTTTCCGTTTAATGATATACCCATTTTCCGCTTTTTCAAAACCAACTTTAGGGTAATATTCCATTGCGGAAGTTGTGGAAAGCAGCAGTAGCATTGTTTTTTCTCCAATAGTTTGCTGGGTAAGTTCAATTAATGTTTTTCCAATGCCAAATTTTTGAAACTCTTTTTTTATCGCTAAATCGGAAAGATAACAGCAGTAGCAATAATCCGTTACAGAACGGGCAATTCCAACCAACTCCGTGCCATTCCAGGCGGTAACAATAAGATTTGAGTTATCAAGCATTGTTTGAATTCTTTTTACATCATCAACAGGACGATTGATACCAGCGTTTTTGAAAACTTCTATAACTGCCAGGGCAGCTACCTTTTCATTTATTCTGAACTGAATTTCCATATGGATATATTTAAAAAATTAAATGAATTGTTTTCCTAGTAAATCCTACTCCCAATTGGCAATTACCTTATGACTTTTACGTTTTCGACTTGTTTTATGCTTATAATTATCCGACAAAACACTAATATTCCCATCAATTTCCATTATTGCCAAATCAACCTCTGATATTTTTTCTACGCCATGTTCCCGAACAACTGCCTCAAGTTCTTCTCTGGTAATTTTAACTTTATCCAGATGTTTTTTTAAAACTTTTCCTTTATAGATCAGCATAACAGGTGCGCCTTCTAAAATCGTTTCCAAAGATTTTGATTTGAAAACTAAAAAACGAAGTACTGCATTTAAAGCAAATAATGTAAGCGCAGCGATCAACCCACCCTGCAAACTTGTATTATCACCCACCATTGCATTTTGAACGGAATTGCTTATGAGTAAAATAAATACCAAATCAATTACCGACAATTGCGATATTTCCTTCTTGCCAAATATGCGGATGAATAAAACAATACAAGCATATACAGCTGCAGACCTAAGAGCTATGGATAAAATATCATTCATTTTATGAAATTTAATTGAAAATCAAAAATCAGCTTCAACTGCGTATAAAACAAAATTATAGAATATATTTTGTTATTTTCGTTCCTCTCAAAATTATACAAATAAAACAATATGAAGAAGTTATTTATTATCGGGTTTTCACTATTTCTGGTCAATACGCTAAATGCACAGAAAAAAAATATTACATTAGAAGACATCTGGAAAACAGGCACATTTCACAGTAATAGTGTATTTGGCTTAGTTTCCATGAACGATGGAATTCATTATTCCACCATTAAAAATGACACTATTTTTCGTTATAGTTATGAAAAGGAAACAACACCTGAAGTTATTGTTAGCAAAAGCCAATTACTGGTGAATGGTTCCGCTATCAATATTGACAGCTATCAATTCAGTGCGGATGAAAATAAGATGTTAATTGCTTCGGAAACCGAGCATATCTATCGACATTCTACACGTGAAAATTATTATGTATACGATCGCAAAACCAAATCTTTAACACCTGTTACAAAAGGTGAAAAACAAATGTACGCTACCTTTTCCCCGGATGGTAGTAAAGTAGGTTTTGTGAGTGGTAATAATATTTTTATTAAAGATTTAACAGATGGTAAGGAAACACAGGTTACCAGCGATGGAAAGCAAAATAATATCATCAATGGTGCTACAGATTGGGTACATGAAGAAGAGTTTGCATTTTCAGTAGCTTATTTCTGGAGCCCTGACAGTAAAAAAATTGCCTATTATAAATTTGATGAAAGCAAAGTGAAAGAATTTTCATTTAATGAGTTTAATACTAAATTATATCCGACTGAATATAAATTCAAATATCCAAAAGCAGGTGAAGATAATTCAATTGTAACTATTCATTTATATGATTTAACCAGTGCCACCGATAAGTTGGTGGATATTGGCAAAGAAACCAACCAGTATATTCCACGAGTTAAATGGACCATGGATGCTAATACACTTTCACTGGTAAGAATGAATCGTCATCAAAATAAATTGGATTTATTGCTTGCCAATGCTTCAAGCGGTGAAACAAAAATCATTTATTCTGAAACCAGCGATACCTACATTGATATTCATGAAGGAGAAGGAGACTATGTTTATTTCACTGCTGATAAAAAGAACTTTATTATCATGAGTGAAAAGGATGGTTTTAACCATTTATACAACTTTGATATTAGTGGAAAATTGGTTAATCAAATCACTAAAGGAAACTGGGATGTGGTCAATTTTAAAGGTATTGACGAAAAAACAAAAACTATTTTTTATACCGCTTCTGAAACTACAGCCACCGAAAAAGATATTTATTCAATTCAATTGGATGGTAAGGGAAAGAAAAAAATTTCATCTGAAAAAGGAACACATGACCCTGAATTCAGTACCGGAATGAAATTTTATTTTAATACATTTTCATCTGCTAATACAGCTAATGTGATTGCCATTTACAATGCTCAAGGTAAACAAATTCGTTCGCTTGAAAATAATGAAGAGTTAACCAAAAAAATGCTGGAATTTAATTTGAGTCAAAAAGAATTATTCATGTTTAAAACTACTGAGGGTATTGAATTAAATGCCTGGATGATAAAACCTCCCAATTTTGATGCAGCTAAAAAATATCCTGTATTCCTTACTTTTTATGGTGGTCCGGGACGCAATATGGTAAACAATGGTTTTGATGGCAGGGATTATTTCTGGCATCAAATGCTGGCTCAAAAGGGATATATCGTTATGTGTGTAGATAACAGAGGTACTCAATACAGAGGAGCGGCATTTAAAAATTGCACCTATAAACAATTGGGCAAATTAGAAGTTGCCGACCAAATAGAGACAGCAAAATATTTAGGCACTCTGCCTTACATTGATAAAACTCGTATTGGTACATTCGGATGGAGTTTCGGAGGATATTTAAGCTCATTATGCATTACCAAAGGAGCCGATTATTTCAAAACAGCTATTGCTGTCGCACCTGTCACAAACTGGCGTTATTATGACAATATTTATACGGAACGATTTATGAGCCTTCCACAAGAAAATGCAAGTGGATATGATGATAATTCGCCAATAAATTATGTAAATAAATTAAAAGGAAAATATCTTCTCATCCACGGAAGTGCTGATGATAATGTACATTATCAAAACACAATGGAAATGGTTACAGCCTTGGTAAATGCCAATAAACAGTTTGATTTATTTATATATCCCGATAAAAATCATGGAATTTCTGGTGGTAATACCCGCTTGCATCTGTATACAAAAATGACTGATTTTATTTTGAATAATTTGTAATCAATCTAAAATACATATTTCTCAATAAATTGTCGGCTTGGCAGTACTTCTATTTCAGAAAAATAAAAATCATTTAAGTCTTCTGTAACAATGTATTTACATCCACTATCAATGGCTGAATAATATTGTAAACCATCTTCAAAGTCATAGATTTTTTTATTTCTCTCCACTTCAAAAACCATTTTTTCGCTGATAGTTGTAAACCGAAGTTTTTCTATAAGTATTTTAATTTTAATACGTGCCATGGCATTTCCATGTTTTTTCTCTGAGAAATAAAAAGCAATTGCCAGGCAAAGAGGCGAAGTATAAAGTTGAAATCTGGAGTTATCTGTCAAACTTAATACTCTTGAACTATAAGTAAACAATGGATATTCTTTATTCAATACAGATACAAGAATATTGGCGTCAAGAAATACTTTCATTTTTGAATCCCCCTGCCCCCCTTTGCAAGGGGGAATCGGTTGCGGTATTCTGTTTTTAATTTTGAACGCTTTTTTGATTTGATGTGGTATTCCGGAGGACCTTCAGCAACAGCATTCACCCAATCCGAAATAGGCAGATCTTCTAAAGAAGAATAATTATTGGTTGTAATTTTATCCAATAGAAATTCCATCAGGCGAGACAGGCTGATATTATTACTTTCCGCATATTTTTTAGCACGCTCAATTACTTTTTTATCAAATGATAATGTGACTTTTGTATCCATGTTAATAACATTTATACGACAAAGATAATAAAATTATACGTATAAAAACAAAATTCAAAAAAAAATTCTGCTCCATAGATTTCTCCCAACAGCAACTTCTAAAACAATAATTCTAATGCTGTGAGGCATTTGTAAGTACAATTAAAATTGAAAAAAAATCCTTAATTAATTGTTAATCAATTAATTAAGGATTAGTCAAGTGGAGTCGGAGGGATTCGAACCCTCGTCCAAACAAGGAATTAATAAGCTTTC
>JAVHPE010000234.1:0-9669 GCA_036170475.1 Bacteroidia bacterium | reverse complement strand
TTTGATAGCGTTCTTTTATGGCTGTTATTTTCTCTTCTGTTAATTCTGTTTTCTCCTCCAATTGTGCCTGTTCTACTTCTTTCTTTGCGTCTATTAATAATTTTTTCATGGATTCTGCCCAACTTGCATTTTCTTCTTCCTCAAACCAAGTAAGCTCTCTTAAATGGTGTGCATTACATAAACTGTGATCGCAATTTTTGTACATAAAATAAGTTGCCCAATTGTCATGTACTATTGTTCCTTTTTTATCAGGTAATATTCCTATTCTATCTGTTGCGTCTTTGCCTCGCTCCTGATCTACTCCATAGTGTGTTAGTTCCTCTGTACTGCTGGAATGAAGCCATATACGATTTCCTTCGCAATAGATTCCACTTTCATCATGATGACTGATTTCGCTGTTTTTTATATGTTCTTTTATATTGTTCTCGAATGGTTCTAAATTAGTATAGAGTCGCTCATTTTGTTTGTTTATAGTGGATTCATTTATCCTATAGCCTGTTAAATCTTCCATCAATTCACTTATTCTATCGTAACTTAAAAATTGATAATTGCTAAAATTTGCACACAAACTCTGAATGTTCAGTCCATACTGAACGGGAGCGTTTATCCGCTCCGGAAACGTTGCTTTATTTCGGCATCCGCATTTGCATATTTTTAATTCTGCCTGATGTTCGGTTACCTCTATTTTTATTTTTGGCAAATCAAATACTTGTCTTGTTTCATAACTATCAACCTCTGCTTGCCTCAAATCTATTCCACAATTTTTACAATTTTTTACTTTATGTAATTCTATTTTATCCGGCATTTAAACCTTCTCTAAGGTTTTTCCGCTATGACCTTTTTGACCGCCCTGTTTTTTGCCTGTCGTTTCTCGTGAATTTTTTATTTTAACTATCCCTTTGCTTGGGGGAATATGGCTGTTATGGCTGTCTTTGTTTTTTTGTCCCTCTAATTCTTTTATTCTTGTTTCCAATAATGCTATCCTGTCAAGTAATGCTTGAAAGTCAGATTCCTTTATCAATATATAGCCTTGTGGTAGTTCCATTTATAACACAAAGATTGGAATAGAAATTCATCCTTTTACGGATGTCCAAATTTAATTTCAACTTTGCATTGTTAATTTTATTACTTTTGAAATCAACTAAAAATTACACCTAAACTGTAACAAAAAAAAGTGTTAGAACTGGAAAAGTAATTTTGCATCAAAAAACTAATTACTCTACATTAGCAAAATGAAAAAACTCTTACTCTCTTTTTCTTTTATTGTTTTTACCTGCGGTTTTGCTTTTGCACAACCAATAAATAACCCCGACATAAAACGTACCAACCATTGGTATTTTGGAAACCAAGCGGGTTTGGATTTTAGCAGCGGGGCTCCAGTAGCTGATACAAATGGCCAAATTAATATGGCTGGGAATTCTGTTTCCATGTCTGACACAGCAGGTAATTTGCTTTTCTATTCTGACCGAAATACCGTTTGGAATAAAAATCATCAGGTAATGCCCAATGGAACCGGATTAATAAAATGGGGAGGCAAATTGTTGAAACCAAAAAGATGGTAAAAGCAAAATAATAGCCAACGCAATTTGCAAGCACTGACTGACAACCGTGTGATGCCAAGCTGAGTCTGTCGAAGCGTATGGGAGGCTTTTAAACCACATTAAACTGGACTAGTAAAATTAAGTAAAAATTTAAAAAGTAGAATTTAATATATTATTTTATGAAAGGATTTCATCACAAAACAAAAGGTATCGGAATAATTTTCGATGACATTTATTTAGTAAATGGTACACGTACTCCATTTGGAAAATTTTGTGGAACACTTGCCAATGTTTCTCCAACCGATTTAGGGATTTTTGCGAGTCGCGGTGCACTGACAAAAAGTGGTATTTCGCCAACAGAAATTGATCAGGTAATTGTTGCCAATATCGGACAAAGCGCCGGCGATGCTTATTTTCTGCCAAAACATATTGGCTTGTTCGCAGGTATTCCAACTGAAATACCGGCTCTGATGGTACAGCGGATTTGCGGTTCCGGCTTTGAAACTATCATCACCGCCTCCGAACAAATTACGCTCGGGAAAGCTGAAACAGCGCTTTGTGTAGGTACCGAAAATATGTCACTTGCACCAACGGTTTCATTTGGGAACAGAATGGGCTATCCGCTTGGTCGCCCGGTTTTTAAAGACATGTTATGGGAAGCACTGGATGATACCGCTGCCGGATACCCAATGGGGTTTACCGCTGAAAATATTGCAAAAAAACATGCTATTACCCGCATTGAATGTGATGAATATGCAAAACTTTCTTTCGACAGAGCGGTAGCTGCTGCTGAACGAGGAACTTTTGTAGAGGAAACCACACCTGTTAACACTACAGTTTTTGAAATCGAAGGGCTTAAACCACGAAAAGTATTTCTGCCAAAAGGAGTAAAAGATTTTTGGACAGACGAACATGCTCGCCCTGCTACAATTGAATCATTGGCAAAGCTTCCAACTGTTTTTAGTAAGGATGGGGTTCTTTCTGCAGGAAATAGCAGTGGAATTGTGGATGGTGCGGCTGCGATAGTTGTTGCTGACAAGTCTGTAATACAGTTAAAAAATATTAAACCACTAACAAAAATTCTTGCTGCTGCAACTAGTGGTGTTGATCCAAAAGTTATGGGACTAGGCCCTGTTCCGGCAATTCGATTATTGCTTGAAATGACAGGTTTGAAAATAGAGGAAATAGGGCTTATTGAAATAAACGAGGCATTTTCAGCTCAGGTCATCGGTTGTGAACGAGAATTAGGAATTGATAGAACCCGACTTAATGTAAATGGTGGAGCAATTGCTTTAGGCCATCCTTTGGCAGCTTCAGGTGGTAGATTGTCTCTCACAATTTCAAAAGAAATGATACGAAGAAATGTAAAATACGGTATTGCCTCTACCTGCATTGGCGGTGGACAAGGAACAGCTATTTTGTTTGAAAATATAAATGTATAATTCAAATCGTTTTATGAAATAAAAATGCCACACATTTTCTCGACTCCGCTCGAACAATGTCGTTTAGTTAAGGAAAAACATCAGCCCACAGTCTTCGACAAGCTCTGACTGACCGTGCGCTGGTCATATTGAGCCTGTCGAAATATGTGCGATAGCATCTTAACTAAACAGCATTGTCCGCTCGAAAGGGCAATATGTTAGAAAAAATTCTTAATTACGACAATGGTTTATAATCTTAAAAACAAACATCATGGAAAACTCAGAAGCAATCATTAAAACAATGAGCAAAGCGGCAAAACCGCTAAAAGGAAGTGAAATCGCTGATCTGTCGGGGATAGCTAAAGCTGTCGTTGACAAAACACTGAAGGAACTTCAGAAAACAGGAAAAATCATTTCTCCCAAGAAATGTTATTATGAAATAAAAACGAAATAAAAATCATGGAAAAGACAACAACTACAACAAATACAGCTCCTTCCCATGCTGGAAAGACAAAAGAGGGACTTATGTATCAATGGCAAATGGTAGAACTTAATAAAGAGTTCCGTTTGGTAGAAAGTAATTGGCCTGAATTAAAGAATGATGAAGTGCTTGTAAAGGTTGCCGGCTGCGGAGTTTGCCACACCGATTTAAGTTTCTGGCATTCAGGAGTTCAAACCAAACATGCCATGCCACTTACGCTTGGTCATGAAATCAGCGGAACTGTGGTTGCAGGAAACAAAAACTGGTTGAACAAAAAAGTGATTATTCCTGCTGTCCTTCCTTGCGGAGAGTGCGAGTTATGCAAAAAAGGGAGAAGCAATATTTGTCGCAATCAGTTGATGCCGGGGAATGATTTTCATGGAGGATTTGCTTCTCATGTAAAGGTTCCTTTCAAATTTTTGTGCCCTGTTTCTGACAAAATATTAGAAAAATATTCGCTTGAACAGTTGTCCGTAATTGCGGATGCTATTTCTACCCCCTATCAGGTAATTGAAAAGTCGGAGCTGGAGGCAGGTGATCTGGCTATTGTTATTGGCGTTGGTGGCGTTGGTGTATATGGTGCGCTAATTGCGAAAATATTCGGAGCAAAAGTAATTGCACTTGACATAAGTGATGAAAAACTGAAAATTGCAAAAGCAAATGGAGTGGATGCAACCTTGAATATTAAAGGACTTGACACGAAAACAATAAAAGATAAAGTAAAAGAACTCGCTAAAGAAATAAAAGCACCAAAGATTGGCTGGAAGATTTTTGAGATAACAGGTACAAAAGCCGGTCAGGATTTGGCATTTAACCTTGTTACCTTCACTTCAACTCTTTCTATCGTTGGATTCACAATGGATAAAGTGGAGGTGCGCCTGAGCAATTTAATGGCTTTTGATGCAAAATTAATAGGAACATGGGGATGCAGAGCCGAACTTTATCCTAAAGTGCTTGATTTAATTGAAAAAGGCAAGTTGGAAATCTCCCAGTTTGTTCAAACATTCCCAATGTCGAAAATAAATGAAGTATTTAAAAATACATTGGAACACAAATACACCAAGCGATCAGTGATGGTTCCGGATTTTAAATGAGACGTTTAAATGAGAAGATCTGTTTTCATATCATCTGTTTTGCTTTGCTTAGGAATATTTTTTTTCCCTTCACGTTCATATAGCCAACTGTGGTATATTACAAAAGGACTTTCAACAGACGAGGTTGCCTGGGGTGTTGATGTTGACAACGCCGGAAATGTGTTCTGGGCTGTATCAGAAAAAGACGTATGGCCCTTTTGGTATTATAATATTCTACTTTTCAAAATTGATGCAAATGCTCAACAGCTTTGGCAAAGCGCTTCTTATGGTGGAGCCTATAACGATATCGGATTTAAGGTTACTGTAAAGGCTCCCAATGTTTATGTTTCGGGAAGAACTGATTCAACCGGAGGCAACGTTTCGGGTGATGGCTGGTGTTAAGTTACACTATGAACAACGGAAATTTCAACTGGGAATACCGCTATAACCCTGTTCCCGACTATGGCTATGAAGAAATAGACGGTTTAGAGGTTCAGCCCGACGGGATTTATCTGTCCGGCTGGACAAAAGGACAAACTACCGATGAGGATTTTCTCATTCAGAAAATCAGTCTGACCGGGCAGCCTGTTTGGTCAAACTCCTGGGACTATAATAATCTCAGTCAGTTTGATGGGGCAAACGGGCACATGGCGATGGATAACAACTTTATATATGCAGCAGGACATGTTAACCTGATGGATGGTTCATTAGCTTGTTTTAGTCGTGCTGACGGAGCTTATCAGTGGAATGTTAACTGGAATAGTTCAAGTAATGATGAGGTACTGGGACTTACCATGAGCGTCGACTCTATGCTTTATACTGTTGGTTATTACGGGAGTTCACAAAGCGGATCACAGACCTGCATTAAGAAATTTTCCCGAACTGGCCAACTTCATTGGACAAGCATTTGGGGTGGGGCAGGGACTGAAGATTCGCGTTCGCTGGTTACGGATGGTGACAGTATTGTTTATGTTGTTGGAACTACCTCAAGTTACGGCAGTGGAGGAAAAGATATTTTCGTGTTGAAATATGATACCGCCGGAACGCTGATTGATTCGCTACTCTGGGGCGGGGCTTATGATGAAGTTGCAAAAGATGTTGCCATGTATGGCGATTATCTTTACATAACAGGCGAAACATCAAGTTATGGCAATGGGCAAATTAATGGTGACCATAAAGCTGATGGGCTTCTTTTAAAAGTGAACGGAAGAACAATGCAGGCACCTGATTCCCTTACTACAGACATAATTTCTCCCAGTCATGATGAAATAAATGCAATACAGATTTATCCCAACCCTGCCACCAACACCATACACATAGCCACTTCTGATTGGCATGGTGAAAAAATGAATTTGAAGATTTACGATTTGTTTGGAAAAATTGTTTTTCAATCCGAAATCAAAAATCCGAAATCCGAAATCCTTCTTGACTTGCCGGATGGGATGTATTTTTATCAATTGAAAAATAACAAACAATTTATTTCATCAGGGAAACTTATGATACAATTGTAATGAAAAAAACATCCGCTTTATTTGCACTTCTCCTTTTTGCATTTTCAGCCGGAGCCCAGTTACAGTGATTAATGAATATTAAAAAAAAATTCTTCCTCCTTTTTGCCGTGTTTGCCTACTACAGTATCGCAATATCACAGCCCGACACAAACTTGTATCAAACAACCACTTCGCAAAATGTAGCGACATGGTTAAAAAACTTATCGCTTCCCACAGGCGCCGGACACATTTCCGTTCTTGCCCCGCAGATGGGCGCATTGCTTGTGGGCGGAGGCGGACGCACATACGTGAACAACAATAGCATGGCTGCCTATTATCTGACTACCACTCTGTTCAATACGGATTTGAATCTTGCCGGACAATCTCTCCGTAGTGATTTCAGAAATATGCAACGGGCGGGCGTTTTCATAGCTCGCAGTCCAACGCTGATGCCATGGGGAGTTATTGAGCCTACCCAGGGCAGTGCGTATCATTATGAATTTATTGATTCCACTGTGAAAATTTCAGGCATTTACGGAGTTCCCATCGTGGGAACCGTTATTCCTTATGCCGATTGGTCACAGACATGCAATCCGGTTAACTCCAACTGTACTCTTTTTACCCAGGATGATTACTTTTTCATCAACAACAATAAAACCGGACCAATATGTTCTGCCGATACCGCTTACTTTTATCAATTCGTACAGAATCTTGTTGAACGTTATGATGGTGACGGACTGAATGATATGCCCGGATTAACTCTCCCGATTACTGTCTGGGAATTTGCAAACGAGCCGGAATCGCCCTGTAGTAATTATTCTGCAGCAACTTATTCCACTGACCTGAATATTTTTAAAAGAGCCATGAAAGCCGCTTGCCCATCCTGCGAGTTGATTAACGGAGGATATGCCGGATTCATTCCCGATTCCGCCTTTTGGAATGAAGTTATAATTAATAGTTATACCGATTTAGACTGGGGAAATATTCATTCCAACAACGGAAGAAATAAGTATCCTTTCAGTTTTACAAACATGCTTTACGCTCAGGCACAGCTTTTTCAGCAGAAAATCAATCAACTGTCACTTAACTGGGATATTTGGATGACCGAATGGGGTATTTATTGCGACTCCCCGGGCAGTTTGCCCACCCGTACGGAGGAGGAGCAGGCATCTCTTTATACAAAACTTTATTGCTGGTCGGCGGCCAATAATATTACCAACTTTTTTTACGACCTGAAAGGAGCCAATGACAGTATTGGCGGATCTTCGGCATTGATACTGGGAGGTCCGGGTAATCCGTCTGCTGCGAAATTATTTTTTTACACGCAAAAACTTTATGAATCAAAATTCAGAACTTACGATTCGGTTCAGGTAATGCAATTTGATACGTCAACAAGTTTTTCAAAAGGAGACATTCGTTTTTACAAAGCAGCGCAAACTTATTATGTCCTGTGGGGCTTAAACACATTGCCATCCGGGCTCAGCGGAGTAAAAACCATCACTGATATTTATGGAAACAAAAGTGCAATGGATGTTTCCGATCTTACACTTCCTTTGGGCTCCAACCCCATTATCATAGAAGACACCACCTTAGCTACCGCAATTAAATTTTTATCAGCCAACAGTCATTGTACAATTTATCCGAATCCCGCTTCTGACCTTATAACTTTGAAAACAGACAATACAAACAACGCAGATATGACATTAAATATTTATAATGTTATTGGGGTATTGGTTAGGTCGGAAACGCTGAAACAAAATCACCGACAAATTTATATCGGGGATTTAAGTAATGGAGTTTATATGCTTACCATTAAATTAAAAGACCTGACAGAGAACCAAAGGCTTATCATTCAGAAGTAAGTATTGACATGCAAAAACACAATGAAAAAAGCAATTTTACTTTCGTTAATGTACTTTAACATTACAGTTTATGCACAACTGAACAACCGTTTTTACAGTGGAGGAAATCCATCCCTCGTTTCACAAATTGGCGCTTTTGGTTCTAACATTTTTCTTGAATGGCGGCAGATAGAGCATCCCACATCTACATTTCATTGGAGCTTTGCTGATTCACTGATTCTGGCTAATCAATTAGCGGGTTTGCGAACAATGATTACTTTAAAATGCGTACACCCTGTTAATGCTGACGACAGTACTGCCGGAACCTGTGCTTATCTTCTTGACAACGGAACAAGCGATAATAATTCCAACTGGCCTCTTGTCAGCGCAGACACCACGAAATGGAAAAACTTTGTACATGCGCTTGTTGACCGGTATGATGGAGACGGAACTAATGATATGCCCGGACTAATTTATCCCGTTCGTCAGTGGCACATTATCGGGCAGGAATGGCAAAGAGTGTGGTGCAGTCAGTATGCGAATACAACACTTGCGAGCGCACAGGAATTTGTAAAATTGGTAAACATGACTTACAAAGTCATAAAAAACCAGCAGCCAAATGATACCATAAGTTTTGCAGGCATTGATGTGCGCAATGAGGCAGAAGCATTTTATGACGGGTATTTCCCGATAAGTCAAACAACATTTCGTTATGATAATAATTGTTCCGGTATACCAACGTATTTAACAAAATCGCAACTCGCTTCTGCTCCTTCTTTTCTTCCAGACCGAACGAATGTAATGTATATTTTTAAGCACGCATTATTTGATGAAATTGACTTGCATGAATATGGGAACTGGCAGCACATTCCAGATTGTGTGCGTTGGGCGAAGGATTCTACTTTCAACAAGCCGGTTTCTATTATGGAAGGTGGCGGACCCTTTTGTAAAGTAGGCGAAACGCTTTATCACCCGGCAAGCGACACTGATGGGCGTTTGCCAGCTCCCTTATTGCGCGAGAATTCTTCGTATGTGGTTTATTATTTTATCACAGGACTCGCCAGCGGAGTGAGAAAACTTCATTGGCATCTCGGACAGGAATATAGCGTGTGGGGAGCATGGTGGGGCGATCTGGATTTACTGAGTATAAATAATATTCCAAAACCCTCCACGTATGTTTACCGATTCCTTGCAAAGACAATTTTTTCAAATGCAAATGCCGACACAGTTGTCCGTGTTACAGAATCCAATCCTGACTTATACCATTATCAAATTCAACCATTGCTAATGGATGTTGCCTGGTCAACAAATCCAACAGATAGTATAATTGTAAGTGGGGCAGGAACACTTGAACGCTGGGATATTCCAACCACCTGTGATTCCCTTTATCCAACTTATTGCGATTCCCTTGTTCAACAGAGTTCAGTAAATGTAAACGGTTCATATACAATTCATCTTAACGATAAGGTTCCGGTATTTTATAGTTGGAATGATGTATTGACAGGGGAAAAAACTTCTGCCATAGCAAAAAACAGTTCTGTAAAAATTTATCCTAATCCTTTCAGCAAAACAACAACTTTAGAAATTACCACCGGAGTAATTGCGAATTACAAATTAATTATTTACGATTTGTTTGGAAGAGAAGTAAGAAAATACGAAATCAAAAATCAAAAAACTGAAATTTCAAGAGGCAATTTGCCAGGCGGAATGTATTTTTATCAATTGAAGGATAATAAACAATTTATTTCATCTGGAAAACTTATAATACAACCTTAAATCCGCAAGTTCCAAATTTGTAATTTGAAAATTTATTTTGTAGAGT
>JAVHPE010000233.1:0-9743 GCA_036170475.1 Bacteroidia bacterium | reverse complement strand
AACCCAATGAGTTGATTCCCTTTTTTATTTATTAAAATGAGTGCTATAAAATGTTGTAGGCAAACCTAGAGAACGGCAGTACTCCGAAAAAACAGACATCTAAAAAACGAACTTTGACATCTTGACAAATACTTACGGACTGACTTTGGCGACACACAGACCGACCCGAGTGTTTTAAAAATTTTTCCCACCGCACATTTTAAAAAATAATTTTAGCCAGCCGCACATTGGCACATTTGCAAAACCGCACAAGCCAACACACGACCCAAGTTTTGCAAAAGAGCCAATTTCCCAACGCTCGACAAGGATGTTGAAAAGAATTTGAATTAAATGGAGACAAATCAAAAATCTTTTTTTACTTTTGACACATTATGTCAATAGAGGTTATGTCAACAGAAACAATAGGCGAAAAGTTAAGACACATTCGAGAAGAAAAGGAACTCCCATTGCGGAAAGTTGCTGCGTTACTCGACATTGATGTAGCGATTTTAAGCAAAATGGAACGTGGAGAACGGAGAATCACAAAAGAAGTAGTTCTTAAACTTGCCGACATATACGATTACAATTCAGACGAACTTTTGGTTTCTTTCCTAAGCGACAAGATTTTATATGAAATTCAAGACGAAGATTTAGGAATAGAAGCACTGAAAGTAGCAGAGGAAAGAGCCAAATATATTAAAGCGAATAAGAAGAAATGACAATAAAGCAACTCATAGAAAAATATACAGCCGACAGGGATTATTACTTGACAAGCAAGTATAATGAAACACTGCTTCGCAGTGATTTCTTAGACCCGTTTTTCGAGTTGCTCGGTTGGGACATAAAAAACAATGCAGGCAAACCGACCAACGAACGAGAAGTAATTTTGGAAGAAGCATTGAAAGCCAACGCTTCCGAACATTCTAAAAAACCTGATTACACTTTCCGACTTTTTTCTGAAAGAAAATTCTTTTTGGAAGCAAAGAAACCTTGCGTTTCTATTGAATCAAACAACGACACAGCAAAGCAAGTAAGACGATACGGATTTACAGCGAAGTTGAAAATTTCAGTTCTCTCAAACTTTGAATATTTAATCATTTACGATACTTCTGTAAAAGTTGAGAAAGACGACAACCATTCAAAGGCACTCGTAAAAAAATACCATTACACAGAATACGAAAGTAAGTTTGAAGAAATCAACCAGCTACTTGGAAAAGAATCAGTTTATTCAGGAGCATTTGAAACGGAGTGGAAAGAAATAGAAAGCAAAATCAATCAATACTCGATTGACAATTTATTCCTAAACCAAATCAATGAATGGAGAAAAGCACTTGGTGTAGAGATTTACAAACACGACCCGAAAATTGACGAGCAACAACTGAATGACATTGTTCAGAGTTATTTGAACAGGGTTTTATTTCTTCGTGTTTGTGAGGATAGAAATTTAGAAGATTATCAAACGCTTTTAAAATTTGCCAACACCAACGATTTCAAAGCACTCATAAAGAAATTTGAAGAAGCAGACAAGCGCTATAATTCAGGACTTTTTGACCAATTGCTAAAAGACAAGATTGTAGAAAATATCAGTTCTGTTTTTTGGACTATCATCAAGCAACTGTATTACCCTGAAAGTCCTTATTCATTCAGCGTTTTTTCTTCTGATGTTTTAGGAAGCATTTATGAAATTTTCATATCGGAAAAACTGACTGTTCAAAGCGGTTCAGTTGTTTTGGTGAAGAAACCTGAAAATGTTGACCGTGATATAATCACTACACCAACATTTATCATCAGCGATATTTTACGAAATACCGTTTTGAAAAAATGCGAAGGAAAAACGGATAAAGAAATTCTTAAACTAAAATTCGCTGATATTTCTTGCGGTTCAGGAGCTTTTTTATTGGAATTGTTCCAATTACTTAATGATATTTTGATTGACTACTATCTGAAGAATGACAAATCAAAACTCATTCAAACCAATATCAACACCTACAAACTGCCATTTGAAATTAAGCGACAACTTTTATTGAATTGCATTTACGGAGTTGACAAAGATTACAATGCTGTTGAAGCAGCCAAATTTGGTTTGCTTCTCAAATTGTTGGAAGACGAAGACACCAATTCAACTAACAAATCAAAACCCATTTTACCCGACCTTTCTGAAAACATCTTTTTCGGAAACAGTTTATTGAATCCAAAACAAGTTACTAACAAGAAAGACCAGGTAATTATTAATCCGTTTGATTTTTCAAAACTTCGTTTTGATGTAATTGTTGGCAATCCGCCTTATATGAAATCGGAGGATATGAAAAACATTACTCCACTTGAATTACCACTATACAAAACCAATTACGATTCTGCTTACAAGCAGTTTGATAAATACTTCCTGTTCCTCGAACAAGGAATCAATTTATTGGCTGATGATGGAATTTTAGGCTATATCGTTCCGAGTAAGTTTACTAAAGTTGGAGCAGGTAAAAAACTTCGTGAATTACTCGCAGACAAAGAGTATTTACACTCTATCGTTTCATTTGGTGCAAATCAAGTTTTTGCAGATAAAACAACCTACACTTGTTTGTTAATTCTGAATAAGAAACCGCAAAAGACTTTCCAATATGCGGAAGTAAGAAGCCTAAAAAGTTGGAAAGTTAGAGAGCCAGAGGCTGCAAAATACGGTTCAAAGAAAACAGATGAATTGGATAGTGAAGTTTGGGTTTTAGTTCCACCCGAATTGGCAAACACTTACAATAAAATCGTTTCTCAAAGTGTAAAACTTAACGATTTGGTTGGAAGCGACAATATTTTCAATGGTATTCAGACCAGTGCAAATGAAGTTTACATTTTTACACCAACTAAAGAGGATAAGAAGCACTTCTATTTCACAAAAAAGGGCGTTGATTACAAGATTGAAAAGGAAATTACTAAACCCTATTTTCAAACTTCATCAGGCGAAGATAATTTATACACTTACCGAACATTCAAACCGAATGCAAGGGTAATTTATCCTTACATAACAACAAAAACAGGAGTTGACATTATTCCTCTAACCACAATTCAAAAGAAATTCCCTTTGGCTTATGGCTATTTACAAAAGCATAAAGCCATTTTAAATAATCCGAAACGTGATATTAAGCCTGAGCCAAAAACGAAAAATGAATGGCACAGATACGGCAGACATCAAAGTTTGGATAGTTGTGGACTTCCTTCAAAAATTATTGTTGGTGTTCTCTCTGTAGGCGATAAATACGCAATAGATGTTCACGGAACTTTGATTTCGTCAGGCGGAACAGCAGGTTATTGTGTTGTAGCACTTCCAACAACTTCCTACTACTCCATTTACTACATTCAAGCCATTCTCAACTCAAAATATTTGGAGTGGTTCAGTGCTTTGTATGGCGAAGTTTTCAGAGGTGGTTACATAGCAAGAGGAACAAAGGTTTTGAAAAACCTACCAATCAGAAAGATTGATTTTTCAAATGCTAAACAAAAAACACTTCACGACAAAATCGTAGAAACTCAAAAAGAATTAATCAGCACTTATGACCAAATAGATGTAAATGCAGGAAATAAAAGGGCTTTAACTCCATTGCAAGGACAATTTATAAGAGAGAAAGCCAACCTAGAAAAGCTATTAGCTAAATTATACGATTTAGGTAGTGAAGATTCATTAATCCCATTAATCAAAGAATTGTATGAAGCTAATTAAGAACGCAACAGCCGAGAAATTGAGAGGTGGATTTTATACACCCGAGCCAATTGCTGCATTCATTTTAAAATGGGGCATCAATGGAAGTTCTGACTATGAAATTTTGGAGCCAAGTTGTGGTGATGGGGTTTTCCTTGAACAATTGAAAGAGAACAATCATAAATTCAAATCGGTAACGGCTATTGAATTTGATGATGTAGAAGCAGAGAAAGCCGACAAAATCAAGCTCAACAACAAGAATGTAATCAATACAGATTTTCATTTGTATTGCAATGAAACCACACAGAGATTTGATTTAGTAGTTGGCAATCCGCCATACATTCGATACCAATATTTTCAGGAAGATCAGCAAAATGAAGCCATCAAAGTTTTCAATCGTGCGAAACTAAAATATTCAAAACTGACCAATGCTTGGGTTTCTTTTGTAGTTGGTTCAAGTTTATTGCTCAAAGAAAAAGGAAAAATTGGCTTTGTGATTCCTGCTGAATTGCTGCAAGTTTCTTATGCTCAACAACTCCGAGAGTTTTTGGCTCATTTCTACAATAAAATCAATATCATTTCTTTTGAGAAGTTGGTTTTTCCTGACATTCAGCAAGAAGTGGTTTTATTGCTTTGCGAGAAAAACGGAAGCGATTCTCATTTGATAGAACACCTTGAATTGAGAGATGCTTCAGACCTAGAAAAGCTTGATGTAAACATCCTAAAAAGTCCTTCCAAAAAGATAGACTTCAAATCAAACAAATGGACTTATTACTTTTTAGAGCAAGAAGAGATTGATTTTTTGGAACAGATTGCCAAAAAACGAAAAGTTCCGACAATTAGTAATTACGCAAGTGTAGAAGTTGGCATTACCACAGGGGCAAATGATTATTTCACTGTTCCGCTTCCAGTAGTTGAAGCATACGACTTAAAAGCATACGCAAAGCCTATGGTTGGCAGAAGCGTTCAGGTAAACAGCGTAATTTTTACGGAAAAGGATTGGAAACTAAACAGACAAACCAAAGCCAAAACACATTTATTGGTGTTCCCTGCAAAAGAGAAAATTAACGGACACAAAGGAGCTAACTCATATATTCGTATGGGAGAATCAATGGGCGTAAACAAAGGTTACAAAACAGGCATACGTGATGATTGGTTTGTGATTCCCTCCATCAAACTTTCTGATGCTTTATTTATCCGTAGAAACAACCTTTACCCTCGTTTAATTCTCAACGAAGCAAACGCTTATACAACGGACACGATGCACCGTGTATTTATGAAAGAAGACACAAACAAAAACGCTTTTATAGCCAGTTTTTACAATTCATTGTCTTTGGCTTTTTCTGAAATTTTAGGTCGTAGTTATGGCGGTGGTGTTTTAGAATTAATGCCAAGCGAAGCAGGAAAAATATTGCTCCCCTACCAAACCGAAAACGCTGATTTACTTGCCTCGATTGACAAAATGATGCGAGAGAAAAAAAGCATTAATGAAATTCTGAAATTTACAAACAAGCAAATCCTGAAAGATGGATATGGTTTTACAGATAAAGAAATTAATCTTGCAGATAGTATTTGGAAAAAGCTATCGGCAAGGAGATTAAATAGAAATAAATAAAATAGGAATGGCACAAACCGAATTGATGACATACGAAGATGTAATCCAATCGCTTGAAAAGAAAAAGCGACAAAAGCACTTGTTGCTTGGAAATGGTTTTAGTATGTCATATGATTCCGGTATTTTTTCATACAACGCTTTAAGTAGATTCCTCGAAAACTTAGATAATGATATTCTGCAAAAACTATTTCAGATTATTAAGACCAGCAATTTCGAATTGTTAATGGAGCAACTGGACAATGTGGCTCAAATTGCAGAAGTGTTTGGAGCAGATAAAAAGGTTGTTCAAAATATCAGAAAAGCAACCGAAACACTTAAAGAAAGTCTAATTGATGCAATCAAAGAATTGCATCCCGAACACGTTTTTTCAGTTCCCGAAGAAAAAAGCAAAGCCTGTGCGGCCTTCTTGAATACATTTCTTGCTGAGGAAGGACAAATCTTTACAACCAATTATGATTTGCTTTTGTATTGGGTACTTATGCGAAATGAAATAGAAAATGCTATTGATGGATTTGGCAGAGATTCAGAAGAAAGTGACGAATGGATTCCCGAAGATGAAAGGCAATATTCAGAACTTCGTTGGGGAAAATACAAAAGTACTCAAACAGTACACTATTTACACGGTGCATTACAATTATTCGATACAGGTGTAGAAGTTATCAAAGAGGAATACACAAGTGAACATTTTTTGTTAGAGAACATCAAAGCCCGAATGGAAAAAAAGGAATATCCGATTTTCGTAACGGCAGGAAATGGCTATGAAAAACTTTCGCATATAGTTCACAACAAGTATTTAGCTAATTGTTACGAAAGCCTTTCTTCAATTGGCGGTTCACTTATTTGTTACGGTTTTGGTTTCGGCAATTATGACGAACACATTATTGCAGCAATCAACAAAGCAGCAAAGAAACGAAAAGATGAAAACGATAAATGGCTTCCATTCCTTGCCAGTGTTTATATTGGCGTTTATTCAGAAGCAGATTTGAAACACATAAAATCAATAGAAAAGAAATTTAAAGTTCCCGTTCGTCTGTTTGATGCAAAAACGGTGAATGTTTGGAGCTAATAATAAATGTATAGATAATGGTAAATAAAAAAGAGTTCATAGAAAAACTCAACAAAGAAGAGTTAGTTCAATTATTTGAAAACCTATTACCAAATATGGGTTTATCTTCTGTAAAACGCACTTCTGCAAATTGTGTTGAAGTTGAAATTAGTGTTCCAAATGCTGGTAATTATGTCAATTGCTACCTTTTCTTTAACGAACCATTAGCAAAAGGGTATCAACATATTGCTTTACTAATTGAGGAAATAAATAAAAAGCTTAATTCAGGATGCTCTAAAATATATATCGTGAGCAATCATTCAATTTCTACTGGACTTCAACTAGAATTGGAAAGAGGAGCTTCAAAAAAGAAATCTATTGAATTTTACCAGAACTCCGACATCCTATCAAATATCGAAGAGAATTATTCGGATTACTGGCGACACACTGACCAATCTCTAATCAGTTACGAAAAAGAGTTTGAGAACAAAATGACTGAATCATTCCAAATTAAAAAACTTGTTGAATACAAAGCAGCTTATCAAAAATTACTTTCAATCTTCATTGAACCCAATTTGTTTCTTAGAACAGATGATAAACAATCAACAAAGAAGGCATTTACCAAAATACATCTTGAAAGAGTAATTGATGAGAACGATAGATTATTAATGCTTCACGGTGACCCAGGTACTGGTAAAACTAGACTGTTAAATGAAATCGGACGATTACTCATAAATCGAAACACAAAAAATTCAGGCAAACGCTACTTACCTATTTTTATTGATACAATAAATTTAAGAGATACTATTTCAGAGAAAGGAGAGATTGACCTTTGTACATTAATTTTAGAAAACAGATTAAAGGAACATTTTGACGGGCTTTCTTTTGATGAGTTGGTTGCTAATTACCAATTAGTATTGCTTGTAGATTCAATTGATGAATTTGAAGAAAAATTCAAAACAAAAATAACAAATGAACTTGAATCTTTGATGGATAAAGGTATTCTTGTTTTTCTGGGAACTCGTTCAAATACATTGGAAGCCTTCAAGAAGTCAGCAGGTAAAAACCTCAAGGATGTATATATTCAAAAATTCAACAATCAACAAGTTGAGAAATTCGCTTCAAGATACTTTGAAGGTAAAGGCAATAGAGCCGAAGGACTATTAGAGTCGTTACGTGAAAATAAAATATTAGATAAGCTACCCGTTACACCGCTTAACCTTTCTTTAATGTCAATTCTTTATGAGGAGACAAATCAGCAAGAATTGCCAGCCACATTGAACGACATTTACGACAAATTCAGTAATCTTTTACTTGGTCGAACAATGGTAGATAAATCAATAGACTTTCTTGATATTACTGTTAAAGAAAATATTCTTGGCACATATGCATTAGAGCTTCTTAAAAGAAAGAATAGTGAATTACTAACCAAAGAAGAATTTATTAAATTTTTTGAAGATAAACTAAGTTCAATATCTGGAACTATTGATATTTCACTTCTGCCTAAAGCCCTAGACTTTATAATTGAACATACAGGTCTGTTAGTTTTACAAAGAGGTAAGTATGTAAAATTCAGGCACGACTCATATATGGAGTATTTTGCTGCGAAAGAAATTTTCAAAAATCATAGAGAAATGGAAGATGATTTAGTTGAGAATTTTTTCGATGTTAATTGGCAATTTGCAGCTGTATTCTATGGGGGGCAGTCAAGAAGAATGTCTAGCTTTTTAGAAAAGATTATTAAAAAAATTAAGAAAAGCATCACGATGCAAGAATATTGGGCATCAGCAAATGGTACTGGATATTTACTTCAAGCTTTGTATTTAACTGATGATGAAATAAGAAAAAATGCTGTAGTCGAAGTTCTTAAATTGATGGTTGACACTTATGAAGGTTTTAAGAAATTGTCATCTTCTTTACCAGAGAATGTCTTTTTAAGCAGATTTCCATTGCCAATTCTAAGCATTTTCCCAATATTTTTATTTCAAGACAACTTTGATTCCATTACTCTTCGTAAACCTTTATCAATGGCTCTAGATGAGCTATTGGAATTGTACGATGAGAAGAAGAATATAGAGGATTATCCATACTTAGATAATATAATTTATCAAATATTGATTCTGTCAATTACGGTTTCAAGTAGTAGATTAAATATGGAAGAAAAATTAACAGAAGTTATTGGGAAAATAAAAACTACTGGAAATGACTTTTACACAAAACTTCTCGAAGCATCAATCGAAAACCTCGGTAGCAAAGAGTTGAGAAAACAAAAGGATGAAATTCTAAATCCTAAAAGAGTAAGAAAAACGGATAACCATCCGTATCACATAAAGAAGTCACTTGATATCTATGTTCAACCTGCCAGTCGTCACAGATTTGGAAAATATGATAAAATCAAGCCAAACAGGAGAGTAAAATTGTTTGTTGAAGGCCCATCAGATGCAATACTATTCGAACAAGCCTATTCCGCATTAACAGGGCTCATACCATATTGGGAAATTAAAGTTGGAGACCCAACAGGAGGAAACGCTAATAGCTTGGCAAAGGCTTTAAATGAAGGCTTAGCCTATCTAGATGATGACCAAATGGTAATTGGAATTTTTGATAATGATGGCGAAGGTCAACAACAATTTGAAGGTACTTTGCACAAATCTAAATTTGACTATATGGAAAATTATACTCGTATTAAAAAGAGAAAGGAGGGTAATATTTTCGGTATGCTACTTCCAATTCCAGAAAATTTACAACACTACATACAACCAAAACAAACCGACAATTATTTTTCAATTGAACATTACTTTTCAAAAGAATTATTATTAGAAAACAATATGTTAAAGACAAGTGCAATACCCGAAATATACAGTATTAATGATTCAGGAGGTGCTAAAATGGCATTCGCAAAAAAAATGGCTAAGATTAATGACTATACATTATTCAATGGTTTTATAATTCTATTTAAAGAAATAGACAAACTAGCAGGTATGGAAGGAGAAATAGAATACAAGGAATAGCCAACCCACAGGTGTAAGCACATTTGCAATTCACACAAGCCAACGCACAAACCCAAAATTGCAAAAGAGCTTCCACCTTTGCCACCCGAAGGAAAAATTATTTTTTAAAATCCCTTCCCTCTAAAATTTTTAAAACAGCCCACACCCACACCCGACAGACAAAAACGAAACAAATAAATGACAGCAAAAGCACAGAAATACAACGACTTGATAATTACGGTGGACAGAAGGCCAGCTTACAATAGGCGTTTGGCTCAATGGCGGATGAAGTGGTTAATTGAACATTCTACCTCGCATCAACTTATGTGGTGTAATGACAGTTTTGTGCTCCGAAATCGCCAACTTCTTGTAGCTGCAAAATGTTAAACGAAAACGACTATATCAATTAAAAAAATACCGATGAACAAATTA
>JAVHPE010000232.1:0-9751 GCA_036170475.1 Bacteroidia bacterium | reverse complement strand
ATAATAAAAATTAGGATTGCAAAAAATTAGGACGTACTATAGTGGAGGGATACATTCTGTTTACGAAGTCGGCAACATCGCTTAGCTAATCGTTATACACAAGGCGTAAGGAAAAAAATAAATAGTTTTACAATTGAAATTATACGATCACAAGCCGACACTCACCGACCACACAAAGAAAATTTTGTTTTTTTGCCAACGCACTTTAAGAAAAAGAAAAAGGCAAGCCCACATTTTAGCTCTTTTGTTTTTGCCTTTTGGGGCAAAAACAAAAGAGCTAAAATTTTGCTCCCCGCCATCCTAATATTATTATTTTTTCAAATATTATTTTTTTATTTGCGTGCAAGAAATGTTCGGTTTTGAAACCTCTAAAATAAAATGTAAAAAAAATTTTGCAATATCAAAATAAAGTTCTACTTTTTACCATATTTATTTTTACAATAATGGCATTTATGCCTAATACGGTTTTTATTATTCAGATTGTCGAATTTATTTAATTTGTATATATAAAACAGTTTGTAATTCGCTTACCCAACAAAATCAATAATTTATGTGCAGAAATCTATAATAAGTTCTCCAATCTTCCAACGTAATAGTTGATTTTCGCTTTTAGCCAATACTCGTTTTTTTTATTAACCACTTAAAATCTGAACCATGATGAAATTTACCAAATTTAGTTACACAATTGCAATGCTTTTGATAACTATCAATTCCTTTGCTGCAAATTTTTATTGGGTAAATGGCTCTGGAAATTGGAGTGATACTTCACATTGGGCTTTTTCATCAGGCGGAACAATACTTCACAACCAGTGGCCGGGAGGAACTGATAATGTTTTTTTCGATGCGAACTCCTTCAGCGCTCCGGGACAAATAGTAACCCTTGACCAAGGAATTACCAATTGTGCTGACATGACCTGGACAACATTACCAACAGCCTTTCCCATATTGTATGGTGATTCATCAAAAACATTTCGAATATGGGGATCCTTAACTATTGCTACAGTAATCGGCTTCAACTTTACCGGTGAGGTTATTATGGAAGCCATGACTGCCGGGAAAACCATTACCACCGGTGGTACTCCAATAAACTTTCATTGGACATTTAATGGGGCTGGTGGTGGATGGACATTTCAAGACGCGCTGATGGGCTCAAGTGTTATTAATTTCATCAACGGTACTTTAAACACTAATAATCAAACAATAAATGCTTCCGCTTTTTATTCTGTTTCCGGTGGAGCCAGAACAATGATAATGGGCTCATCCATCTTTAATTTAAAAGGTTATAACAATGGTTTATGGAATATTAATCCTCTTGGAATGACCCTTAATGCGGGAACTTCCACTATTAACGGTACTTCTACTATTGGTAGCGAAGGTAATTTTTATGGAGGAGGTTTAACCTATTACAATCTTTCTTTCGCGGATTCCGCATCAATTTTTGGTAATAATACGTTTCATGATGTTGCTTTTGTTGCCGATGGTTTTATCTCCGGTAATAATTCTTTTCATGATGTTTCTTTTTTTCTCCATGCAATTATAAATGGCAATAGTACTTTTAATAATGTTATAATGAGTAGCAATGGAAACATCAATGGTAGCAATACTTTTAATAATTTAACTTTTTCTCCGTGGTGGACATACACCCTGCAGGCAGGTGCAACACAAACAATTGGAAATATCTGCGCACAGGGAACAGGTGCCTTGCCTATCCGCATTCAGTCAAGCATTGCGGGTACACCTGCTATTATTTCAAAAGCAAGCGGCAGTATTTGCTGGGATTATGTTCGTGTTTCTGATATCACTGCCTCAGGAGGTGCAATCTTTAATGCGGGCTTAGCTCCTACTAATAGCCAAGACTTGGGAGGTAACACAGGTTTGTTATTTACAGGAGGCTGCACTGCAATGAGTTGTTTATCATCTTGTAATCCACCAAGTATAACGATGCAACCAGTTAACAGCAGTGTTTGCGTGGGTAGTAATGCTGTTTTTACAATAACTGCAACAGGAACCGATTTAACCTACCAATGGCAGATTAATCAGGGATTTGGTTTTATAAACCTGAACAATAATATCCAATACAGCGGAGTTACTTCAAACACACTAAACATAATAGCTCCTGCAATTTTATTTAATGGTTATCAATACCGTTGCGCAGCGGTTGGTGCTTGCCCTATTGTAAGTATGTCGTCTGCTGCAACGCTGACAGTCAAGCCATCACCAACTGTAACAGTTAATTCTGCAATTATTTGTTCAGGGCAAACAGCTATTCTTACTGCAAGCGCTGGTACAGTTTTCGTTCCTGTTGCCCCTCTTCTTCCACCTTCTCCTCCACTTCCTCCTCCTCCAACTACTACAAGTTATATTTGGTCAACCGGAGAAACAACTAATTCTATTTCTGTTGCTCCTCCAACAACTAGTACTTACACCGTAACAGGTACAACTAACGGGTGTTCAGGCACAGCTATTGCAACGGTAACCGTGAATTCATCACCAATTGTAAATGCGGGACAAGATGCCACTGTAGTTAGTAACACCCCTGTCCAATTAGGCTCTGCTCCTGTTCCATCAATAAGTTATAGCTGGAGTCCAACAACAGGCTTAAGCAATGCAGCAGTTTCTAACCCGACTCTTGTTCTTCAAAACAATGATACCACACCTCAAACATTTTCTTATATTTTAATTGCTACTAATGGAACTTGTACTAAAACAGATACTGTTTTAATAACTATTTCTCCTTCATCAACTCCGGCAATAAACCAAAAACCTGATTTGGACGATGAGATGTCAAAGCCAAATGCTAATTTTTATGATATTCAATCACGAATGGAAGCGTGGTTTCAAGCTAATCTGGATACTACAGAGGTTGATGGTGAAAGGGCTGAGTTCGCACGTTGGCAATGGTTTTGGCAAGGCAGAGTGGATGATGCAATTACACAATCCAAATCTGGAGGTTTTAAAGCAGCGGACAGGGCATTAGCTGCATATATACAAGACCCTGTTTGTAATACACCGGAAAACATCACATCAAACTGGACTGGATTAGGGCCATTTACGCAACCCAATCCTGTTACGGATCAAAATATGGGCGTTATTCATAGTTTGTTTGTTGACCCTCAAAATAATAATAACATTTTTGCTGGGAGCTTCACCAGCGGATTGTTTAAAACAATAAACGGAGAATCATTTAATCCAACATGGAGCAACCCTGATGTATCCCGTTTACCGGCTATGGGTGTCAGGTCTATTGCAATTGATCCCACTTCAAACAACCAAACCATTTACGTTGCCACTGGTATGGCGGCAATGGGGCGTCCGGGATACGGTATAGGTGTATTAAAATCCACCGATGGAGGAGTGCATTGGCAACAAACAGCTTTGACTTTTACCCCGACAAGTGCTGAATGGGGAAATTTTAATGTGTATAAAATACTCATGCATCCAAATAATCCAAACATTATTTATGCTATTACTGATAAAAAAGTGTATATCACTACTGATGGATTTGCTACAGTTGTTGAGTCTACCATCCCCCTTGGACCAACTAACAGACATTTCAGAGACATTCAATTTAGACCTGGTTCAAGCAATACTTTATTTATAAGCGGAACTAATGAAATATTGCAAAGCATAAATGGCGGACTTTTTAGCTATACAAGTGTTACAAGTAATTTAACAGATACAGCAAACCTCGATCGTTTAGCTATTTCAGCAACGGCAGACAACCTTTATGTATATTATTTATCGAATGGACAATCAAGGATAGACAAGTATAAGTTTAACAATGGAACATGGTCGAATGTTAGTACACCTAATCTTGGTAAATACAACTACGTATTTGTGGTTTCTCCGGAGGACTCGCTAATAATGTATTTGGGACAAGGTCAGAACGTATTACAGAAATCTACAAATGGAGGCCTTAATTTTTTTCCAATAACCTATTATAGCCAACCTTTCAACGGAACATACACTCATTCGGATATCCGAACTCTGCAATTGGTACAGGCATCTGTAGGCGGCACAGCTGATAAATTATATGTTGGTAATGATGGAGGTATACTAAAAACAACTAATGGCGGGACTTCATGGACGAACATAAACGGGACAGGATTAAACATTACCCAATTTTATGGTATTGGCGGTACAGAAAGCAATCCTAATTTAATAGTTGGCGGTTCTCAGGACAATGGATTTTATACGTATAATGCTCCTAATTGGACTGTGAAAGTGGTTGGTGATGCTTATGATGCTTGCATTGACAAGGTCGATCCTAATTTTATGTTTGGAGCAGCTAATGGAGGACCTAATAATAATTACCTACGAAAATCAATTTACGGAGGAGGTTTATCTTGGATACCGATGAATCAACCATTTGGCGCATCTTTAACCAATCGTCCCTTATTCATTGACAATAATAACAATTGGTATACAGGTTACCATGATGTGTTTAAATCAACAAATCAGGGTGGCTCATGGTATGCACAACAGGGTAATGGCAGTGGGACTAAAATATCCGATTTTTCTACTTTTAATAATCAAGTCAATCTTCAAGATGGTACTATTTATAACTCAGTCCCTCCTGACAAAGCTCTTGTTGCCCTTGCTGTAGCCTCATCTAATCCGAATGTTATTTATGCAGCTTATCCGGGAGCTACCTGGGGTACTGATCCTCTCACAGGCATATCATGTGGCGGATGCCAGGAAGCGCTCGCAAAAAAAATATTCAGAACAACTGATGGAGGAAATTCCTGGACTGATATTACTGCCGGTTTAGAAGCGGTAAGATGGACAGGAATAACACATATCGCAGTTGATCCAAATGACCCCTACAGAATTTGGGTATCTTTTAACGACATTTGGTCATCCGGGGTTGATGTAGATCGGGTATTTTATGGACATTATGTAAACGGGGCCTGGACATGGACTGATCATTCTGTAGGTTTACCACAGTTCCCTGTATCAAGCATCGTGTATCAAGATGGATCTGATGATGGTTTGTATGTGGGAACTGATGTAGGTGTGTATTATACTGACAACACTATTTACCCTCAACAAGGTTGGGTATGTTACAGTTCCAATCTCCCGGTAGTGATTGTAACCGATTTAGAAATTAATAATTGTACTGGAAAAATCAGGGCAGCCACACATGGAAGAGGTTTATGGGAATCTCCTCTTGTGCCACCTCCCGCTAAAATATTAGCATCAGGTACTATTTCAACCCCTGTAAGTTATACATCTGATTTAACCATCCCAAACGGGAATACAGTAATTATTACCAGCACTATTAACATGGCTGCGGAGAGAAAAATTACTGTAGAAAGAGGTGGGATTTTAACCATTAATGGCGGAACAATAACGAATGACTGCGGTTCTATGTGGCATGGAATTGAGGTTTTGGGTGACAGAACCAAAAGCCAATACCTTACTTCAGGAGTTCAATTGCAAGGTAAAATTATTTTGAATAATGCCACCATAGAAAATGCAAGGGAAGGAATAGTCACTATCAAAACAGATGCTAATGGGACTATGGATTGGGACTATACAGGAGGTATTATACGAGCAGTTAATAGCACTTTTCTGAATTGCCGCAGGGCAGTATCCTATTTATCCTATCAAAACTTTAATCCTTTATACGGCAACAATGCGAATAATCTTGGTTATTTTAAACATTGTAATTTTTTAACTACCGGACAGCTAAAAGATCGGACTATAAAACCCTATGCTTTTGTTTCTTTGTGTGATGTGCAGGGAGTAAGATTTATGGGCAACACGTTTAAAAATACTGCCACTGTCAGCCAAAATCAAGGTTATAAAGGAAATGGCATAATCAGTATTGACGCTAATTATTCAGTTAATTCGTATTGTTCAGTTTTTCCACCTCCTTTGGGTCCTTGTCCGATTGCTAATACCGTTCATAATCATTTTGAAAATTTAGTATATGGTATAAATGCCAGTGCCGGAATTGCTCCTTTGAAGGCAATAACAGTGAATAATAATGAATTTGTTAATAATGATTATGGTATTTATATAAAAGAGATTTATAATCCAACAATCACAAGTAACACCTTCGATGTTGCTGGCACTTGGTTATCCTATGGGGTTTATATCGATAATTCAACAAGGTTCAAGTTAGAGGACAATCATTTTACAACCAGCCATAATGGTTATATAGGCTCCTATATCAATAACTCTGTCAATAACTCACAAAGCAATGCAAACACAGTATATAATAACTATTATGAAAAATTAGTTGTCGGTAATATAGCGGCTAACGACAATTATGATAATGTAAATTTACTCGGACTGAAAATTAACTGCGATGATTTTACTAATGGGAATCAGTTCGACAATGCCGTTATACCGATAGAAAACCCCAATACTGACATTGATCTATTTCAGGGTACCTGTACATCTGATCCAAAAACACTTGTACGAAATTACTATTCGGCATCTTGTTCTGGAAATGAAAATCAATATTATGTTGACAAAACATCCACAAATCCAATAGTTCACTTTAATTCTATAGAATCTTGGGCAAAACCTGCTTGTAATGATCCTCTTGTAATGGCATATAGTTGCAATGGCATTTTTAGAAATCGTACTTCTGATTGTCCAAGTACAATTGGAAATACATATTCGAAAATTAAATCAGATATTGCTAAGATCAATGCACAGCTTTCTCCTTTAAAAGCAACTTTAGATGCAGGAGCAGCGCAAAGTCTTATCACTTCTATTAACAGCGCTATGCCTGCGGGTTCCTTAAAAAATGTATTAATGGCAAAGTCTCCTTATCTTTCCGACCAGGTTTCGATTGCATACATAAAAAAAACAAATACACCTCCTCCCGGGAATCTTAAAGATATTGTAATTGCTAACTCACCTGTTGCGACACCTGTTAAAGATGCGTTAAATACGATCTCTTTGCCTCCGGGTATTCGTAATCAAATTGATGCAGCACAAACCGGTATTTCCGAACGCACCAAATTAGAAGGGCAAATTGCAGTTTTAAATTCGGAAAAAGATATGCTGATAAGCGATAATATCGGATTATTTTTAAATGATACTATGGTTTCAAGTCCAATGGACAGTGTTATTAAAATTTTAAAAGTCGAAAATCGGATCAATACGAAAGCTGCCTTAATTGATGCATACATTGAGAAAAAAGATTTTGCCAATGCGCAACAAGAAATCAATATTCTTCGTTCAGCAGGTAATGTGGATGCTTTGTGTGATTTCAAACAATTGATAATTAGTTTACAACAAAGCATTGAAGGAGCATACAGAATGAAAACAGATGCGTCCTTAAAAACACAAATAGAGACAATAGCAAATGACCCGACAAACGGGAGTAGCAAATACGCACAAGCTTTATTGCAAAAAGTTTTTGAATCAGGTTTTCAGGAAGAAGTATTATTGCCTGTTAATAATGGCACCCGCTCATTGATTATTTCAGACACAGTAGCACAATCTATAGTGCGGAGCACAAAAGTGTATCCTAATCCTGCGAAAAACAGCATAAACTTTGAGGTTAATTTTGAAACGGACACCATATTAAATTCATATTTGATTATCAGGGATATTGTTGGGCGACAGATGGGTAAATATACCATTACTCCTAAGAACACTCCCTTAATTGTAAACACAGAATCGTATAGTAACGGAATTTATTTTTATTCCGTTTACAATAATGGTGTTTTGAAAGAAACCGAAAAATTCATTATTAGTAAATAATTTGACCGATTTCCTATATAACCAACGAATAAAAAAAGATGAAAAAACAAATTTTAATTTTATCAATAATCTTAAGCGCAATACTCTCCCTCCCTATTGGGGAGGGCTGGGGTGGGGCTTATGCACAAATGTATATTCCTTTCCCAACAGATAGTGCACAATGGAGTGTGCGGCATACCACAGGGTCTCCATTTTCTCAAACTTCATATCAATACAAAATGAAAGGTGATACTGTATTGAATGGTATTGTTTATCATAAAGTATATTATTCACTTGATTTAGCTTATGATTCACCGAATGAAACATTACATTGTTTTGTTAGAGAGGATACAACTAAAAAAGTGTTTGCAAAATACCCCGCAAGCATAGGCGTTGATACAGCGGAGTTTATGCTCTATGATTTTAATTTAGTTATTGGGGATTCTGTAACTATAAGACTATTTTACTTTAATACAGATTCCGTTTATAAATTAAAAGTTACAGCTATGTTTCCTTATCCGATAAATAGTATTGATACTCCAATTTATTATCAACTAGATCCATTCCCATACCCAGAATGGCCTTGTACATATTTTTCGAATTTGTCCTGGATGGATGGCTTTGGAAGTTTTTTAAGTCCCTTTTATAATGAGATTCCAGAATGGGGCTGTGATAGCGGAGGTTATGAGGTTTCCTGCTTTTGGTATAAAGGAGTTTATGTTTGGGGCGGTACGTATTGTGATTATTCAACAGGCATAAATGAAAAACAAGACATAGATTATCAGTCACGCATATTTCCAAATCCCGCTCAATCACAAATAGAGGTTGAATTTGATTTAAAAGAACCCCAAAATGGTACTATTGCAATAAAAAATATTTTAGGACAAACTGTTAAAATATTTAATAACGGTACGTTTTCAAAAGGCAAAAACAGAATAGAAATTGATGTTAGTGAGTTTTCAAAAGGTTTGTATTTTGTACACTTAATAAGTGATAGTAAAATTATGAGTACAAAGTTTGTGAAGGAGTAAATTTTTTAGAATTTATTTCACAACACGAAGACAATTATGTGAAGACCGTTATGTGAAGACCATTATGTGAAGACTGCTATGTGAAGACTGTTATGTGAAGACCGTTATGTGAAGACCATTATGTGAAGACCGTTATGTGAAGACTGTTATGTGAAGACCGTTACGTGAAGACCGTTACGTGAAGACCATTACGTGAAGACCATTGGGTGAAGACCGTTACGTGAAGAACTTTATGTGAAGAACTTTATGTGAAGACCGTTATGTGAAGACAGTTACGTGAAGAGCGTTACGTGAAGACCGTTACGCGAGGATCGTTACGTGAAGACCGTTGGGTGAAGACCTTTATGTGAAGACAGTTACGTGAAGACCATTATGTGAAGACCATTGTAAAAATATTTTAATAGGCATTAAATTTTATGTTTCATTTGCACTCCACAGGGCAAGCACATTTAAAAACCGCACCAGCAAACACACTTCCGATGTTTTTTAATAAGCTCGCCCTTTCCTGCCGAAAAAAGAAAAAAGCCTCCCTAAAAAAAACAAAATTTTCTTCCACCGCGCATCCGACACACATTTCCTGCTAACTTTGCATCAGACGTATTTCATAGCAAGAAAAAAACGCCCTGGTGTATAACATTGCCTATGCAATATTGCCGTTCATAGTAAATTTCATCATTTGAGTTCGCTATCGTAATTGGTCGTGGCAAAAACCTTTCACAGTGGCAGAAATTTTTAACTATTAGTTTTTGCCACTTTTAATTTTATAATTTTTTTTTACGAAGTCGGCAACATCGCATAGCCACTCGTTATGCAAAAGGCGAGGAAAAAAAGTATTTATCAAGACAATTTTTCGTTCGACAAATAAACATTTATTAATATAACGGAAGAATTTTCCGACACTCATGCCGACCGCTCAAAAGTTTAAATTTTTACCCTACGCACATTTTTAATTTTTTTCGGCAAAGCCGTTTTGGCTATCCCTAATTTGGCACATTTGTTTTTTGCCCGAAACA
>JAVHPE010000231.1:0-34174 GCA_036170475.1 Bacteroidia bacterium | reverse complement strand
TATTTGTTTTAAAGAAAGATGTTATTTGGTTTTAAAGAAAGATGTTATTTGTTTTAAAATAGTTGCATAAATAAATTTTGCTAATCAAATTTATTTTATATATTTGTACCCATAAAATCGGAGAGTTATAAAAACAGAGGGGGCTAATGTCCCCTTTTCTTTTGCCTTTTATCAAATGATTCCTGTAGATAAAATAAAAAAAATAGTTGACAATAAAATTGCTGAAGGAACCAATTTTATTGTGGATATAAGCGTAAAGTCAGGAAATAGAATCACTATTCTGTTAGATAATGACGATGGTATTTCTATTAGTGATTGTGTTGCAATGAGCCGCCATGTGGAATTCAGTCTGGATCGTGAAAGCGAAGACTTTGAGCTGAATGTTATGTCGCCGGGGCTTACCGAACCATTTAAAACACTTCGGCAATATCAAAAACACCTTCAAAAACAAGTGGAGGTAGTAACAAAAGAAAATAAAAAAATATGCGGCAAGCTGATTTCTTTAACCAATGAAGGGATTGAGCTGGAAACAAAAATTAAACCTGCCCGACCATCTAACAACGATCATTCGGACGGGGAAAGAACAGAAAATAAAAAAGCAAAACAATTAATAATTAATAATATCAATTTAAACTTTAATCAAATTAAAGAAACCAAAGTTGTAATATCATTTTAACAATCTAAAAAAAATGGAAAGTATCAATTTAATTGAATCGTTCTCTGAATTCAAAGAAGTAAAAAACATTGACAGAGCTACCTTGATGAGCATCATTGAAGACGTATTTCGCAGTATGCTGATAAAAAAATATGGCTCTGACGAAAACTTTGATATCATTGTTAACCCCGACCGTGGAGATATTGAAATATGGCAAAATCGTGAAATTGTGGATGACGAGTTTGCTGAAGACAGCTTTGATTACGATGAAGGAAAACATATTGGCTTAACCGAAGCACGTAAAATTGAAGTCGATTTCGAAATTGGCGAAGAAGTTACTACACCTGTAAAATTACCGGATTTTGGAAGACGGGCAGTATTAGCCGTTCGTCAAAATTTAATATCTAAAATCTTAGATCTTGAAAAGGACAATCTGTATAAAAAATACAAAGAAAAAATTGGCGAAATAATGTCAGGGGAAGTATATCAAATCTGGAAAAAAGAAATACTTATTCTTGATGAAGATGGCAATGAACTTCTTTTGCCAAAAACAGAACAAATTTCATCTGATTTCTTTAAAAAAGGAGATACTATCCGCGCTGTGATTCAACGTGTTGAAATGAAAAATAATACTCCTGTTATTATTTTGTCACGCAGTTCAACCGCATTTCTGGAACGTTTGTTTGAATTGGAAGTTCCTGAAGTATTTGACGGACTTATCACTATCAAAAAAATTGTGCGTGAACCGGGAGAAAGAGCTAAAGTAGCTGTTGAATCGTATGACGACAGAATTGATCCTGTTGGCGCATGTGTTGGAATGAAAGGTTCCCGCATTCATGGAATTGTACGCGAATTACGTAACGAAAATATTGATGTGATTAACTATACCTCAAACATTTCATTATTTATTACACGCGCGTTAAGCCCGGCAAAAATTACTTCGGTAAAAATTGATGAAGAAACAAAACATGCCGAAGTATTCTTAAAACCCGATCAGGTTTCTTTAGCGATTGGTAAAGGTGGTCACAATATTAAACTTGCGGGTAAATTAACCGGCTATGAAATTGATGTTTACCGTGATACCGATATTGATACCGAAGATGTGGATTTGGAAGAATTTGCAGACGAAATTGAAAGCTGGGTTTTAGATGAATTAAAAAACATTGGCTGCGATACCGCAAAAAGTGTATTAGAACTTTCTACTGAAGAACTTGTAAAACGTACCGATTTAGAGGAAGTAACCGTAAATGAAGTGAAAGCAATTTTACAATCCGAGTTTGAATAAGTACTTATCGAATTAGAAAGGTTGAATTACGAATGTAATTGCCTTCTTTCGTAATTTAACCATAATTTCTATTCGTTTAAAATTAAAAAAATAATATGTCAGAAACCAGTGTGCAAAAATTAAGTAAAGTAGCCAAGGAACTCAATGTTAGTATATCAACTATCACGGAGTTCCTTAAAAGCAAAGGGCATGTCATAGAAAACAATCCTAATGCAAAACTGCCAGATACGCTCTATACTTTGCTTTCTAAAGAATACCAATCAGAAAAAGCCGCTAAAGAGGAGGCACAACAAATTACTTCCAATACAAATACACGTACTAAAAAAGAACCCATCTCTTTAAATACAGAATCCTCCAAAAACGAAACAAAAAAAATTGAAGAGGAAGAAGATATCGTAATTAAAAATGTTCAACCAGTTATAATTCCTGAAAAAACAGTTGTAAGCATTACTCCTCCTATTGAAAAACGAATTGAAGAAACTAAAAAACAGGTAGAAATAAAATCCACCCCAATTGAAATAGAGGCGGAATCAGGGAAAGAGGTAATTAAATCGGATATTAAATTTACTATCGTTTCTAAAATAGATTTAGACGCTTTAAATAGTAAAACCAAACCAGATAAAAAATCGAAAGCGGAAAAAGAAAAAGAAAAAAAGGAAAAAGAGAAAACCGCGAAAGAGGACAATAAGAAAACCAAAACAACAAAAGGGAAAGCGAAAGAAACAACCAAAGAAAAAGGGAAAGCGAAAGAAAAAGGGAAAGAAAAAGAAATTGAAAAAAAAGAGGAATCAATAAACGAAGAAAAAATTATTGAAATACCTGTTCCCGATACGGATGTTATCGCCGAAACAAAAAGTCAGGATTCCCCCAAAGTAGATTTTTATGAAACGAAAGTAGAAAAACTGGAAGGTCCAAAAATTCTCGGCAAAATAGATTTACCTGTAAAGGAAGATCGTAAAAAGCCGGTTGCTTCTTCTTCATCGGCAACAACAAATAACAACAAGAAAAAACGGAAACGTATCCGGAAAAATTTTGGTGGCGCTACACTTGGTGACACATGGGCTCCGCGAACTACAGGACCCTCGGATACTACAAAAACTCATACGCCGCCTGCCACAAGAACTCAGGGAACAGCCGGCACTACCGGTGGATCTGGTGTTGGAAGACCAAAGTTTGACAGTAAAAGCCCGAGAACTAAATATGCCCGACCACTTAAGGTTGAATTAACACCCGAACAAATTCAAGCTCAAATAAAAGAAACGCTTGCGCGCCTTAGTGGGGCGAGAAAATCTAAAGCGTCAAAACATCGCAAATCAAAACGGGACTTAATAAGTGAGCGTAATCAGGATGCCGCAGATCAACAGGAAGCGGAAAAAAAAGTAATTAAAGTTACAGAATTTGTTTCCGCCAATCAGTTGGCGCAAATGATGGATGTGCCTGTTAACGAAATTATTTCTACCTGTATGAGTCTGGGCTTATTCGTATCTATTAATCAACGTTTAGATGCTGATACCCTTTCCATTGTTGCCGAAGAATTTGGCTATCAATTGGAATTTGTAAGTGTGGAGGTACAAGAAGCTATCAAAGAAGAAGAAGATAAAGAAGAGGATTTAATAGCACGTTCCCCCATTGTAACTGTGATGGGGCATGTGGATCATGGAAAAACATCCTTACTGGATTATATCCGTAAATCCAACGTTATTGCCGGTGAAGCAGGCGGTATCACGCAGCATATTGGTGCCTACAACGTTAAACTTGATAACAATAAAACCATTACATTTCTGGACACCCCCGGTCACGAAGCATTTACCGCTATGCGTGCCCGTGGCGCTCAAATAACGGATATTGCAATCATTGTAATTGCAGCCGACGACGGGGTAATGCCTCAAACGATTGAAGCCATTAATCACGCACAAGCTGCGGGGGTACCCATCGTAATCGCGATAAATAAAATTGATAAACCCGGGGCTAATCCCGATAAAATTCGTGAGGGGTTATCTCAACTAAACATCTTAGTGGAAGAGTGGGGCGGTAAAATTCAATGTCAGGAAATTTCATCAAAAAAAGGAATAAATATTGACGCGTTACTTGAAAAGGTTTTGCTGGAGGCGGAAATGCTAAACTTAAAAGCGAATCCAAATAAAAATGCGAAAGGTACCGTTGTTGAATCAGAGTTAGATAAAGGTCGTGGATTTGTTAGTACCATACTGGTTGAGGCGGGGACATTACGCGTTGGCGATATTGTGTTAGCCGGCTGTTTTAGCGGTAAAGTAAAAGCACTACAAAATGAACGCGGGTCAATAGTTAAAGAAGCGGGACCAGGAATACCTGTTGCCATACTGGGATTAAGTGGAGCGCCATTAGCAGGCGATAAATTCCATGTACTTAGCGATGAACGAGAGGCAAGGGAAATCGCCGCAAAACGTTTGCAGCTACAGCGCGAACAAGGAATCCGTACCAATAAACACATTACACTTGATGAGATAGGAAGACGATTAGCCATTGGAAACTTTAAAGAATTAAATGTGATTATTAAAGGCGATGTAGATGGTTCTATTGAAGCGCTTGCCGACTCCTTACAAAAACTTTCTACCGAAAAAGTTCAAGTGAATATTATTCACAAATCAGTTGGAGCTATCAGTGAATCGGATGTATTATTAGCTTCCGCGTCTAATGCTATCGTTGTAGGATTCCAGGTTCGCCCATCAAGTGGAGCTCGCAAATTGGCGGAAGCGGAGCAAATTGACATTCGTCTCTACTCTATTATTTACAATGCCATCAATGAAATTAAAGATGCCATGGAAGGTTTACTGGCGCCTGAATTTGAAGAAAAAATTGTTTGCAATATTGAAATACGTGAAGTATTTAACATTACCAAAGTGGGGAATATTGCCGGATGTTTTGTGCTAGATGGTAAAGTAAACCGCAATACCAAAATACGCATTATTCGCGATGGTATTGTTGTTTATTCGGGTGAATTAGGCTCTTTGAAACGTTTTAAAGACGATGTAAAAGAGGTTACTAAAGGTTTTGAATGCGGACTAAATATCAAAAACTTTAATGATATAAAAGTGAATGATATCATTGAAGGATATGAAATGGTGGAGATAAAAGCAAAATTGTAAATTGGCATAGGATTTAATATTTATCTACTTCAAAATCTCTACAGAATCTTGAATTAGTTTTATACGTTTTTTTAGAAAATTTTCATCATTTAATTGTCTGTTAATTATTGTTGATAAAGAGGCAATTAACGAACAAAATAATAATGTACATTTGTACACTTAACTTTTCAATGAAGTGAATATCCTACAGGATTTTAATTTTTTTGCGGACTACAATTTTGCAAAAAATGAAGAAGAAATCCGAAACCGCTTCTGATAAAAAAATCAAAATCAAAAAATCAAAATCTCTAAAAATTTAAAAACATGAAAAAACTTTTACTTTCTGTAGTCGCGATGTCTGCATTCCTCTCTGCCAGTGCACAATGTACTGAACTTTTTATTTCCGAGTATGTTGAAGGAAGTGGTAACAACAAGGCTTTGGGGATTTTTAATCCCACGCCTAATCCAATTAATCTCAATAGTCAATACCGCTTAGTTCGTTATAGCAATGGATCTACTGCTGCTGCCGGAGAAGCTAACGTTGTAGCCTGGAGTAATTTGGGAAATCACATTATTGCTTCCGGTGAAGAATGGGTAATTGTTATAGATCTGGTAGATCCGAATGGTACCGGACAAACAGCACCTGCAGATCTGGCATTGCAGGCAAAAGCTGATACATTTATGTGTTCCGACCACAATGTGAAATATGCCATGTTCTTTAATGGAAATGATGCCCTATCACTACAGAAAACATCAAATGGAGGTACTACATGGAATTATGTTGATATTTTCGGGATGATGGGCGATGCTGCAATGGTTAATGGTCAATCGTGGAGCGACCAGTTTCCCTATGATGGAAGCCTTGGTAAGTGGTGGACTATTGATCATACCTTATATCGTAAACAAACTGTTAAGCAAGGTGTTACCACGAATCCTTCACCAGAATTCATAGTAACAGCGGAATGGGATTCATTGCCTGTAAATACATTTACAAATTTAGGCACCCATGTTTGTGATTGTGCTACCACCGGAATTAAGGAAATTGACAATTCTGTTTCTGTAAAAATTTTCCCAAATCCATCCAACGAAAATTATTTCGCTATTTCTTCAACTGAAGCAATTGAAAATGTTGAAATTTATAATATGTTGGGACAAGAAATGTTAGATAAACGTGGAAATAAAACAGACAAGGCTATGAAAGTTGAAACAACAGGATTGCCTAAAGGTATTTATTTCGTTCGCATTTCATGTTTAAATAATAAGCATGCGATAACTAAGTTAACCATCCAATAAAACAAAAAGTAATTTAATAATGTGCAAATTTGAAAATGAAGCAATGCAAAAACCCATTTTCAGATTTGTACATTTTTTTTAGTTTGATATATTGAAAACCCAATACGTTCATTATTAAATTTGCAACATCAAATTTATTTATTTTAAACAGAACAGCTATTCGATGAAACATTTTCTTGCCCTAATACTTTTTATTTGCATTTCTGTTTTTTCAGTTGCGCAGTCCGAAATAAAAGGAGTTATAAAAGATGCTACAACGGGAGAATCTATAATAGGTGCTGCTGTGATGGTTGCCGAAGGCAAAGGAGTTGTAACTGATATTGATGGAAATTTTAATATAAAAGTTGAAGAAGGGGAATATAATGTTACTATTTCTTTTGTTGGATATGAACCACAAAAAACAAAAGTAAAAACAGCAGGAATACCTGTCACGCTTAATTTTGCACTTCAACAAAAAACATTAAATGAAGTAGAAGTTGTTGCGGATGTTGCCAGAACAAGAGAAACACCGATAGCTTTTTCAAACGTTTCCACCAAACAAATTCAGGAAGAATTAGGTACACGTGATTTACCAATGGTTTTAAACTCCACTCCCGGAGCTTATGCTACAGAACAAGGAGGGGGAAGTGGTGACGCACGCATTAATATCAGAGGATTTGACCAGCGTTATGTGGCGGTTATGGTTGATGGCGTTCCTGTAAATGATATGGAAACAGGTCAGGTGTATTGGAGCAACTGGGATGGATTAAGTGATATTACACGTTCAATGCAAGTGCAACGTGGTTTGGGGGCATCTAAGTTAGCCGTTCCTTCTGTTGGAGGAACTATTAATATTCTCACAAAAGGAATTGACCAGAAGATGTCAGTGGCTGTCAAGCAGGAAGTAACAAGTTATGGTTTGTACAAAACTTCATTTGGTTTTAATTCCGGACAAATCGGAGATGGTTGGGGAGTTACAGTTGCCGGATCTAGAAAACAGGGCACCGAATGGGCTGATGGAACTTATACTGATGCCTGGTCTTATTTTGGAAAAGTGCAAAAACGTTTTAAAAAACATCTGTTTTCGTTAAGTGTTAATGGTGCTCCACAATCGCATGGTCAGCGATATACACGAATGCCAATTGCAATACTTAATAAAAAATTAGCGGAGGATTTAGGTATTAATGTTGATTCTGTTTATAAACATACCCCCCTTTATACTACTGGATACCAAGGAGAAAGAGGACTAAAATACAATCCTGACTGGGGTATGTTAAATGGCAAAGCTTTTAGCTGTGAATTGAATTACTTTCATAAACCGGCTTTTAATTTATCACATTTTTGGACCCCCAATGATAAAATAACTGTTTCAACCATTGCTTATCTTTCTGTAGGAAGTGGAGGCGGCTCCTATTTAAAAAATGCTGGACCCAAAGATACAACTACCGGCACTTTAAATATTCAGTCGGTTTACGATGGTAATATCACAGCCAATCCGAATACCTATTATAGTCCAACAGAACACCCTTCAACGAATTACTTACTTTCAAATGTTAACAAGCATCTATGGTATGGTGTACTTTCGTCCTGCGATTACAAGATAAATAAAAATCTTTCCACACTTTTGGGAGTAGATTTTAGATATTATAAAGGGACGCATTACCAAACCGCTTATGATTTGTTAGGAGGAGATTATATGATCGATGGTTCCTCGGATAAAAACCAACCAACATTTTCTTATATAGGTGACCCCAATGCACAGTTTAGTGTAAAACGTGTTGGCGATAAAACAGTTTTTAACAATGATAACCAGATAATGTGGGGTGGAATGTTTGGTCAGGCAGAATATAAAAGAAATGATAAATGGACAACCTTCATAAGTGCATCAATATCCGATAAAAGTTATCAGCGCAGAGATTATTTCGCAAAAAGAGATTTAATTATTGATGGAAATACATTTTCTCAGGCCGTTGGTTATGGCGATGGATTTTATTATAATGGTTCGGAACATCTTACGGCTGTTAACGGAACATCCGCAGTTAACGGTTCATCCACTGTCGCTATTGTCGGAGACACTACTTTTATTGGAACGGGAGTATACCGTAAATATATTTTAAATGCGAAAAAATATACCAACGATTCACCGGAAGCCAGAACGGCAACAACTAAACGTAAATGGATTTTTGGATATACTATTAAGGGAGGAGCAAACTATAATATCAACGAACATTACAATGCGTTTATTAATCTTGGTAATTTGAATATGGCTCCGTATATGAATGCTGTATTTGATAAATTTAATCACGAATTTGCCGACATTAAAAATCAAAATGTAAATGCTATTGAAGGAGGATTAGGGATAAAGTATAGTAAATTTAATATTACAACTAATTTATATTATACCTACTGGCAAAATAAACCATACTCATCATCTGTTGTCACGCCTGATGGAACGTTATCGTATAATATAAACGGAATGAATGCGGTTCATAAAGGAGTTGAAATTAGTTATATTTATAAAGTTCTCAAAAATCTTGATTTGGAAGGAATAGTGTCCATTGCAGACTGGACAACCATTTCAGCGGAAAAAGTATATATTACCGATGCAAATGAACAACTGGTAGATTCAGTTGATTTTAGCGCTAAAAATGTGCATGTAGGCGATGCGGCACAATTTCAATTTGGAAGCTCCCTGCGTTATGAAATAATCAAAGGGTTATATTTAAAACCACGATTTACATATTTCGGAAAACATTATGCGAATTTTGATCCTACTACCCTCATTAATGCTAACAAAAACAGAGAATCATGGAAAATGCCAAGCTATAATTTGTTAGATTTATTTATTGGGTATGATTTTCATTACTGGAAAATGAAGTTTGGTGTTTCTGCGGGAATAACCAATATTTTAGATGTCGTGTATATTACGGATGGTCTAAACGGAAGTGGTTTTGATGCAACCACGGCAACAGTATATATGGGAATGGGCAGGCGATTTACAGTCGGTTTAAAAATTGGATTTTAAGAAAACATAAAAATAAATAACATAAAAATGAAAAAAACAATTTACACAGTACTGTTTTCAGTATTTACAGCAACTTTGGCAATGGCACAAGCCGTATTGCCTACATCGTATTCATGGGATAATGGAACCCCTTATCCTACAGGATGGAGTGCAGTAGATCCAACGCCATCATATTACACATCAGGATCCTCTGCCCATACTCCGCCATCATTAAAAATGGATTACACAGGCGATAAGGTAATCATCCATTTTGCTTCAACGCCGGGCACTTTAACTTATTGGCTTACCAGTAATTCGTTTTCCGGGGGTACATTTGTAGTTGAAGAGTCGGCGGACGGGACCACATGGACAGTCTTACATTCATTTGTATCCCCCCCAGTACCCAGTGCCTGGACTCAATACATAGATACCCCTAACTCAGCAAGCCGTTATATACGTTTTAATTACTCACTTAAAGATCAGGGTAATATTGGCTTAGATGATGTATCACTCTCAGCTGGTGTTTCAACCGCACAGGAAATTAATGTAAAACAGGGCACTACAACAATCGTTAATGGTGGAATGTACTCTTTCAATTCTCCTTTAAGCACTCCGTTACCCTTAACTTTAACAGTTGAAAACTTAGGAACGGTAACGGCGCTGCAAGTTACAGGTGCCGTTATTTCGGGAGCAGCCGCGAGTGATTATACAATAACATCGGCTACTTCTTTTACAGTCGCGGCAACAAATAATACAAGTCTGAATATTGATTTTACCCCCTCAGCAACTGGTACACGCAATGCTGTTTTAACTATTACAAATGATGATGTAAATGGAAATCCATATATTATTAATCTGAACGGTATTGGTGGTACTCTTGCAACTGAACCTACAGCACAAGCCACCAACATGACATTCCCTATTGTAAAATCCTACCTTCTTAAGGGGCAGTACACCGCCGCATCACCTGCGCCTGATGGCTATTTAGTTCTGAGAAGAACCGGGGTAGCAATAACAGACGTTCCTGTGGATGGTACTGTTTACCAACGGGGTGATATGATTGGAAACTCAAAAGTAGTTTGCAGCACAAACTCTACCAGTACTACCACTTTTTTGCCGAATGATATTGTTGCAAATACCAACTATTATTTTGTTGTATTTTCATATAATGGTGTTGGAGCATATCGCAATTATTTAACAACATCACCTCTCGCGGGAAATGTAACAAGTTCAGGGTCAATGCAGCCTACAAGTTATTATAGTAGCATTTCTACATCCGCATCAACCTTAATAACAGATTTACACGCGATAACATTTCCACACAGTATTCAATATTATAGCAGTTATGGACCATTGATGGTAGCGGCTTTTTATACACGTGATACTACCGCGAACCAGCGTGTAGTTACTTGTGTTTACAGCGGTGAAAATAAAGTGTATTCTGAGCCTTTTGACTGGACAACGGACAACTTCAGTCGTGAGCATACTTATTGTCAGAGTTGGCAGCCCACTACCAACGATGCGAATTTTCAGGATCGTCCCGAATACAATGATTATCACATGATAACTCCCACGGATCAAAACAATGTAAATGGTTTACGGAGTAATAATCCATTAGGTGTTGTAGTTGGAACCCCTACATACACATATCTTGATTGTAAAATAGGGGATGATTCCCATGGCAATAAAGTATTTGAGCCTCGTGATGCTGATAAAGGAGATGCTGCACGTTGTATGCTTTACCAATGTATCGCTTATACCGGTGTTGCATATAGTGGACCTGCAAATACTAATGCTACTTACGGTGGAAGTTGGGCTTTGCCGGGGTATATCAGTAGTTCAATCCCTTACGGACAAGATCAAAATGTTTTAAAAAAATGGAGTGAACAAGATCCTCCTGATAATTTCGAAATTGCACGTAATGATTATGTTGATTCATTGCAAGGGAATCGTAATCCATTTATTGATCACCCGGAGTATATTTGTTATATCGATTTTGTTACCATGACAAAAATTGCTGCACCAAACGTACCTTGTGATGCTGAAACACTTGGTCTGAAGGATAATCAAAAAGACAATGGTTTAATCTCACTTGCCCCAAATCCTAATAATGGAATATTTACACTAAACTATACAGCGGAAAAAAATCAAAAAATAAATGTTAAATTAGTTGATATGCTTGGTCGTGTCGTTTACGACAATGAATTACTAATAACCAGTAGTAATAATCCTATTGAAATGAATGTACAAAATTTAAAAAAGGGAATTTACTTTTTTGAGTTTGTAACAGAAAAAGGAAAACAAACTGAAAAGCTGGTAATTCAATAGCACCAATTTCCCTAAAAGTTATTTTATCCCTGCCGGAGGTTGAGCTTTGGCAGGGGTTGCGGGATGTGCGGCAAATAAAAAGTTTTAAAATGTTTCACAATCCTTACATAAATCTATTTCATGTTTTTTGTTTTTCATGAATTTGTGAAGCATCTCAAGGCGCTGAGGTTTGTTATAGATAGAAAATAAATCTTCTTTATTAATATTTCCAATTACCCCTTTTGAATTTAAGTCAGCACAACAAACGGTAACATCGCCATTCGGCAGTAAAACTAATTGATGCATTAGCAGACTGCATCCTGTTTTGTAGCTTGTATTACTTTTGTTTTTTAGCTCTTCTATTTCCACATCGCCACCCCAATTATGCGCATATCTAAGCTCGTAACCATCCACCATGTTTAATAATTCCTTAAACTCTTCACTCATCCATTTGGTGTTTAATTTATTATGATATTCCACTAGGGTTATAATGCCTGTTGGTATTGGTTTGGCACTGTCTTTATTTAATTCGCAAAATGTTTTTACATTTTTAATAAACACATCCCACTCTGCTCTTACTCTCATTGCTTCAAATTTTTCTTTGTTGCCACCATCCATACTAAAACGGATATAATCAATAAGGTTCGAGTTGATTAGTAACTTAGACTTTTTTTCATCCAGTATGATAGCGTTTGTCAACAGGGATATCTGAGGAAAGGGAATGTTTTTTTTTCTTGCCTTCTCTTTAAATTCTTTAATAACGTCAAGCATTTCCATTAATTTCGGGTGAAGCAAAACTTCACCGGCATTATAAAGATGGATGGTTTTAACACTATGAAAATGCGAATCATTTAAAAGATTATCGAAAAATCGTTTTAAAATATCAACACTCATCCTGACTTTGGGTTTCTCATGATCCAGAGAACATAATATGCAACGCAGATTGCAATAACTAACAAACTCAATATTGATTTCAGTAATGGAACTTCTTTTTTGTATAAGTTTAAATTTATAGAATAACCAATAATCCAAAACAAATGAAGCACCCTGAATAAACTTAACAAGAGGCTTTAAAAAAGTTTCTTTGCCCAGATGCTGAATTATAAAATTTTTTATTTGAAATGAGTTCATCTATTGACTAACTATTTAAAAAAAATTAATTTATTAATTTGAAAAATTCATCAGCAATTTTCAAATTGCAATTGCTTCGAAACATCTTTAGAATGCTTTCTTGAAACAAATGTACAAAATCCTGACTAATATGGCGCTTCATAAATTCTGCAAATACCATTGTATGCTTGTCTGCGATATTCAACATCATACATTTTGTTATACAGAATAGTTGAAAATTTTTCAAAAAAAATTAACCTACGGAATTATTATATATGATAAAAATCATAATGAATACTGTCGCACCCAAATACATTTGTAACAGCTATTTTATCCGGTTCAATATTAAAACTGATAAAAATCTTAACGAAATTTTTAAATGCGTTGTATAAAACAAATAATTATTTCTATTGCTTTAGCCTTTTTTTGTTTAATAATGTTTGCCATGGGAGTGAAAGCACAAAATGGCGAAACTTTGTTCCGGCAATATTGCGGTATTTGCCATACAATTGGTAATGGTCGTTTGGTGGGTCCCGATCTTAATGGAGTGACAACAAAGCGGACGGAAGTATGGTTAATGAAATGGACAAAAGATTCACAGGGATTTATAAAAAGCGGAGACCCTGACGCTAAGGTTATTTCCGCTCAGTTTAATAATCTTGTAATGCCCGTGCCGCCAATATCGGATACTGCTATTAAAGAAATTTATAAATTCATAGCAAGTAAAAGTGTAGCTGCTTCAACAAATGAAATTGCGACTAACCTATCCACTCCGGGTAAAATCAAAGTCGATTGGACTAACCCTATTACTTACCTTTTTTTAGTTGTATTAACTGTTGTATTCTTTTCTGTTCATTCTATCCTATATGCAAACGGGGTTTTGAAAGAGGAAGGAATTAAAACAACAAATTATATTCTGAATGTCAACTTTGGTAGTTTATTTAAAAGCCTTACTACTTATCAAACTCACTTGGAAATACAAATATTTGTTTTAGTTTTGCTGGGGATACTGTTTTTTTTAACAATAGGTTTACACTAACACCAAATTATCATGTTTTTTCATTCAGAAAAACGCTCTGCGCTTGAAGCGAAAGAATGGGCACAATATATCGCTTTTGCTCCTGTAATGTTTCAGGCTGCACGATCACTCCGCAACCTTGGCATTCTGGAGGCAATAAAGAAAAAAAGAGCAAGAGGGCTTAGTATTGATGAAGTTGCCTCCACATTAAATCTGCCTGTATATGGAGTAGGTGTGCTAATGGAAGCTGGTCTTGGAATAGGATTATTATTTTATGACAACGATCGTTACTTCCTGACAAAAACAGGTTTTTTAATTTTGTCGGATAGTATGACCATCGCGAATATGGATTTTACACATGATGTTTGTTACAAAGGAATGTTTGAGTTGGAAGAGTCAGTAAAATCAGGTAACCCTGAGGGACTAAAGGTTTTCGGGGGCTGGAATACCATATATGAGGCATTATCGCAATTGCCTGCCGGGGTGCAAAAAAGCTGGTTCGCTTTTGATCATTTTTACTCTGATACCTGTTTTCAGGAAGTCCTGCCACATGTATTTAAAAGGTTTCCGAAAAAAATTCTTGATATTGGCGGAAATACCGGTAAGTGGGCATTACAATGTCTAAAATATTCCGCGGATATTCATATTGGAATTGTTGACTTGCCGGGACAGTTGAATGTTGCAAAAAAAAATCTTCAGAACACCGAATTTGCAAATAGAGTTTCATTTTATGAAAGCAATGTACTCCAACCGAATCAGCAACTTCCCAAAGGATATGATGTAATCTGGATGAGTCAGTTTCTGGATTGTTTTTCTAAAGCACAGATAATTTCCATTCTGAAAAAATGTCACGAAGCTCTGGATGATAACGGGCAGGTGTTTATTCTTGAACCATTCTGGGACAAGCAGAAATATGAAGCGGCTGCATTTTCATTACAGATGACCTCGCTTTATTTTACAAATATTGCAAATGGCAACAGCCAGATGTACAGTTCATCCGCTTTTCAGAAATTAGTTGAAGCCGCCGGATTTAAAATTACCGAACAGATTGATCAGGTTGGAATAAGCCACACTATATTGAGATGCAGTAAAGGTAATTATTAATGAGTTTTAAACAATCTATACCAAAACAACTTAGGTTCTCGAAAAATTTGTTAATGTCTACGATAACGAATCGGTACCGATATACGAATTGATAAGGGTTTCGTAAATTCGTATTAATTCGTATTTCGTAGATAATGTGCGTAAAGCTGTGTGCGTTTGGTATACTTAAACTCCACTCCATTTTAACAGGACATTAATGAACTACATTCTAAAATAATCTGACATGCGGTTTTAATTTCTTCTTCGGTAATAGTGAGTGGTGGCGCGATGCGCATGGATTGTGGCTTAAACAAAAACCAATCCGTAATCAGCCCGTTTTCAATACACTTATCAATTATTTTTTTATTCTCTTCATAACTTTCAAACTCAATGGCAAGTAATAATCCTTTTCCTTTTATTGATTTTATTTTGGGATGAATTAATAAACTCCGGAATAATTTTTCTTTCCGTTCAACTTTCTCAATTAATTTTTCTTCCAGCAAAACATTCAATGTCGCGGCACTTGCCGCACATGAAACGGGATGTCCGCCAAAGGTAGTGATATGACCCAGTATCGGATTATTGGTTAGTGAATGCATTATTTCTTTTGACGAAATAAAAGCGCCAATAGGCATTCCGCCTCCCATACCTTTTGCCAGACAAAGAATATCGGGAACAAAATCATAATGCTCAAAAGCGAATAATTTACCTGTCCTGCCAAAACCACATTGTACCTCATCTGCTACAAGCATTGCTCCCACTTCAGTACAACGGCTCCTGAGCTGTTTCAAAAAAGTGTACTGCGGAATTATAGCGCCTGCTTCACCCTGGATAGTTTCAACTATAACGCCTGCTGTACGATCTGTAATGAGTTTTAAGTCATTTGTATTATTATATTCAATTTGCCGGACATCAGGCAATAGCGGGCGAAATGCATTTTTAAATTCTTCATTCCCCATAATACTTAAGCTGCCATGAGTACTGCCGTGGTATCCGTTTTTGAAGGAAATAATTTCTGTTCTGCCGGTAAAACGTTTAACCAATTTCATAGCGCCTTCAATAGCTTCACTACCTGAATTAACAAAATAAACTGAACTTAAATTTGCTGGAAGGTTATCTGCTAAGAGTTTTGCGAGTTGCACTTGCGGACTTTGAATATATTCGCCATACACCATCAGATGTAGGTATTTATCCAATTGATTTTGAATAGCGGCCAACACTTTTGGATGACGATGCCCTACATTACTTACTGAAATTCCGGAAATCAAATCGATATAGCGTTTGCCGGAAATATCAATTAAATATATGCCTTCCGCCTTTTCGATTTCCAATGCCAACGGGGTTTCGCTTGTTTGGGCAAGATGATTATAAAAGAGCTGACGGTTTGTTAACATAACAAAATGCAATTTAAACAATTTTGCAGTAGGCAATTAAATAATGTGCTGATGTGCTGATTTTTTGATGTGCTAATTTAATAAACACAGATTCGTAATTCGTAGTAGTTTACCAAATCTTCACTCTGATATTAGGATCGCGATACATGGCATCCTTCGGATTTACAGTAAAGGCTTTATAAAATTGATCCATATCAGAAAGTGGCCCGTTGATCCGAAACTCTGCAGGAGAGTGGACATCACTCATTATTTGTTTTGCCAGGGAGGCATCTGTTCGGTTCACCAACCAGGCATACGCATAGGATAAGAAATAACGCTGATCAGAGGTAAACCCATTGGTTAGTTCGGTCGATTGACCCTGTTTTGTTTTTTTGAAGGCTTCGTAACCCATTATTGCACCACCAAGGTCTGCGATATTTTCACCTTGTGAATTTTCACCTTTAACATGCACACTATCAAGGACGATATAATTGTTGTATTGTTGAACTATTAATTTTGTTTTAGCAACAAATTTTTCACGGTCTTCTTTGGTCCACCAATCTTTTAAGTTCCCATTTTCATCATATAAACTTCCCTGATCATCAAAGCCATGAGTAATTTCATGTCCAAATGTGGAACCTCCTATAATACCATATAATACAGCATCATCAGGCATTCTGCCTTCAAATCCTGGGACAATAATATTACATGCCGGAACCACAATCTCATTATTTGTCGGGTTGTAATATGCATTGTACGTTTGAGGGAACATATCCCATTCGGAACGGTCAACAGGTTTGCCATATTTATTAATCATATAATTATATTCCCAGTTACATATATTCAAGGTGTTCTGAACATAACTGCTACGGCTGATCTCCAAACTTGACATATCTTTCCATTTATCGGGATAGCCTACTTTCATTGTGATTTTATTCAGCTTACTCAATGCTTTTTGTTTAGTATCCTCCGACATCCAGTCCAATGCTTTGATATGCTCAGCATATACATTGCGGATATTGTTTCCTATTTCCAATAATTTTTCTTTGGTACCTTTCGGTAAATATTCTTCAACGTATACTTGTCCGATTAACTCGCCCAATGCTACGTCTGTATTTTCCGTTATTTTTTTCCAACGAGGTTTTTGCTCATTTACACCCTCCAGTACTGTAGAATAAAAATGAAAATGTTCATCTTCAATTTTTTTGTTCAAATGGTCAGCTACCATGTTTAAAAGGGACCATTGCAAATATAATTTCCAATCAGCCATGTTGATTTTTTTAAGATTTGTTTCCAAAGCGGTAAAAAATTCAGGCTGACCAACAATAATGGTATCCACATTTTTTAAGCCTAAAGCATTCATTATTTCGGGCCATTTTATAGATGGTGTCATTTTGTTCATTGCATCAACCGACATCTTATTGTAATTTTTGTATGGGTCGCGCAAATCTTCCATTTTACGGCAGGTTTTCGCAACAGCAGTTTCGAGTTGCATAATTGTTAAACTGTTTTTCGCAGAAGTAGCCTCATCCACACCTATTAATTGGAACATTAATTTAAGATGTTTTACATATTCTTTCCGGATATTATCCGTACGGGAATCAGTATTAAAATAATAATCGCGTTCAGGCAAACCCAACGAACACTGAGTAATATAAACGGCATTTTTTGAACTGTTTTTTTCATCGGGACTTATACCAAATCCAAACATTGGAGCTACTTCAAGTGTATGCAGGTAAGCAACGGCTAAAAGCAATTCATGAACATTTTTTATCGCATTAATTTTATTGAATTCCTCAATTAATCCGGAATGCCCTTCTTTTTCAATACTTACAGTATCCATTCCACTAAAATAATAATCACCGATTTTTTGTTTATTGCTTCCTTTTTTAGCTTGAGGATCAACAACAGATGATTCGCAAATTTTGCGGATTGATTCATTGATAGTATCTTGTATAGTTCTGAAGATACCATTACTTTTTTCGGAAGAAGGAATCGGGTTTTGCTTAAACCAACTATTGTTCGCGAATAAAAAAAAGTTCTGACCGGGAGCAAAGGAAGAATCAATATGCGCTATAACCGGGTCAGATACACTGGCTGATTTTTCAGATTTTTTGGTCGGGGCATTACATGCAAAGAAAATAATTGCAGGTGCAGTAAACAGGATTATTATTTTTTTCATTAGAGAAATGGTTACACAGATTTTTTAAAACTACTATACAAATTATTTTTATAAATCCTAAAATCGCTTGTTAGACTCTCCCCCAGCCCCTCTCCTTGAAAAAGGAGAGGGGAGAAGCGTGTGTAACAATAATGTTTTATTTAATTATCCTTACCATAGCCCCCTCACCTTTTTCAAGGGGAGGGGATTAAGGGGAGAGGTATTATTTTGTTAATTGTTTAAACACATCTTCCAAACGTTGTTCTTCTTTGTTAAGTGTAAGTACAGCCATTCCATTTTTTACAGCAAACTGGAAAATAGTAGCGCGAATATCTTTTTCGGTTCTCGCTTCAATTTGCCAGATATTTCCTTTTGTGTTTTTAGCATCATATACACCTTCAATGTTTTTAACGGATGTTACCGATGTTTCTTTATCAAATTCAACTGTGATAAATTGTACGGAGTTGCTTTGCGAATTTTGCAAAACAGAAGTAATGTCATTAGCGACAATTAGTCCATTGTTTACAATAATTACCCGATTGCAAACAGCTTCTACTTCCTGCATAATATGGGTTGAAAGCAATATTGTTTTTTGTTTCCCTATTTCAATAATAAGATGACGGATTTCGGCTAATTGATTAGGATCTAAACCTGTTGTTGGCTCATCTAATATTAATACTTTGGGATCGTGAATTAAAGCCTGAGCCAAACCAATACGTTGGCGATACCCTTTTGAAAGCGCTCCTATTTTCTTTTTTTGCTCAATTTGTAATCCGGTCATTTCAATCATTTCAGCAATGCGTTGCTTCACATTTTTTAAATGATGCAAACCGGCAATAAATTCCAGATATTCTTTCACGTACATATCCATATAAAGCGGGTTGTGCTCCGGAAGGTAACCTACATTTTTCCTGACTTCCAGACTTTCTTCCGCAACATCATAACCACAAATAGAAGCTTTACCTGATGTTTGCGGAATAAAACAGGTTAAAATTTTCATCATGGTAGATTTTCCGGCACCGTTAGGACCAAGAAAACCAACTACTTCACCAGTATTAACTTCAAACGAAACATTATCCAATGCCCGTTGGGCAGCATAAATTTTTGTTATATTACTTGCTTTTATTGACATGCAGTGTATTAATTTGAAAATGTGCTAATGTGCTAATGTGCTGATGTGCTAATTACCAATACGTTAAATTGCTAAATTGTTTTTTGTGTCCGCAAAGCTAATTCTTTTTAATAAATTTGATGTTCTAAAATTCGTTAAAAAAATGAAGGGTATAGTGATAAAATCTACGGGTAGTTGGTATTCGGTTTTAGTTAGTAAGGAAACAATAGTTGAATGTGGTATTAAAGGGAAGTTTCGTACCAAAGGAATTAAAACAACTAACCCTATTGCTGTTGGCGATAAGGTCGAGTTTGAAATGGAAAATGATGGAAGAGGTGTTATCCATAAAATAGAAAACCGCAAAAATTACATCATTCGAAAATCAATTAATTTATCGAAACAATCGCATATAATCGCGGCAAATGTTGATCAGGCATTTTTAATTGTTACACTTGCATTTCCGCATACATCTGCCGGCTTTATTGACCGGTTTTTATTAACCGCGGAAGCTTATCATATTCCGACCAGTATAATTTTTAATAAAATTGATTTATTTGAAAACGAACTAAAATCAATGAATGAATTGGATAATTTTATTAGCATTTATGAGAAAATCGGATACCCGTGTTATAAAGTTTCTGCAAAGGATAAAAGCGTTTTTCCAAATAAGCTGAAACTGCTACAACAATTAATGAAAGACAAAATTACATTAGTATCAGGACATTCCGGTGTCGGAAAATCCACATTAGTAAATGCAATGGATTTCAATTTAGATTTAAAAGTGGGCAAAATTTCAGATGCACATTCGAAAGGGAAACATACCACTACTTTTGCAGAGATGCACCCTTTGGCTTATGGAGGGTTTATAATTGATACTCCGGGAATAAAAGAATTAGGGCTGGTGGATATGGAAAAGGAGGAAATTTCAAACTATTTTCCTGAAATGCACGCTCTAAAAAATCAATGTAAATTCAATAATTGTTTACATCTGAATGAGCCTAAATGTGCTGTTATAGATGCAGTTGAACAAGGTAAAATTGCGACATCCAGATACAATAGTTATGTTGGAATAATGAGAGGGGAAGAGTTGGAAATAGAGTTTTAAAAAACAGTTTAAAATTTCTGGTTCAGTTATGAAAGTAGTTATTCAGCGTGTTACTCAATGTTCAGTTACTATTAATGGAAAAGTAAAAAGTTCCATTGCATTGGGAATGCTTGTTTTATTGGGTATTGAAGATAATGATACGGATGAAGATATTTCCTGGTTAAGTTCTAAGATTGTGAATCTTCGTATTTTTAATGACACAAACGAAGTGATGAACAGGTCGGTAAAAGATATAAATGCTGAGCTTCTTCTTGTATCTCAGTTTACATTGCACGCTTCTACAAAAAAGGGAAACCGACCATCTTATATTAAAGCTGCAAAACCAGAAATTGCAATTCCTCTTTATGAAAAAATGATTGTGCAGTTACAAAACGATATTGATAAACCTATACAAACAGGTGAATTTGGTGCAGACATGAAAGTGAATTTGATAAATGACGGACCTGTTACAATAATCATTGACACCAAAAATCGTGAATAATATCAGTTGATTACGAACACTTTTTTGTAGTAAAATTGATTTATTAATTTGTCGCGCTTATTCCTACAGGCTCTTAACTTTTGATTTTCCCTTCCGTTATTTTATTGTTACATTTGTTTAAATAAAAACAGTATGAAAAGGATCGCTTTACTTACCATTTCAATATTTTTTTGTACGGTCTTAAACGCTCAGGATACAATTATAAAATTCAATGGAGATAAAATTTGTTCCAAAATCATTGATGTATCAACAACTGAAGTAAAATATAAAAAGTTTGATTTCCAAAACGGGCCCACTTATATCGAAAATAAATCCAATATCCAATTAATTAAATACTCCAACGGTTCTGAAGAAAAAACTGCAGCACAACAATCCGGCAACTCATTAAAACCTACTGAAACCAATACTGATAATTCTTCCGTGCCGTTAAATATCAATAATAAAATTGCTACAGATGGTAAAGGATACTGGTATCAGGGAAACTGGATGAATGAACGGAAAATGCAAAACTTACTTATAACCAGTAAAGATCAACAAATAACATCATTAGTGGGCAGAGCAAGGAAATACAGGAAATTACACTATATTGGATATACAGTTCTTCCTTTGGCATTGATGGGGAACATTTTTTTGAACAGTTTGGAAGATCCAGAAACGCGATCAGTAGTTGCCGATATACCGGGTGCTGTACTTTTTTTTTCAGGCGCTATAGCGGTTTCAGTTACTGCAATCCATTTCAGAAGTATACATAAAGCTTCTAATAAAGAAGCGGTAAAATTATATAATGCAAAATACTAAAAAAATTAAAAATTAATTTTACGACTCCACAGCTTCAATGCATAAAAAATTATAACACATTTTTTTACCCAATATTACAAGAATGAAAAAGCTTTTATTAACTGCTAGTATACTGCTCTGTTGCTCCTTAACAAATGCTCAGGATACAATTGTAAAACGCAATGGTGAGCAACTATTATCCAAGATTCTTGAAATTTCCGCGACAGAAGTAAAATATAAAAAATTTGATTTTTTGGAAGGTCCCGATTTTATTGACAGCAAATCTAACATCCAATTAATAAAATACTCCAACGGCACTAAAGAAGAATTCGAAGCTCAACCGGCTGACAACAGCTCAAAACCAAAGGAAAGCAATACTGATTATTATTCAGGACATGTATCTGCAAATTATAAAATTGAGTCAAATGGTACTCGTTTTCGATACAAGGAAAATAGAATCAATGAACTGGAATTGCATCAACTACTTTTAAATACTAATGACCAGCAAATAAATTTATTAGTAAGACGCGCAAAACATGCCAAAGGATTGCAATGGATTGGGTTGGGCGGACTTGTAGTTGGGGCAGTAGGAGGGGTTTCTTATGTATTGGGCGAAATGATTCAAGAAACCAATATGCAAATATTCGGAGGCATTTGTGGCGGAGTTGCAATCGCCTTTCCTGTTGCTTCCATGGTATTTAAGCACAGGCGTAACGTTTCTAACGCAGAGGCGATAAAATTGTACAATGAAAAATTTTAGAGACAAATTTTAATTAATAGGAAGCAGTAATTCTTTTAAACAAAACCGCAATATTTAAAATGAATCGTCAGAATTTTTAGATCAGTTCCCGAAGATTCAACGTTTTCAAAAAATTGAACCCACTATTTTTCATTATATTTGTTCCACTATAAATAATAATATGGATCGGCTTTCTGTTCTCACAATTTTAGTGTTTTTTTGCTCGTTCGCAAATGCTCAGGATACAATTGTAAAAAGCAATGGCGATAAAATATGCGCTAAAATCACTGAAGTGTCAATAACAGAGATAAAGTATAAAAAGTTTGATTTTCAGGACGGCCCCACTTTTATTGAAAGCAAATCAAACATTCAATTAATTAAATACTCCAACGGTTCTGAAGAGAAAATAGACCCTCAACAAACTGCCAATACTGTTAAACCCGTGGAAAGCACAACCGATTATTACGTAGGACCGGTAGAACATCCAAATAATAAAATCAGCAGGCAGGGGAATCGTTTTCAATATCAGGGAGAAGTTATTAATGAACGGGCAATGCAGGATGTGCTATACAAAAGCAATGACAAGCAAATAATACTATTAGCCGGTTCTGCAAAAGATGCCAAGAATTTTCAATACATTGGATTTGGGGCTATTCCATTTGGAGTGGGGGCGCTTTATTTTCTAACAAAAAGTATGGCAAGCAGCATTACTTATAATAATCGTGGGGCAAATTCAGGGGACTTAACACTTAGCGCTATTTGTTGTATGGGCGCTATTTCCTGCCCTATTGCATCAGGATACTTTAAGCATAAACGCACTATATCTAACAGAGAAGCAATAAAATTATATAACGCAAAGTATTAGGAAGCGATTGCCCTCTTTTAAATAAGCCGGGATTGCCTTGGTTTTGGGCGGTAATCTACGTTGAAATAAATTCAAAAGGAATGTTGACCAATCTTGCGAATTCTTCCCCCGATTCCCTCATGTCTTCATCTTTTACTTTATAATACCATAGAATTTTTATATTAACGCCTTCTGAATAATGGAGATAAAGAAGCCTTAATATTTCCAAAACATATTTTGCAGAAACCGTATTAAAATATAATAAATTAAATTCAAATTTTATCTTTAGGGCAATTTTCTGAGTGTTTTCTTTTTTGCAGGAAGAAAGATATTCTTCCAACCACCCCAAAACCAATCCGTATAATTTCCTGGCATCTTCAGGCCTTGATTCCCCTGAAATTCGGAATTTCAGTAATTCCGGATTAAATGTAATTTGAGGTGAAAAATCTGCACCTTTAATAATCAGTGGTTTCATCTACAGGAAACAATTTGATACGAATATAAGAAAATTATTGTGATTTCTTCATTGATGAAACTGCCGATTATTAAAGAATAGTTTTTTATTATTTATCCTTTCAAATGATAGGCTTTGGGGTTGGTAAAAGCTCGTAATCCCGTATGTGAAAGTGTTGTGCCAATGCCTGAATGTTTCCGTCCACTCCATGGTAGAGCTGCACTCACACGATCGCAGCAATTCCAATAACCTGTTCCCGCATTAATTTTCGACAATATTTTTTCCGCCCTTTCTTTCGATGTCGAATAAACAGCCGCTGTGAGCCCATACTCAGTATCCTGCATTAATTTAACCGCTTCAGTATCATCTTTTACTTTCATTATTCCAATTACCGGCCCGAAGCTTTCTTCACGCATCACACTCATGTCGTGGTTTACATTTACCAATACAGTTGGTTCAAAGAAATATCCTTTTCCGGCAATCCGTTTTCCTCCAACCATTACCTTTGCACCTTTTATAATGGCTTCGTTAACTTGTGACTCCACAATATCGAGTTGCGCTTTTCGCGTAAGCGGACCAATATACGTTCCTTCTATGGTTGGTAATCCTGTTTTGAAACCTTTAACTTCTTTAATAAATTCCTCTACGTACTGGTCATACACTTTTTCCTGAACATAAATGCGTTCAACGGCGCAACAACTTTGTCCGGCATTATAAAAAGCTCCATCCGCGGTTCCTGCCGCGGTATTTTTTATATCTACAATATCATCCGCGACATACAAGGGGTCTTTCCCGCCTAATTCCAATTGGCAAGGAACCATTTTGTGCGCTGTTTTTTCATAAATAAATTGTCCTGTTTTATAGGAACCAGTAAAAAAATAACCATTGAATGGCAGATGTAATAATGCCTCCCCTACTTCACGAGCGCCAATTGCTATCTGAAACGCATTATCGGGGACACCGGCTTTTTTGAGGAGCATCTCTATTCGTAAACCCGTGAGGGAGGAAAACTCAGAAGGTTTATACATCACTGAATTCCCGGATAGCAGTGCGGGGATGAACACATTAACACCTACCAAATAAGGGTAATTCCAGGCGGAAATATTACAGACAACACCAAGAGGTTCATAAACAATTTTCTCCGTCAGCCCTTTTTCAATGGTCATATAATCATCCGCTAAATATTTTCCGGCATTTTCAGTAAGCCATTTAATACGATTACATGCCCCATTAATTTCATTTCTAGCCTGCTGTAATGGTTTCCCTACTTCCGAAGTAAGAGTAGCCGCTCCCTGTTCAATGGTTTCTTTTAATAGTTCCGAAAACTTTTGTAATATAACAATACGGTCATTTAAAAGAACCTGATTCCACGTTTCCTGACCTTTTCTGAGTAGTTCAAATTTACGTTCGAGGCTTTCGATATTATCTTCTTCAAGCTTAGTAATGATTTCTTCTGTTGCCGGATTGATTATGTTCATAATAGATTTGGAGATTAAAATTTTAGTTTTTTTTTTATTTATCGCTTTTAAAAATTCTTTCCTGATATTATTTGCTAACACATTTCCCTCTGTTTGTTGGGCTAACCGTTCAGGATGAAACTGTACGCAAAGTAAAAAAGATTTATCTTTTTTATTTTCCCATTCAACCGCTTCAGCAATTCCATCGGGAGAAAAGGCTGTTATCTTTAATCCACTTGCAATTTTCCCTAATGCCTGATGGTGAGCACTATTGATAATGCAGTTTTCTACCCCAATGGTTTCATACAGCAGGCTATCCTTTATTACTGTGATTTCATGCATCCCGTCCGCATCTCCGAGTTTTCGATGATTTTGTTTCCCACTTTCTTCAATATCCTGAATCAAGTCGCCGCCTAATGCGATATTTACCAGCTGCATTCCCCTGCAAACTGCCAGCACCGGAATGTTTTTTTCTTGAGCATAATTAAAAACATTCATTTCAAATTTATCACGAACCTCATTAAATTTGTCGGGGGCAAAGGGATAATTGATGCGATTGTTTTTATAAAAATTTGGATGTGTATCCACACCACCGCTTAAAACAAATCCGTCACACTTTTTAAAATCGCCTGTATTTGCAGGTGTAAGCCGAATGATTTCAAGATTAACATTATCTCCTTTAATCCACGCCGGATAATTAGGATAACGAATTTCTGTATCTGTAATGCCTATTGTCAGGTGCATTGTTGAATAAATAATCAATTACAAAACAAAGTTAAATAATATTGTGGTAGCATTTTGGATTCATTTTCAAATTGACGCACTTTCAAATTACCCCGCTTTCAAATTAGTTTGCTACTTTTGCAGTTCTACACAATCGCGTTTAATGGCTTCATTTATTAAGGAAAATATTAGCATATCTCTTGGGTCAATAAGATCACAGCTATTACGAACCATACTTACAGTATTAATCATTTCGATTGGGATTATGGCTCTGGTTGGGATTTTAACGGCTATTGATGCCATAAAATCATCCATCAATAGTAATTTTACCAATATGGGGGCAAATACTTTTACCATCCGCAACCGGGAAATGAATCTCCACATCGGAGAAAACGGAAAGAAACCAAAGCACTTTAAAAATATTACTTACGATGAAGCGGTTCGGTTCAGTAACGATTATTCATTTCCTGCAAAGCCCTCTGTTTCAACAAAGGCGTCGGGAGCAGGTATAATGAAATATGCATCAAAAAAAACAAATCCGAATATTCGTGTTTTTGGCGGGGATGAAAATTATATGGCTACTTCGGGATATGAACTCGAACGAGGACGAAATTTTTCCTCACAGGAAGTGCTTTTTGGCAGCCATGTAGTAATATTAGGTAAAGAGGTGGTTAGTGCTTTATTTACTGAAAAAGAGGATCCTATTGATAAAGTAATCACTGTAGGAAGTGGCAAATACAAAGTTATTGGAATATTAAAATCAAAAGGCAACAGTGCTGGTTTTGGTGGAGATAAAGTAGGTATTTTGACGCTAAATAATGTTCGCCAATATTTTTCAAGACCTGATATGACCTTTACAATAAATGTGTTAGCCGCTAATGCTCAACTGGTGGAAGCCGCTATTAACGAAGCAATAGGCACATTCAGAGTGATTAGGAAAGTACGTATCGGGGAAGAAAATAATTTTGAAATAACAAAAAGTGATAATTTGGCAAATATGCTTATAGGCTTAATTGGAAAAGCGACAACAGGAGCGACAATCATTGGAGTAATTACTCTTTTAGGCGCCGCTATCGGGTTAATGAATATAATGCTGGTTTCCGTTACTGAACGTACCCGTGAAATTGGTATCAGAAAAGCGATAGGGGCAACAAAAAAAGCGATTCGAAGTCAGTTTTTGGTAGAAGCAATTGTAATTTGTCAGATAGGAGGGCTACTTGGAATTATTCTTGGAATGATAATAGGTAATCTTATTTCTTATCAGTTAGGCGTAGGTTTTATTATTCCATGGGTATGGATTATCAGTGGAATCTTGCTTTGTATGTTTGTTGGTTTATTTGCCGGACTATACCCCGCCATTAAAGCTTCTAAACTTGACCCTATTGATGCCTTGAGGTTTGAATAAATCAGATATGAGAAAATCAGATATGAGATATGAGTATTGAGATATGAGAAGCATATATATTAATCCAACATCCAATATCTCCTATCTAAATAATCATCTTAACAAGGTAACATCGCCATTTTTGTTAAATTCTTTCCCGTCATTTAATCTGACATAGGCTCTCCAGACATAAACACCTTGTTCGCAGAGTTTCCCTTTATAATACCCATCCCAGCCTTTATTAATATCGAGCGATTCAAAAACCTTTTCTCCCCAACGATTAAAAATTTCGAAATTAAAATCGACTACCCCGCAAGTGTATGGGAAAAATACATCGTTATTAGTACTAAACAGCGTATAATCTCCTCCTGAACCTGAAGCGGGGTTAGGACTAAACGCATTTGGGAAAACAACATCAGCATGAGTATTAATTGTTGTATATGCAGTATCGGGGCAACCATATTGAGAAACCGCAATCAGCTGAATTTGGAATGTTCCTACAGAAGTGTACAGATGTTGTGGGCTTTCCTCTGTGGTGGTACTTCCATCACCCAAATTCCAACTATAGGTGGCGGCTCCTACTGATTGGTTGGTACAAATTGTGTTATCGTAAGGTAAATCAAAATCGGTAGCGTTAAGTGAAAAAGCCGCAATAGGATCGGGATAAACAGTTATATGCACTATTGAATCTGAATTATCGCCAGCACAACCGCCCAATGTAATGATTGATAATGTTACATCATAAGTGCCGTCTGTAGGAAAAACATGACTGGGATTTTGCTGCGTTGAAGATGAACCGTCTCCAAAATGCCAAAGCCAGGAAATAATTGTATCTCCCGGAATAGTAGGGGGTACAATAGAAGCATCGGTAAAGTTAACCGTGAGAGGAATACATCCTGAAGTAACATTCGCATTAATATTAGCATCAGGTATAACTGTTACAACGGTTATTATTCCTGCAAAAGGAGCAGGCACCTGACAAAAACTGCCATCCGGCAGATTGCTTCCCACAAGCAAAGCGGGTGTTGCCACAAGATCCGTATTATAGGTATATTGTACAATAGGACTGGCGGTGGTAACTACTGTTCCATCGCCAAAATCCCAGGTATAGGATATGGCACTACTGCTTACAGCGGTAAAGGTTACGGTTAGTGGCGGACAGCCTGTTGAAGGAGTAAAGGAAAATGTTCCTGACGGACCTGGCACAGTAACGCTGGTAGCTATAGTATCAGCACATCCGGCAATATTAGTGGTAATGAGTGTAACAGTATAAGTTCCCGGAATTGTATACGCATTCATTGGATTTTGTTGTGACGACGAAGCTCCATCACCAAAACTCCATTGCCATGTATTAATATACAAGCCTGTACTTTGGTCAGTAAATTGCATATTGGTAACACCACATCCTATTAAAAGAACTGAATCATTATAAGCGGCAGTAGGATGCTGAATACGTATTTGATGCTGAATAGTGCTGTCGCAGCCATTTACATCGGTTACTGTTAACGTGACTGTGTAAAGATTGTCGGTAGTGTAAATATGAGATGGACTAATACCTGTGCCTGTATTGCCATCGCCAAAATCCCAATCAAATGTAGATGGGTTAGCGGCAATAGTAGCTGAAGCGTCAAAATTAACAGCTACACCTCTGCAAGCAAGGGTATCAACAAAAAATGAAGGACTAGGAAAAGTGGGTTGGATATAATTTGTTTTGGTCGTACTTTTTACACAGCCATTTATATCAGTTACTGTCATGGTAACTGAATAAAAGCCGGGACTAACGTATGTGTGGGTAATTGGTGATGTGGTTACTGTTTGTGTCGCAGTGCCATCACCAAAATCCCATGTCCACTGAACAAGGGCGGAATCTGAATTTGAAGCATCCGCTAATGTTACAAAGAAAGGAGCACACCCTGAGGTTGCGAGCGCATTGAAATCAGGGCTGGGACCATAAACAGTTATCGTAGCGGTAGTGCTATCTTTACAACCATTTACATCCGTGATAACAAGTTTGGCAGTATCCAACTGGGGGATAGAATATATATAAACAAAGGGAAAGGTGGGACTATTTAATGCCAAGCCGGGTCCGCCCTCACCAAAAGTCCAAACAACACTCTTATCATCTTGAGACGTACTATTGAATGTTACAGCTAATGGATAACACCCTACAGTGGGAATAGCAGTGAATGATGCAATAGGCTCTGCTATAGTAAATGTATGGGTAATAAAGCTGGAACAACCCGTTAAAAAGTTGTATGCCGTTAATGAAACTGTTGAATCTCCTCTTGAAGTATAAGTATGACTTGGGTTTGGAGCATCACTTACAAGAGGACTTCCGTTTCCAAAGTCCCAAACGATAGAATCAGCGCCTTCAGAAGCATCCGTAAAACTGACAGTATAAAGGTCTGTGCAGCTAAGCAGGTAGGTAAATATGGGTTTAGGAGGGAGAATGGTTACGATATCGTCTATTTTAAGGGAGTCGGCACAGCCATTACTATAAACTATTTGAGTTACAAAAAAGGTACCTGTATCCGGAAAAAGATTTGTTACAGGGTTGAAAGGCAAAACAGCCCCTGCGGGGGTAGCGAAAGTTCCCTGAGCTATATCGAATCGCCAGAAGGCAGAATCCGCACCTGATGAACTATCAGCAAATACAGCATCTGTTCCATAACAAACTGTTGGATCTATTACTGAAAAATTTGCTGTTGGATGGTTTCCAGTTTTTATATAGTTATTTTTTGTAATCGTGTCTTTACATCCTGATGTCGTTTCCGCTATCAATGTTACCGTAAAAAATCCAACAGTATTATAGATATTACTTGTAGTTGGTGATACGGTTGTAGCTGTGCCGTTTCCAAAATCCCAGGTATAACTTAGGATAGGATCATAGGTTGATGTGCTAAGGCTTGTAAAATCAACAGATAATGGTTTACAGCCTTCACGCGGGGTCGCAGTAAAATCGACAACAAGGTCGGCAACTAAAATGTAATCAGGTATTGAAAGTGTACTTGCGCAACCATTTCCGTTTGTTACTGTAAGGGTTACCGTGTCGCTGCCGGCAGCAGGGTAAGTGTAAGTAAAGTTAGACAGTGAATTGGTAGTAAAAGGGGGAGATCCATTTCCAAAGTTCCAGGTATAACTAACGCCACCGGTAGAGAAATTGCTAAATGTGACATCAAAAGGAGTGGAACAGCTTTGAGTTTGATTAGCGCTAAAATTGACAGTTGCGGAAGCAGTTACAGTAATGTAATTAATTTTTATGACCGTATCTATACAACTCCCAGTTCCTTCAATAAGGGTAACACTGTACGTCCCCGGTGCGGCATAAATATGAGAAGGGTTTGTGGCTGTTGATGTAGTACCATCTCCGAAATTCCATGATTGATTAGCGGTAAGAGGGAATGATAAATCGGTAAAATCGGCTGCTTGTCCGGCACAGACAGTTTGATTAGTGGTAAAATCGGCTGTTATATTTTGAATGCCTATATAATTAGTTTTAACCTCTGTGTCGCTGCATGCTCCTTGAGTAGTAGTGAGAGTAACCGTGTATCCGCCCAATGAATTATAAGTGTGTGAAGGGTTTGTAGCTATTGATGTAGTCCCATCTCCCAAATCCCATGCCCACGATACAACTCCTACTGTATCAGAAGTATTGGTAAAATTAACGGTTAAAGGCGGAGAACACGAAGATATGGGGCTTGCGGTAAAATCAGCTACCGGAGGAGCAGCTATTGTTACTGTGTCAATGATACTACTGGAGCACCCGTAGGCATCAGTAACAGTCATGGTTACAGGGCGAGACCCGGCAGAAGAATAAGTGTGTGATACGGTATTGGGTGCGGACGACTGACTATTCCCATCACCAAAGCCCCAAAACCAGGAAGCTAGCGCTCCATCTCCCGCGGTGGAGTTATCTGTAAAAGTAACCGCTTGCCCTGGACAGGAAGGCATTACCCCCATTGTGAAATTTGGGGTAGGTTTTACGTAAACAGTTACGGTATCTGAAAATGTGCTTGTATTCCCTTCTGTAACAGTTAAGACAACATAATAGGAGCCGGAAGCAGAAAAGATGACACTTGGATCAGACTGGGTTGAGGGGTTTCCATTTCCAAAATTCCAAAGATAAGTAGTATTCGAGGTTGTTCCGGTAGATGTGTTATTAAAAATTACAGTAAGAGGACCACATCCGGCAACAGGGTTTGCTGTAAAACCAGCGACTACTTGAGCCCCGCTATTGATTGGGGTCAGATAGAATAACATCCAAAAGAAAAAGGCAAAAAGAGTGAATGATTTTATTTTCATTTTAGACATTCTTCCAATTTGTCCAAAATTAAATAAAAAAACATTCACTTTCAAATTAACTATTCTTATGAAGGTTATGTACATAATTTAGAATGCGCTGGAACAAAAAATCTTTTTCTTACAGACACAAATAGCGTCAAAAAAGTTGCATCCCTGTTTCTAAAAGACATCTTAATATTATGGGCATATCTAAGATATACCAAACGCACATAGCTTTACGCACATTATCTACGAAATACGAATTAATACGAATTTACGAAACCCTTATCAATTCGTACATTGGTACCGATTCGTTATCGTAGATATTAACAAATTTTTCGAGAACCTAAGTTGTTTTGATATAAACATTACGCTTTCTTCTTTTCCGTATTTAAAATAAATCCAACACCAAAAACATTTTCTATATTTATAGTGGGGTCTTCATTCAGATATTTGCGAATTTTTGTAATGAACACATCCAGACTTCTGCCCAGAAAATAATCGTTTTCTCCCCATAGATCCTTCAGGAGATCTTCTCTTTTCACTATTTTATTTCTGTTATCACTCAAGTAGTTGATAATTTCATATTCTTTTTCTGTGATGCGCTTTATTTTATTACCAATCACAAGGGATTGGTTATTCAAATCAAGGGTATATTTTCCTAAAAAAATAAATTCCGGTTTATTTTCTCTTTTCTCTTCCGGAATTCTGCGAACCACCGCTTTTATTTTCCAAAGTAATTCTTCTTCATCAAAGGGCTTCGTAATATAATCATCCGCTCCAAGGTCATATCCTTTTAATTTATCTTCTTTTAATGATTTTGCTGTTATGAAGATGATAGGAATTTTTTTATCTTTACTTCTAATCGCTTTTGCCAAAGTGAACCCGTCCATTTTAGGCAACATTACGTCTAATAAACATAAACTAAATTGATTGTTTTGAAATACTTTTAATGCAAACTCTCCATCTTTGCATAGCTTTACATCAAACCCTTCCGTTTCCAGGTAGTCAACCAAAAGTACGCCTAAATTAAGGTCATCTTCGGCAAGTAATATTTTGTAAAACCCTTTATTCATTATTTAATGGTAATGTAATAGTAAAAGTTGCTCCTTTCCCTTTCTCACTCTGGAGTTCAATTGTCCCGCCATGCAATTCAATAATTTTTTTAACGTATGCTAATCCAAGACCAAAACCTTTAACATCATGCACATCTCCTGTAGGGACTCTGAAAAATTTATCAAATACCTTTTTTGAATATTCTTTTTCAATACCCATTCCCTTATCCGAAATAACCACCACCAAATTGTTTTCGCTATTGGATGTTTGAATGAATATTTCAGGTTTCTCAATAGAATATTTTATAGCATTGTCAATTAAATTAGAAATAGCATTTGTCAGGTGGCTTTTGTCGCCAGAAATAATAAAATTATCCGCGTTAAGACTTAAATTTAAAATTCCCTTTTTATTTTCTATTTGAATGCTGATGCACTTCAGGGCATCCTTAATTAATTGATGAAAATCTTGTTCAGTTTTTGAAAGTGGAATTTCTCCTCTTTCTAATGCTGTCATGCTTAAAACCTGCTCCACCTGAAGTCTTAGTTTTTCATTTTCCTGTAGAATAATTCCTGAATAGTGTTTTATTTTTTCTTCCTGTTTAATATTTGAATCTTTAAGTATCATTTTCCCTGCTAAGGCTATATTTGTTAGAGGTGTTTTAAATTCATGTGTCATGTTATTTAAAAAATCGGTGGTATGCTCCGATATTTTTTTTTCTTTTAACAGAGAAAGAACAGTTCTCCAAAACATAAAAAGGACAACCAGAATTAAAATTACTGATGTAATGAACATGCTGCCCATCTCAGCAATAATGAATTGCTTTTTTTCTGGGAAAACCAGCCTTAGCTCTAATCCGCTTTTACTGACAACTTCTTCCAGCCTCTTTTTAAAAGCATTATTGCTCCAGCCTCCGTCATTTTTATTGACATCATTTGGGCTTTGTCTGATTACTTCAAAAGAGTAATCTAAGTGAAAGTTATAAAATTTCATGAATTTTTTCAGCAAGGAGTCTATTTTATTTATTTCGCTTTTTCTCAATTGAAGTCTGCATCCTGAGCCGTTTTCCATAAAACAGGAACTTCCCATATTCATACATGTTTCTTTATCCGAGCAAAGAGCTTCGGTGGTTTTTGAAAGAACCATATTTGCTTTTTCATTAAAAAGATTCTCTTTTACTTTGGCTGTTTGGAATATAGTATTTACCTGAATGACCAGCACTATTACTAATGCAAAAGAGGAAACAGCGATAAAAATATAAGTTCGGTTCAGTTTCATTTATAGATCAAAATTAATCTTTTTTCATGGTTTTTATGGTACATTAACAAGTCATTAACATCCTGATAACTTTTCAGTAACACTATGGTTGCAAAATCAAAACTACCTTTGTTAT
>JAVHPE010000230.1:0-1957 GCA_036170475.1 Bacteroidia bacterium | reverse complement strand
ATGGATTTTTTTCGGCAAGATGCTTGTAGCGGTCGGATGAGGTATACAGGTTAGTCTTGTCTTCCGCTGAGGACATCACTAAATTAAGCTGAATGGCGAAATTATTTAACTCCATTCGTAAAAAACCCAAAAAATTCATTTTGTCCTCGTTAATTGTCTCTTCCAACGCTTTGTTACTGATAGTAAATTCAATCAATGTTTCATTTACTAAAACAGGGCATTTGCTTAATAATGCTGCAGCTAAATTGGCTCTTCCTTTTGTTTTCAACTCATTCGCATATTTATCCCAGGAGATTTGAAGAGCCTGCTGAGTAAAGCTTTTTTTTGGTAAAGAAGAATCGTTCAGACTTACATCAATATTACTATCCCTGGCTTGTCCCGTTTTTTTTTCAATATTCAGATGCTGATTAATAGAAGGAGTTGATGTTTTTATCTGAAGTTTTTTATGAACAACAGTAGTATTTTCTGGTGTTGTAGATGTCGTGGAATTGCTTATAATAGCTGACTTGGTGGTTAATTCAGTTGTTTTATCCGTTTTTGAGGGAGGAATACTGATTATTGCCGACACACCATTTATGTTTAAAGGAGCACTGTTAATGATGGTGTTGTTGTTTTTGGAATTTTTTCCAGCCTTAACCAACTCATTTTTTTTTTCGGAATCAGTAGTACTGATTCCGGGAACATTGATAGAGCAAAGTTGCATCAGAGCTAATTCTACCTGGAGTCGCTGATTTTTGCTGGATTTATACTGAATGTCAGTTTTATTGAGAATGGTCAATCCTTTTATCAGGAATGACAGAGAACACTTACCGGATTGTTCTTTGTATTTATCTTTAATGTTATTTCCTACTTCAAGAAGTTGGATTGTTTCCTGATCTTTACTTACCAAAAGATTACGAAAATGCTCTCCCATCCCAGCAATAAAGTTGTGTCCATCAAAACCATAGTTTAAAATCTCGTTAAACAAAAGCAAAGCGGAAGAGATATTTTCTCCTAAAATGGCATCCGTAACTTTAAAATAATAATCATAATCAAGAATGTTCAGATTCTCAATAACAGCTTTATAAGTAACACAATTACCTGCGAAACTGACAATCTGATCAAAAATAGAACAGGCATCGCGCAAAGCCCCATCCGCCTTTTGAGCGATGATGTGCAGGGCGTCCGTTTCTGCAACTACGTTTTCACTTTTTGCAATAAAGGCTAAATGATTTGCAATATCTTCTATTTGAATACGATTGAAATCAAAAATCTGACAACGGGAGAGAATAGTAGGAATAATTTTGTGCTTTTCCGTTGTGGCTAAAATAAAAATAGCATGTTTGGGAGGTTCTTCCAGTGTTTTTAAAAACGCATTAAATGCGCTTGGAGAAAGCATATGAACCTCATCAATAATATATACTTTATGTGTGCCTAATTGTGGAGCATAGCGAACCTGATCGACTAAATTCCGAATATCATCAACAGAATTATTGGAAGCGGCATCTAATTCAGAAATGTTAAGTGAAGCCCCTTCATTAAATGATTTGCATGATTCACAATTATCACAGGCTTCTATCTTTTCAGTACGGTTGGTACAATTAATTGTTTTTGCCAGAATACGTGCGCAGGTAGTTTTCCCAACACCTCGTGGTCCACAAAACAAAAAAGCCTGGGCTAAATGACCCGTTTTTATGGCGTTTTTTAAAGTATTGGTAATATGTGTCTGACCAACAACTGTATCAAACGTTGCGGGACGGTACTTACGAGCCGACACTATAAAATGATCCATATTATGGTTTTATGAGGATTGCAAATTTAGAGATTAAAATCAAAACAAATTTGAAAATTTGTTAATTTAATGTGAAAAAGCATTTTAGCGCAGTAATTTTGGAGTTTCCTCAAAAAATTATTCAGGAAATTTGGAGTTTCCTCAAAAAATTATTCAGGAAATAACGCTAATTGAAAATCATCAATG
>JAVHPE010000229.1:0-1963 GCA_036170475.1 Bacteroidia bacterium | reverse complement strand
TTCTCTAATGTAAGTAATGAATTTGCCGAAGACAATGGATATAAAATAAGCAAGGATTTTAAACTTACCCAATTTATCCTGGAAGAAAATATGGAAGACATTGAGTTTATTGACATTGAATTTGGAAAAGACGGTAAATCCTTTTTGATTTTGTAATTAAAGGTTGCTGAAAGTTTATTATACATTTTGTATTATACAATTTGTATATTACAAAATGTATAATTATATTTGCGTCAAAATCAATACATTATGAATCCATTTTTAATAAACGACTACTTATCACCCGACTATTTTTGCGATCGTGAATTCGAAACAAAAACACTTATTGATAACATCAATAACCAAAGCAATACCGCCTTTTTTGCTCAACGCAGAATAGGTAAAACTGCTTTAATTCAACACGTATTTTATCTTTTAAAAAACAAAAAAACTACTACTATTTATATTGATATTTATGCAACACAAAATCTGAAAGATTTTACCAATCAGTTGGCAAACGATATCTACAACGTATTTCCTGAAAACAAAAGCCTTGGTAAACGATTTTGGGAGGCTATTAAATTATTGCGTCCCATTATCAGCGCGGATGAAATAACCGGTACCCCTCAATTAAGTTTAGATATTACCCAAACCAAACAATTTGAAAAAACGATACCTCAATTATTGCATTTTTTAGATACACAAAACATGAACACTGTTATTGCAATTGATGAATTTCAACAAATACTAAACTATCCCGAAAAAAATGTAGAGGCTCTGTTACGAACCTGCGTACAACAACTAAAAAATGTTCATTTTGTTTTTTGTGGAAGCAATCAAAAAATGATGCACCACATTTTTAATAATGCCAAACGTCCATTTTACGCAAGTACAAAAAACATAAACCTTCAAAAAATAAATGAACCTATTTATGCTCAATTTATAAAACAACAGTTTGAAAAACAGAAATTTAAAATTAATGATGACGATATAGCGCTGATACTGGAACTAACCGATTGTCATACTTATTACACGCAACGCTTATGTCATGAAATTTTTGCGCTGGGAATAAAAACAATAAAAACTGAAACTATTTTACAAACTATCAATTACCTACTGGTAGATAATGAAGGTACTTATTTCCAATATCGAAATTTATTAACTCCTGCGCAGTGGAATTTACTAAAAGCGATTGCAATTGAGCACAAAATCGAACAACCATACGCTCAAAAATTTATGCATAAGCATAACCTGGGAACTTCAGCAAATGTAAAAAGAGGGATTGAAGCATTAGTTGAGAAAGAAATGATTTATCACAATACTGGAGTTGCTCGACCTTATTTTGAAGTATATGATAAATTTTTAATGCGTTGGTTACAATATAAATAAATCACACAAAATGTGTTACACAATTTGTGTGATTTTTAAATTAGTATAAAAATGATCAAACGTACACTCTACTTCGGCACCCCCTCCTATTTGAGCCTTACCAACGCTCAATTAGTTTTACGTTTACCGGAAGTAGAGAAAAACGATACGATACCGGAACACTTCAAAAAAGAAGCATCGGCAAGTATACCCATTGAAGACATAGGCATAGTATTACTTGACCATAAACAAATAACTATTACTCAGGCATTGATAGAAGCCTTGCTTGATAACAATGTTGCTTTTATTACCTGTGACAGCACCCACCACCCTATCGGTTTAATGCTTCCATTATGTGGAAATACCATACAAAATGAACGTTTCCGGGCACAGTTAAATGCCACGGAACCTTTGAAAAAACAATTGTAGGCACAAACTATTTCACAAAAAATAAAGAACCAGGCGGCGATGTTTGGGAGTAAAAATATTGATAATAATTATTTTATTCCCCTCTACCGTAATGTAAAAAGCGGAGATCCGGATAATTGCGAAGCCACAGCAGCGTATCCCTCCATTGTACCACGTATTGCTAGTGGTTTATCAATTATATAGTTTT
>JAVHPE010000228.1:0-9911 GCA_036170475.1 Bacteroidia bacterium | reverse complement strand
GTTGGTTTTGTAAAACCCCAAAGGGGTGGTATTAGGGAAATTTGTCGTACACCCACTTAACAAACAATACTGTTTTCCCTTCAAAATTTTGTAAATTCGCAAAAAAATAATGCCGGATGATTTGTTCCACTTGGAAAAATGCTATATTCAAACGATATGATTAAAATAATATTGACCAGTGGGAAAGACCATAGTTTACACAGGTATCATCCATGGGTGTTTTCCGGGGCAATCAAAAAATTTAGTGCAGATGTAAAAGAAGGGGATATTGTTGAAGTGTATTCTTCGCAAAACGAATTTCTTGGAATGGGGCACTTTCAGATAGGTTCTATTGCAGTGCGTATGTTCTCGTTTACTCAGGTTGAACCTGATTATAATTTCTGGAAAAGTAAAATACAAGCAGCATACAATTTTCGGAAACAATTGAATTTAGTGAACAACCCAACTACCAATTGTTATCGTTTATTTTTCGCTGAAGGTGACGGTTTGCCCGGATTGATTATTGATTTTTATAATGGAACCGCTGTGTTTCAAACGTATTCAATAGGAATGCATTTAATAAAAGATCAATTTGTAAAAGTTTTGCAGGAAATATTGGGCGATACACTTAAAGCCGTATTTGATAAGAGTGAAGAAACTATGCCCAAACAAGCTCCGGTAAAAGCTGTGAATGGCTATTTGTATAAAAGAGATGAATCAATACCCATTAATACGATTGCCTTTGAAAATAATAATAAATTTTATGTGGATTGGGAAGGCGGACAAAAAACAGGATTCTTTTTAGACCAACGCGAAAACCGTAAATTGCTTGCTGATTATTCAAATGATAAAGTTGTTCTAAATACATTTTGTTATACCGGAGGATTCTCTGTTTATGCTGCTAATGCGGGAGCAAAAGAAGTTCACTCTACAGATATATCTAAAAAGGCAATTGAACTTACGGATAGAAATATTGAATTAAATAATATCCAAAATCATCAATCCTTTGCTGTTGATACTTTTGAATTTTTAAAACACAAAGAAAATACTTACGATATTATTGTTCTTGACCCTCCGGCATTTGCAAAACACCAAAATGTAAAACACAATGCTATCATGGGTTATAAGCGCTTAAATTATGAAGCCATCAAGCAAATTAAATCAGGTGGATTATTATTTACTTTTTCCTGTTCTCAAGTGATAGATAAAAACACATTTAACAGTACGGTTATGGCAGCCGCAATTGAAGCAGGTAGGAATGTTCGGGTATTGCATCATCTTTCCCAACCACCTGATCATTGTGTAAATATATTCCATCCTGAAGGAGAATATTTAAAGGGGCTGGTAGTGCATATTGAATAGATATCCAAGATAATATGGCTAAATCAAAAAATAATAATAAAACTATACACGCAAAGCAAAAGTCCGAGACAATAAAAATTGATTCCCCTATTAAATATGCCTGGGGTATTTTCATTTTTGCTTTTGCTTTTCTATTATATTCCAATACCATTTACCATGATTATGCGTTGGATGATTCAGGTGCTATAACCGGAAACAGATATGTACAGGAAGGATTTAGCGGTATTCTAAATTTATTAAAAGTAGATTTCTGGCATTTCGCAAATGTGCATTTAGGTTATTATCGTCCTTTGGCACTTATTACTTTTGCCATCGAACAACATTTTTTTCATGGCAATCCACATGTAAGCCATTTTATAAATTGTTTGATTTTTGCTTTTTCCGGCTACATGCTTTTCATTGTTCTCAACAAAATATTTAACGCATATAATCCAATCTTCGCTTTCATAGTCGCATTACTTTTTGTTGCACATCCCATCCATACCGAAATTGTCGCTAACATTAAAGGACGCGATGAATTATTGAGTTTTTTCAATGTAATGCTTATGTTATGGTTCGCTTTAAATTTTTTTGATTCAAAAAAAATACTTTACCTGATTTTAAGTTTGTTTTTCTGTTATTTTGGGATGCTATCTAAAGAAACAGCGCTTACAGGAGTAATGCTCCTTCCTGTTTTTTTATATTATTACAAAAATTTTAAGGTAATGGAATGTCTGAAAAAGAGTATTCCATTTGCTGTTATTGTTTTGCTTTTTTTTATACAAAAAAAATATTTATTGGGTACGCTAAGTGGTATAATTCCTTCAGATATCATCAACTACCCATACACTCATAGCAATATTAAGTTACCTACCACATTTATGTTATTTGCATTTTGTTTACGTCTTTTAATCGTGCCTCATCCTCTCCGCTATGATTACTCTTTTAATCAAATACCCGCGGTGCATTTGAGTAGCGGCTGGGCATGGCTTGGTATTCTATTATTTATTGCCGGAGCTTTTTTCGCTATTAAACAAACATTAAAAAAAACAACCTGGGGTTTTGCATTTAGTTTGTATTATATTACACTAATTCCCGCTTTGGCATTTACCATTTTGCGTGGAGGTATTTTCGCAGAACGCTTTTTATTTTTTCCTTCGTTAGGATTCTGTATCGCAATAGTGTTTGGTATAGGATTGATAGTTAAAACTGATGCCTTTAGTCCCACAGTTTCAACAATAGAATGGCTGAAAGCGAATATTAAATTTGTTCTTATTTTATTTATTCCGGTTATTCTATATTCTTTTAAAACGGTAAGCAGAAACAGAGTATGGAAAGATAATTTTACTTTATTTAGTGAAGATGTTAAAACAGGTAAGAACAGTGCACAAAATCAAAATCATTTTGGAAACCAGTATATTTACTTAGCTTCTATTGAGAAAGACCCTGTTAAAAAGAAAGAGTACGTAAAAACGGGTATAAACGCATTACGGCAATCTTTGAGTATCCATCCGAGGTTTGGAGAAAGTTATTACCTGATTGGCTTGGCTTACCAAATAATAATTCCTAATAATGATTCCGCTATTTATTATTATAACAAAGCCATAGAAACTGCACCTGGTCATTCAGATAGCTATTATCATTTAGGAATAGTTTATCAAAATCTGGGTAAAAACAATGTCGCTTCCTATTTTTATAACGAAGCTATTAAATACAATCCTCAATACCTGGAGCCTAAAAAAGCAGCAGCAGACTTGAAAGCCATGGGTATTGATGTATTTATTAATCCTTTAACTTCGATGGTCGACAGCACTTCTTCCAATAAAGACAGCAAATTTTATTTTGAGTTGGGAAATTATTATGCCTCACAAGGCGATTACAATAAGGCTGCTCAGAATTTCACAAAATCAATTGCACAGGATGTTAATAACAATAATGCCTACATCAATCTGGCGAATTGTTACGGCATGTTAAAACAATATGAAAAAGCGCTTTCTGTTTCCAATCAATTACTCTCCAAAAATCCTAATAATACGTTGGCGTTGAAAAATATCGCGGTAGTATATAATCTATTGGGGGATGTTAAGAAGTCGAATGAGTACCTTCAAAAAATAAAAGATATCGAAGGAAAATGAACAATATGCTGATGTGCTGATGTGAGTCCATGGTTATCACAAGCGATGCTTGGGCTGATGTCTTTCATGCAATAACCTGCTCCAGCACCTCCATCGATTTTATTTCAGCGAAGGATGAAATGTGTAATTGATAAAATTTTATGATCGATTGCAATAATTGTTTCCGTTGATTTTTATCCATTTTCAAAAGATGAATCGTATCATATTCTGAATTTAATAATTCATAAAATAAATAACTTTGCTTCTCCTCCAGAAAAAAGGGATGAGCAGGGATACGACCAACAAAATGGCCTTCCTGCAAATCAAAAACAGGAGTAGTTACGGTATATTTCCCTTCCGGGAAAAAACCTAAATAACGACTAAGTGAAATCATGAAAAAGCCATGAAAATTGGAGCAATTGTCATGTTTTAGATCGAGCAATTGTAATGAATTTTTTATAAACTCAAACAAATTTTCATCGGCATGTTGCTCCTTTACCGCTTTATATAAAACTTCATTTAAAAACAGGGCGATAGAACTTTTGATAATATTATAAGGAATATCAATATAGGCACACGAAATACTGATTTCGGAAATACGCTGCAATTTAGCCTTATCAGTATTTGATACCACTAAATCTACCAAAGCCAGAGGTTGAAAAATGGATGCTTTGAATTTTGATTTCTTTTTTCGTACCCCATTAACGATGTATGATTTGACTCCAAAATCGGGAGTAATGATTTTTACTATTAAGCTTGTTTCGGAATAGCTGATAGTGTGAAGTATTATACCGCTAGTTTTATGGAGCATTATAATAGATAATAGATATGAGATATGAGATATGAGATGAAGAGGGACGGTCTCAAATCTCAAATCCCAGGTCTGAAAATTTTTAATTCACAAATAAAATTTTTGTTACTATTTTTTTTGTGCCGTCTTCGCTTGTGCAAAATACCATATAAACACCGGTACTTACCCGTTCGCCTTTGAAATTTTTTCCATACCAGAGAGCCTGCCCGCCTTCTGATTTTGTTTCATATACTAATGTTCCGCTTATATCGGTAATTTTTAATGTTGTATTAGTAACCAACCCTTTTATTGCGATAGGTCCGGTATAATCATGTTTTACGGGGTTTGGGAAAGAATATACATCGGTATAATATTCAAAACCTTCTGTCGCAGTACTTCTGTATGCAATCAGCCCCTTTGTTGTTCCAAAATATACTTCACCCGTTTTGCGGTTAATAACAATACTTTTAACATCATTGCTGAATAAAGGGCTATTGCTTTGATCGAAATGATAAATTTGTTTTGTACCATCAGCGGACATTAAAAATACTCCGGAATTAGCAGTGGCAATCCATTTACGGTTAGCATCATCAATTGCAATAGATTGAATGAGTTCCGTTTCAAGCAATATTTGCACGTGTCCGTCCTGTTCAATTAATATCTGTTGTGCATCAAAATTTTGTCCGGAAAAAACAGTTGAAGGGGAATAAAAAACGGTAATGCCTTTATCGGTTCCCACCCATATTTCTCCATCCGCATCTTCAGCCATACAAAAAACATTTGTACTCGGCAAAGCTCCGTTTCCAACAGCGGAACTTAATTTTTTTGTATTTGAACTATTGGGTGTCGTGCCATTTCCATTATAAACCATAATTCCAACACCACGAGTTAACACAAACCATTTTTGGTCAGATTTGTCAACTAGTACTTGCCCTAATTCAGGGGTATTACCAATAATTGTTGAAAAATTCAGCGCTTGCCAGGTATTGTCCGCTTTTTTCATTGAAACAGATGAAGGAACACCTGAATTACAAACCCATAAATTACTTGAAGCATCGATTGCTAATCCAGATGTACATACTGGTGTAAATCCGGGTACATTTTGAATTTTCTGTAAAGAACTATTACTTGAATTATAAATTTTAGCAGGCACTCCATTATTAAATTCAATAAGACCGGCAAAACCTGTTGACGCATAAACTACCTCAGCATTATTAGGATCTACCAATACATTATTAATATTGTAAATAGTATCCAACTTCACAATGGGTGGAAAATTACCATTTCTATTTGCCCAGTCAGTACCATTATAAAAATAGATACCATCGTTATAATAACCATTGCCACCGCCACCGGGCGCTATGGCTAGATTATAATCTGCAAGACTCATTGCGGTAATATTTGCACTAGATGGACCATCGGGATAATGATAGTCGGAAGAATTTCCATTTCTAATCGAAGTTAATCCATACTGACTATCTGCAATCCATAAAATATCGCTATTGTCAATAACAGCCTGATTAGGTCTAATATAGTCACCTGAATATTGGAAAAGGTAAATGGTATAATTTCCAACTGTAGCTAAACTCGAGTCAAATTTTATTATTCCGTTATCAAATCCAACCAGCAATTGATTATCATACGATTTCATTGAGTTTACAACATAACCATCACCACCAAAATAACCCGTTGCGCCGAAATGATTCCATACAGTATTATCAAACACAAACATAGAATCCCGTTGACTTGCACCACTAGTTAGTAATTTTGAAAAATTGGTGTATATTTTTCCATTAAATTCTGTGATAGTATTATAGATCCCAACAGGCAAACCGCCCATAAGAGACCATGCTGTATAGTTCGCCAAATTGGGATTGTTTTGTAAGGCTCTGTATACCCCAATATCAGTAGCAACATAAAAATAAGTACCATCTGATGTTATATCCCTTACGTTTACCGGACTTCCATTAGAACCAATATAATAGGTGTCACTTACTTCCACTTTATCCATATCAATCACTACAATACCAAAACCACAGGATAAATAAGCATATTGGTTAATGAAATAAATATTATTAATGGATTTATTTCCAAGTATCGCTTTACGTTTTATATCTGCAAGATTTACAATTGTGCCATTATTATCAATTATATCGATGTTAGAATTTTTGTAAGCAATAAGTAATTTGTTACTGTATTTATTGTAATTAAGAACATTTGCTTCCACATCAGCTAACCCATTTACTTTTGACAGGCGTTCTATGGAATTATCAGATTTATTAAACAAAAAAATACCGCTTTTTGTCGCACAAAATACCTTTCCCCCACCCTCTGAAACAGAAATCCCATTTTTGTATGATAAATGATCTTTCCACTGTCCAATCCCTATGTTTTGACCAGTTATAAATTGAGCAAACAATAAGATAATAAAAAATAAAATATTTTTTTTCATACTCGATAAAAATGTTGATTTGCGTTATTCAAACATAAAAGTAATTATTTTATTGTATTGAATAAAAAGGAATTCATCATTTGGAATGTTTGTGAGTTGATAAAACATAGCAAACACTAAATTTCTAATTGTTAATTTTACATTATCTTTGCGAAATAATGGAAAGAGAATAATTGACTTCGTAGCTCAACTGGATAGAGTGTCGGTTTCCGGAACCGAAGGTTGGAGGTTCGAACCCTCTCGAGGTCACAAATTGAATAAAAACTTTAATCTTACAAAACGAATGAAAACAAACAACAAAAACTGCTATTTATTAACCGGGATATTATTTTCAACAATGAGCATTTTGTATGCTCAAAATGAATCACTGGAGGCTGAAAATTTAATAAAAAAATCGCAAGAAGCATTAGTAGCAAAAAACTATATAGATGCTTCAAAAGCATTGCAAAAAGCCAAAGAGGAAGTCTCTAAGTTACTTAACAACCAATTAACAGCCAGCCTTCCTGCAAAATTTGAAAACTGGGTGCCTGTAACCGACTCTAAAGCATCTAATCCAATGGGGATGCCTATGGCTATGCCTATAGGAATGCCAGGCTCAAGTGATATGAGTGGCACTAAAATTTATGAAATGGAACAAAATGCCGGAACAAAAAACAGAACCACACTTCCTACTTCAGTTGTGCCTCCTGCTGGTGGCACTCTAGTTATGCCTGCTGGTGGTACTCCAGTTGTGCCTCCTGCCGGTGGTCCTGTGGGTACGTCGCAAGCAATGCCAAATGGGGTTCCTCCAGCTATGCCGCCCGGGGCAACTCCAGGTATGCCACCTGCAATGCCTCCCGGAATGAATATGCCAGGAATGGCTATGGACAATGAAAAGCCAAGAATAATTGCCACTATTTCCAATAATGTAATGGTGGCTGCTAATGTGGCTACTTTTAATTCAGGCGGTAATGCTAATCCAATGATGGCTGTTCCAATGGGTACCGGGGAAGATACAAAAGCATTAAAAATAAAAAATTACAGAGCATTGTCAAAATACAATAAGATGATGAAATCTGGGGAAGTTGATATTATTGTTGGGGCAGCTGTGGTTCAAATTCAAGGAAATAATATTGAAAATAGCGATGTGCTTCAAAAATTTGCAGATCAGATAGATTATCTGAAAATTAAAGCTGTTTTTGGAGAATAATTAAATCAAAAAAATCGATTTTATTTTTACAGGATCTGATGGAATAAAAAACTATTTTAAAAATGGAATTTACAGCACAACAAATAGCCAAATTATTAAACGGAACGATGGAAGGCAATTCCAATATCACTGTTTCCGGCTTATCAAAAATTGAAGAAGGGAAAACCGGAACCTTATCTTTTTTAGCGAACACGCTTTATACGCCATTGGTGTATGAAACAAATGCTTCAGTAGTTATTTTAAATAACAACTTAATTCTTGACAGACCTGTAAAATCAACATGTACGCTTATTCGCGTAGAAGACGCTTATGGAAGTTTCGCTAAATTATTAGAAATTTACAATAATAATAAACAAAATAAATCAGGAATTGAACAACCCTCCTTTATTTCCGCAAATGCTGAATACGGTAATGATTGCTATATTGGAGCCTTTGCTTATATCGGTGAAAACGTTAAAATCGGGAACAATGTGAAAATATACCCGCATTGTTATATTGGCGACAATACCACTATTGGAAATAATACCACATTGTATTCGGGTGTAAAAGTATATTATGATTGTATTATTGGAAATGATTGTACCATTCATGCCAGTTCGGTAATAGGCAGTGATGGCTTTGGTTTTGCGCCCAATTCTGAAAACAATTATAAAAAAGTTCCGCAAATTGGCAATGTGGTTATTGAAGATCATGTTGAAATAGGCTCTAACACATCTATAGATAGGGCTACCATGGGATCAACCATCATTAGAAAAGGAGTAAAACTGGATAATCTCATTCAAATTGCTCACAATGTCGAGATTGGCGAAAATACAGTAATGGCGGGAGGTGTATTCATTGCAGGGTCAAGCAAAATTGGTAAAAATGTAATGATAGGCGGACAAGCCGGAGTTATTGGGCATGTAAAAATTGCCGATGGTGTAAAAATTGCGGGGCAATCAGGTGTTGGAAAAAATATTGAAAAAGAAGGAGAAACTGTTCAAGGCTCTCCATCATTTGCTATTGGGGAGTACCAACGTAGCTATGTGCTCTTCAGGAGTCTGCAAAAACTAAATGATCGCATCAAAGAGTTGGAAAGGGAAATAAAAAAAATTATGCAACTATAAATCATTATGGGCAATAAGATTAAAAAAATTGAATACCATTAAACTGACCGACAGAAAATCAAAACGAAAGGAATAAATATAGCATCTGGAAAACTTCTTGCCGACACGACAACCTTACGCTTCGTGATTTAATTTTTTCCAACCGCACAAAAAAAATTGAAATTCTTTTGCGCATCACAAATGGCACATTTGGTTTTGCCCCTCCCACAAGCCTACACACAAGCAAAACCAAAAGAGCCATTTTTTTCCAGCGCACCGGAGATTATGCTTAACATTCAGTGTTTATGCAAATTCGACAAAACAACTTTTTTTTAAGCTGAGTCTTCGATAAATACACAGGGCTACCGCATCAGAATTTTAGTAGCTTATCTAAATGTTGATTGTCCCATCCCGCAGAGAGTCTAGCTCTTCGGATACTCAGTTTGTCATTTTTCTTATTAATTCTAATAAAATTAAGTGCCATTTTTCTTATGATGTTAAAGTTTTCTGCTGCATTATCTTTTCTTTTTCGACAATAATCTTCATTAAAAACAACATCTAATACCCAGTGTAAACTGTTTTCAATACCCCAGTGGCTTCGTATAGCTTCTAAAAAATAAGATGCTTTTTTTTCTTGATTCCCAATAAAATAACGAGTGTCTGTACTGGTTTTATTCCCTATAGTTCGTTGACTGGTAATGCAAATAATAGAATGCAGCTTGTCCCAATTGCAACTCTCATCTACAAATCGTAAATCTGTTATAACTTGGCAGGTTCTTTCTTCAATTCGTCCATGCCCTTTTTCTAAGGTATTACACACATCAACAATGGGGCTTGTTTTAAAGGCTGATTTAATTTGTTCATGCAAAGTTTTATGATTGTCTTTTACTGCTAAAATATAGTTTGCTTCCATTACCGTCCGAAACAGTCAAAAACAGGAAATAAAATACCCTGAACCCTT
>JAVHPE010000227.1:0-9968 GCA_036170475.1 Bacteroidia bacterium | reverse complement strand
CTTCAAGCGGATAATGCGACAATGTCTAAGTATCCTGCCGGGAATAAAAAGGCTTTGATCACTTACCCATTTCAACTTTGTATGACTGTAAAAAACGGAACGAACAATTGTACAGATGCACAGATGGATTCCCATTTGTCTAACAAACATGCTCGTTTTATAATCTTAGTTTTTCTTTTTTCCAGGTAAATAAAGTAACTACTATTGCAATTACGCATGCTGATATTAACAAAATGAATGCAGCATCCCAACCCCAATGATCGACGAGAAATCCGATGGCGATATCAGCAAATAATGCACCTCCGAGGTAGCCGAACAATCCGGTAAGCCCTGCGGCAGTTCCTGCAGCTTTCTTTGGAACCAAATCCAGCGCCTGCACTCCTATCAGCATTACCGGTCCGTAAATCAGGAAGCCGATGGCAATCAAAGCAATATTATCAATTAAGATATGACCGGCAGGATTTTGCCAATAAACAACAATCGCGATCATTACCAACAACATATAAATCACTATTGCAGGAGCCCGACGACCGGAAAATACTTTATCCGAGAGCCATCCGCACAGAAGGGTTCCGGGAATTCCTGCCCATTCGTAAGCAAAATAAGCCCAGCCCGATTCTTTAATGGAAAAACCTTTGGCTTCTGCAAGGTAAGTAGGAGCCCAATCCAATACTCCATATCTTACCATGTAAATCATGGCATTGGCAATAGCAATTAACCAGAGCATCTTGTTTTTTAAGACATGAGTAAAAAATATTTCTTTGGTAGAAAATTCTTTTTCATGGCTTTGCTCATAATCTTTTGGGAAATCATTTTTATATGCTTCAATATTGGGTAATCCACAGGACTGTGGAGTATCTCTGATCAGAATGTAAGCAATAAATGCAAGTAGGATAGCGATCATCGCAGGAAAATACAATTGACTCTGCCAATCTCCGAATATTGCAACCCCTAAAACAGCCAATGGACCAATAAGACCTCCTCCTACATTATGCGCTACGTTCCAGATAGACATTTTTGTTCCTCGCTCTTTTGTGGAAAACCAGTGAACCATCACACGCCCTGATGGGGGCCATCCCATTCCCTGAAACCATCCGTTGACAAACATTACAATGAACATGATAGTTACAGAAGATGTTAAGACAGGAATTGTTCCGAAACAAAAAACAGTTATCGCCGAAAGCATTAATCCCAGGCTTAAGAAAACCCGTGCATTACTTCGGTCAGAAATACCTCCCATTATAAATTTACTTATACCGTATGAAATGGAAACAGCAGAGGCTATTATTCCCAACTCCCCCTTTGAATAACCTTGTGCTATAAGGTCGGGCATTACAAGGGAAAAGTTTTTTCTAACTAAGTAGTACCCTGCATATCCAATAAAGATTCCAAGGAAAACCTGCCAGCGCAACCTCCTGTAGGTGAGGTCAATTTTTTCTTTTGCAAGTTGATCAGTATGTGGCGGTGGTTTTAGAATGCTTATCATGAAAATAATTTATTTTTTTGGTATTAAAATTGTTTAATATATTACTATCAAGGAATTTCGCCTGTGATATTTATACAGTATAGGTGTAGGAAATTTAGAGAAGTCCAAGATAAATAGTTTTTTTGCTTAAACCTAATATGAAAAATATTCCGAAAGGGAATATAATAGCAGACACTTTCTATAAAAAATTGGAAAGTCAAAAACAAGGGAGCTTCTGGAAGTTCTATTAATACCAAGATTCAGAATAAATCAGCCCAATATATTTTATTGTTTTGAACTAGCCCATTTCCAAAGTTTCAAATTTTTGAAATGGGTAACCTAAAGTTTGTATTAAAGTATAAAGGGTTTTGGTATTGCTGTTAGTAAATGACTGGTTTTTTAAACAAGAATAACGAAGAACCGAGCGAAGCGAACTCACGAATACATTTAAAACAATATATTTATGAGTAAAGCAACAGTATAGGTAGACTTTAATTATTTCGAATAAGCGTGAATGAACCCTTTTCTAAATATTTTTTACCATCTATACCTACTGCGTTAATGATGAAATAATACGTTCCATTTGGAGCTTCCACTCCACTGGTAGTCCTGCCATCCCAGCCTCCATTAGTAGTATGCCACTCGTATTCCTTTTCTCCCCATCGGTTAAAAATCTCCGCATCCATGCTTTTTAAACCTATTCCCTGTACTGTAAATACATCATTAATACCATCCCCGTTAGGTGTAAATATATTTGGAATGATAAATACGGAGTTAATATACACTTCTACAGTAGAACAGGCGGAATCAGAGCAACCAAAACCATTGTCTGCTGTCAGGCAAACCATAAAACTACCCAATGGAATATAAGTATAGGTTGGGTTTGCTTCAATGGAAGTATCCCCTGTGCCAAATTCCCATAAGTAGTTTACCGCTTCTATTGAGCTATTATTTGTGAAGTTTACTGTCAATGGTGTTTCTCCTGTCATTGGACTTAATGTAAATGCAGCTACTACAGGAGGTGTAGCTGTTATAACAAATGGACCTCCTACAATAATAGAACAATTATTGCCATTAGTGATAGTAACAGTATATAAACCTGCACCCACATTTGTTAAGTCTGCACTGCCGTTTCCAACAGGATTATTCTGTGAATCATACCATTGGTAGGTAAAAGGGGACTGACCCGAAGCCATGGTAATACCGGTTATTGATCCTGTGGTTGATCCGCAATTGGCTTGTGTTATTATCATTGATGCGGTATCTACAATAGATGGACAGACGTCAATGGGCACTGTTATTGATGCTCCCGAACAACCGTTCGCATCCGCTATAATCGTATAAGTGGCGGTTCCACAATTAGTTCCAGAGTTTAATGTCTGGGAGATTGTTGAACCGGACCCTGGTAACCCACCGGTAAGTCCTGATTGAGAAACTGTCCATGTAAATGTGGAACCTGGAATATCACTTGTTAATACAATTGAAACAGGTGCGGTTCCAGACGCACAAAATGCTGAGGAAGATGGTGTTACAGTTGCCACTGGAGCGGCGTTAATTGTAACTGTAGATACGGCACTTACAAAAACACATACCCCGCTCGCAGGAATTGTGTTAGTAACTGTATAGGTGCCGGGTGTACTTGCTGCTAAATCAATTTCACCGGTATTTACCTGTGCAAATACCAATCCTGCTGGAGTAGCTGAAAAAATTCCTGCACTGGCATCAAGTCCAAAAGTTGGAAATGGGTTATTGCCACCTGATTGACAGAAAGGAGATCCAACATAACTAAAACTGGCGGAAGATACTATATCATTGATAGTCATCGTTATTGAACTTGTATTAGGACAAGCGCCAAATGTGGTATAAGTAAGTAAATAACTTCCTACCAAACTGCTGGATAAAGTAATAGTTCCTGTTGCTGGATTAAGCGTTAAGCCTGCAGGTATTGATGAAAAAGTACCGCCTGGAAAACCTGTTATTGTCGGGCTTTGTGGTGCTCCTGTAGTGCAATACGTTGCTGATGGATAACTGAAAGAGGCATCATCTGACGGTGCGATAATAACTGTTGTAGTTGCACTTATCGCATTACATATACCACTTGCAGGGATGTCATTGGTGACAGTATACGTACCGGGTACGCTATTTACTATATCTATTTCACCTGTATTAACATGCACTATTACCAAGCCTGCCGGGCTGGATGAAAATATGCCCGCACTAGCACCTGAACCAAATATAGGATATTGGTTACTTGCATTTTGACAAAATGTACTTGCTGAATAATTGAAGTTTGCAAATGGGGTACTGTCTGCAATAGTCATTATTATTGAGCTTGAATTAGGGCAGGAACCATTTGTCGAATAGGTCAGTGTATAACTACCAATAGCACTCGTAGATAATGTAATCGTACCAGTTGTTGGATCAAGTGTCAAGCCGGGAGGAATGGATGAGAAAATTCCTCCTGTTAAACCTGTGATAGCGGGTGTTTGGTTAGGTCCTGTTACGCAATAGGTGGCTGATGGATATGTAAAAGAGGCATCATCAGATGCGCCTATGGTAATTGTATAAGTATCGCTTATCGGTAAACATATACCACTGGCTGGTATGGTATTAGTGACAATATAGGTACCCGGAGTACATGCTGATAAATCGATTTCACCGGTGTTAACACTTACAAATACTAAACCTGATGGAGTTGCCGTATAAATACCTGCGCTGGCATTTGGACCAAACGTTGGAAACGGGTTATTTGCATTTTGGCAAAAAGGAGAACCTGCATAACTAAAGGTTGCAGATGGTGTAATAGTATCAATTGTCATGATAATGGAACTTGAATTCGGACATGCTCCATTTGTGGTATAGGTTAGCAAATAAGCTCCTGCTGAACATGCAGATAATGTAATTGTACCTGTAGTTGGATTAATAGATAAACCCGCAGGTGTAGCGGAAAATGTTCCGCCGGATAAGCCAGTTACCACAGGTGTTTGAGGAGTCCCTGTTGTACAATAAGTTGCCGAAGTATATACAAAAGATGCGTCGTCCGTTGATGTTATGGTAACTGTAGTTGTTGCAACTACTGATGCACAGCCACCTCCTGCTGGAATAGTATTGGTAACGGTATAAGTCCCGGGTGCACTATTGAGAAGATCAATCTCACCGGTATTCAAATTTACGAATGCTAAACCAATAGGGTTTGTTGAAAATACTCCCGCACTCGCTCCTGAAGCAAATACAGGTAGTGGATTTATTCCATTTTGGCAAAAAGGGGAACCGGAATAACTAAAATCAGCAAATAGATTATTCGTGGTAATAGTCAATGTTATTGAACTGGAATTTTGACATGCACTTGCTGTTGTATAAGTTATTGTGTATGAACCCAAGGTGCTTGAAGCCAAATCTACTGTTCCCGTTGATGGATTGATAGTTAAACCAAAAGGTGTCGAGGTAAAAATACCACCCGGCAAACCCGTAATTGCTGGTGTCGGATTGGAACCCGTTAAACAATAGGATGCTGATGAATAAACAAATGAAGCGTCATCCAGATTGGTTATTGTTATTGTTGTTGTCGCAGTCGCAACATTACATGAACCACTTGCAGGAATAGTATTTGTAACCGTATATGTGCCGGGTGTACTGGCTGCCAAATCAATTTGCCCGGTAATACTATTAACAAACACTAAACCAAATGGGCTGGATGTAAAGGTTCCTGCACTTGAACCTGATCCAAAAATTGGTGATGGATTACTTGCACTTTGACAAAATGATGCACCTGAATATGTAAATACTGCAGTTGGAGTAATGCTGTCAATGGTCATCGTAATTGAACTTGTATCTGGACAAGGTCCATTTGTTGCGTACGAAATAGTATATATTCCCAATTGGCTTGTTGATAGGGTTATCATCCCGGTTAAGGCATCAATTGATAAACCCACAGGACTCGATGAAAATACCCCTCCGGGTAAACCAGTAATTGTAGGCGTTTGGTTAGGCCCTGATATACAATAGGTTCCTGATGAATAAATAAAAGTAGCGTCATCCGAAGCGGTTATTGTAACTGTAGTTGTATCACTTACTCCAAGACATGTTCCACTTATTGGAATGGTATTGGTAACGAGATATGTCCCTGGGCTGCTAGCTGCTAAATTAATTTGACCGGTATTAACTTGTATAAATACTAAACCCACAGGAGTAGCTGTATAAATACCAGCACTTGCCCCTGAAACATAAACCGGAAATGGGTTAGGTCCATTCTGACAGTAGGATGCCGAAGGATAACTAAAGATCGCTGATGGAGTCGTATTTGTAATGGTCATTGTAATAGAACTTGTATTCGGGCAAATTCCATTAGTTGTATACGAAAGAATGTAAACACCCAAAGAACTTGCTCCTAAATCAATCGTACCTGTTGTCGGGTTTATTGACAATCCTGCAGGAGTTGCCGAAAAAGTACCACCCGGAAGCCCCGTAATAGAAGGTGTCTGAGGTGTTCCCGAGGTACAATAGGTTGCTGACGGATAAACAAAAGATGCATCATCCATTGGATTTACAGTAACAGTAATATTAATAGCACTTCCTAAACATCCATTTGCGGAAGGAGTAATTGTATAAACTACAGTACCTACGCTGGTTCCTGTTGTTGTTAATGTTTGAGAAATGGTAGAACCGGATCCAAACAAAGCTCCTGTTACACCAGCCTGACTGGCTGTCCAGGAAAATGTTGTGCCCGCTACACTTCCTGATAATACAATAGACGTAGTACCTCCGGAACAAAATGTTTGTGAAGTTGGCGTCGCTGTGGCAACAGTAATAAGATTAACAGTTACCGTATCATTTATCGGAGCCCCGGCACAGGATCCTACTGTAGGAGTGATCGTATAAATCGCTATTCCCGGCACTGTTCCTGTTGCAGTCAGAGTTTGAACAATTGAAGAACCAATTCCTGGCGAATCCCCGGTAACATTTGTTGATGCGACTGTCCAGGCAAAAGTTGTTCCCGGAAGTGTGCTTGTTAAAGTAATGGATGTAGCAGTCAATGAACAAATTGTTTCAGGCATAGGTGTTGCAGTTACTATTGGAGTAGAATTAATAGTAACAGTTGTAGTAGCACTATCAGCACCACAACCTCCGCTTGCAGCAATAATATTTTTTATGGTATACGTTCCCGGAGCGCTTGTTGCTAAATCAATCACACCGGTATTCACATTCACAAATGATAACCCTGCTGGTGTAGATGAAAAAGTCCCTGCAAAGGCACCCGGAACAAACGTTGGAGAAGGGTTACTACCAAATTGGCAAAATGGGGAACCAGTATAGCTGAACCCTGTAGCAGGTGCTCCTGTAATAGTAAGGTTAACCGTGCTGGTATTTTGACAAATACCGTTAGTTGTATATGTTATAACATAAGTGCCTAAGGTACTGGCACTAAAATCAATTAACCCGGTTGAGGTATTTAAAAATACCAAACCTGCGGTAGAAGAAAAGACACCTCCCGGTAAACCAGAGATCATAGCCGATGTATCATTACCAGTCTGGCAATATGTTGCTGACGAATAAATAAATGAGGCATCGTCCATTGGGTTAACAGTAATAGTAACCGTAGTCGGATTTCCAATACAACTATTTGCGGTTGGTAAGATGGTATAAACTGCTGTTCCTGTTGTTGTGGTTGTTAATACATCGGTAATTGAAATTCCTGTTCCGCTTGTTCCACCTGTAACTCCACCTGTTTGAGCAACAGTCCAGGCAAAAGTTGTCCCTACGACATTACTTGTCAAAGCAATTGATGTAGCACTTCCTGAACATATAGTTTGTGTTAATGGTGTTGCTATGACCATAGGAGAAGGGTCTACTGTAATACTTACAATGATTGGAGTTCCTGAACACCCGTTTGCTACAGGAGTAATTGTATAAATAGCTGTTCCTGAAACGCCTCCTGTGGTAGTTATTGTTTGAGTGATACTGGAACCGCTGGAATTAGTAGCCCCTGAAACCCCAGTTTGGGCAACAGTCCAGTTAAATGAAGTCCCTGAAACATTACTTCCTAATGAAATTAATGTAGAATTTCCTGAGCAGATAGTCTGGCTGTTTGGCGTAGCTGTTGCAAAAGGAATAGGATTAACTGTAACAACAACTGTTATCGGGCTTCCAATACAACCATTTGCCACCGGTGTAATTGTATAGGTAGCAGTGCCTGGAGAGGTTCCGCTTGTATTTAATGTTTGTGCGATACTCGTACCGGAACCGCCGAATGCTCCGGATACTCCCGATTGTGCTACGGTCCAGGAAAAAGAAGTGCCAGGGGTAAAACTACTTAGAGCAATAGAAGTTGTGTTCCCGGAACATATTGATTGTGATGAAGGACTTGCTGTTGCAAACGGAACAGGATTTACAGTTACAGTTACAGAAGCACATCCTGTTGTATTACAAGTACCTTGTGCCAATACAAAATAAGTAGTTGTTGAAGAGGGTGTAACGGAAATAGAACTTCCACTTCCCACAAACGTACCACCACAACTTCCTGAATACCAGTTATAGACAGCACCAGCACCTAAAGTACCGCCATTTTCAGTTAAAGTGGTGGAAACTCCCGCACAAACAGGGTTCGGACTTACACTTGCAGATGAAGGAGCAATAGAAAGAGAGCTAACTGTTACAGTAACAGAAGCACAGGCAGTTGTATTACAAGTCCCTGTCGCTAATACGTAATAAGTTGTTGTTGATGAAGGTGCAACATTAATTGAAGTGCCGGATCCTATAAAACTCCCACCACATCCTCCCGAATACCAATTGTAGTTCGCTCCGGTTCCCAGTGTCCCCCCCATTTCCGTTAAAGTTGTGGCGCCGCCACATGTAGGATTTGGACTTGCTGAAACCCAAGAGGGAGCTGTAGATGGAGTATTAACGGTTACCGTTACCGAAGCACAGCCCGTTGTATTACAGTTACCTTGTGCTCTGACAAAATAAGTAGTAGTTGTTGTTGGCGAAACAAAAATTGAAGATCCGCTTCCGACAAATGTTCCACCACACCATCCCGAATACCAGTTCCAGGAAGCACCTGTACCAAGCGAACCACCACCTACACTTAAAGTGGTTGAACCACCACTACAAAATGAACTTGGGCTGGCTGTTGCAAATGACGGAGCAGTTGATAAAACACAACAAACTGTATATGTAAAAGTGATGACTGCCCGCTCAACACAAAAGGAACCATTGGGGCAAAGTGTGAATGAATTATTTCCTCCGTAGGTATAACCTGGCAAACCATTAGGGCAGGAATAGGTATTACTCATTGTGAAACTATAACACTCACCGCAATAACCAGACCCCGATACGGCAGTTGAACCTATAGTAGAAGTGTTTATTTGTGAGGTAACACTTGATACGGAACCGGGCCAACCAGGTCCGGCATAACATACAATGGTTACACCAGTAACAACATTCCCTGCTGGAATAGGATCCCAAAATGTTTGAGTTCTGCAGGCAGGAGTATTTCCGCAATAACTGGGTATGGAGTTAATGCACCAGTAGTCAGCTCCGCAAACTGTACAACCTCCACATGATTGAAACCCATTGTAATCAACAGTAACATTTACTGATTGTGAAAAGATCGAAAATCCTGTTAATAAAAATGAGAATAAAGTAGTAACTATTTTATTTTTCATGTTGATGTATTTTAGCACTATTTAACAGCAATCACTTTAAAATAAGACGCGGAATATAATTTAAAATCTTTTTTATCGGCAACAAAATTTTTCATGTATACAACAAGTTCCTTATTCATATTGCCCTCCTTCTTCAAATCTTCGGTTGAAGAGTTAGCACATTTACCTTTTACCTCGCCATTAGCCGGAATTGTTAATGTTTTTTTATCAGCAACGTCATCCTTATTTACCCATTTTTGTTCTTCGGTAAATACCGCATCTACCCATTCCACTTTTACAGAATAAGTATTGTGATTGATAAACTTTACATAAATAATATCTTTCCCGTTACAGATATTGATTTGAAATAGGGCTTCAACGCCATCAACAATATTATAGCCAGCAGGCGTAAGACCTATGAGTTGCCAATCCGGATTGGTTTGGGAATGCACTTTTTGAGAAACAGATATAGCAAGTGCGAACGATAAAATGAAATAGTAAAACTTTTTATTCATAATATATAAGATTTAAAATGTGAAGATAAAATAAAATTCCATACAATTAATTCTTCATTAGAGCACCAAAAAAATAATTTTTTTTTAGATTGAGTTACTTTCATTCTACGAGAAAAAAATTAAAAAGTTGCAATGATCAAATCTATTTTGCAAAAAAGTGTCGAAATATTTTGTTGTGCGAGAGATAAAATAACATATCAATAATAATTTATTATTGATATGCCAGATTAACAAAATGTAGCATTAATAATTTGATGTAACGGAAAAAAATTGCATTAACGAAACTTATGTAAGAACAAAACCATTGATTCAATCTTAGATTTTGTTTTTATTTATCACGAAGGAGTG
>JAVHPE010000226.1:0-1981 GCA_036170475.1 Bacteroidia bacterium | reverse complement strand
GTAATTTTATAATTTTGTTTACGAAGTCGGCTACATCATTTAGCTTGTCGTTGTGTGCCATTGTACAAAAGAAAAAAAACAGACCTTTGTCTTCGACTTTTCAACAAGACAACTGTGTATCACGACCGCCCTGTGTTCCGAAGCGCGAGTATTTTAGCTGTAACCTAAAAAAATGGAGTATGTTAGACCTTGACTTAATAACGGAAAGTAAAGAAACAATTCAGTTCTCATTTGACAGAATTGCATCTGAATTAATTCATAAATATAATTTTAAAGTAAATGAAAAATTATTTTCGTTTACTGAAATTGAGTTTTATTTTTTTCTAAAAGAAGAGCACGAAGACAATTCAACACATCCGCACAAATATGATAAAGGTCTATGGCGGTTTCATACCAAAGGTTTAGACATTACCTTTCAAAATTCAGATATTAGCGATGGCGGTATTCTTATTAGAGGATTGAAAACGGGAACAATTTATACAAATGGACCAATACGAATTTTAGAAACGGTTTTTATAAATTTAGGCTCTGTGCTGTCAACTGAAAAGCATTTCGGTATAATTCCAAAACTAAATACATCTTTAGAAGTAATCAAAAAAACAAAAAGATTTGGTTTATCAGCTACTCAAAATAATGCTTTCAAAGAAAGTTTTTACAGATATTATATTGATATAGATAATTGGAATATAAAACATGTATCGCAGTCAGAGAAGGAGAAAATAAAAGCAAATAGTCAAAATATTTAACAACAAACATATCAAATGAAAAAAACTGCATTCCTTTTAATTGTTATGAACTTGTTTAATTTTCTTGTTTTCGCACAAGTCCAACATAGACAAACACAAATTGATTCTTTGCTTTTGCAATTATCAAAAGTAGAGGAAGATACCAACAAAGTAAACACCCTGAATATTCTTTGCCATGAATATGAAATTATTGGCGATAGTGCAAAAGGCTTGAATTTCGGAAACCAATCATTATTGTTGGCTACAAAAATTAACTTCCCAAAAGGACAAGCAAAAGCATACAACAACATCGGAAATATTTATTTACACCAAAGAGATTATTCTAAAGCATTGGAAAATTATTTTGAAAGTTTAAAACTTAATGAAGTAATTATCGACAAAAACGGAATGGTAAAAAACTACAACCGCATAGCAGACGTTTATGAAAGCCAAAAAAATTATCTCAAGGCATTGGAGTATAACTTCAAAAGTTTAAAGATTTATGAAGAATTTGGAAACAAACAAGGAATTAATTATGACTACAAGAGTATAGGAATTAATTACAGGCATCTAAAAAATTACCCAAAAGCATTGGAGTATTATAATAAAAGTTTAAAGTTAGCAGAGGAATTAGGCAACAAAAGAGGAATGGCAAGTGACAATATGGGCATCGGTGAGATTTATACACTCAAAGAGAATTATCCCAAAGCATTAGAATATTATAATAAAAGTTTAAAAATTAATGAAGAAATAGGTAATAAACAGGGTATTAAGGAAGCTAAACAATCAATTGATTTACTTAATACATTTCAAGATACATCAAAAATGGTGGAGGAACTCAATAAACATTAAGTTGCAACCGCTGTGTGCCACGACTGTTACGTTTTTAGAAATATTTTTTACAACCTGTGGGTATTACGACCAGAGCGTATTTCGACTGTTACGTTCTTAGAAATATTTTTACGACCGCTGCGCATCACGACCATAGGGCATTTGGACTGTTACGTTTTTTAAAACAAAACATTACGACCGCTATGTACAACAACCATAGGGTATTTGGACTGTAACGTTTTTTAAAACAAAATATTACGACCGCTGTGTACAACGACCTTGGGTATTTGGACTGTTACGTTTTTAAAAACAAAACATTGCGACCGCTCATACAACAATCATAGGGTATTTGGACTGTAACGTTTTTTTTAACAAAACATTACGACCGCTGTGTACAACGACCATAGGGTATTTGGACTGTAACG
>JAVHPE010000225.1:3209-10034 GCA_036170475.1 Bacteroidia bacterium | reverse complement strand
TTGACGATTTTCAATTAGCTTTATTCCCTGAATAATTTTTTGAGGAAACTCCAGTGATAATAGGGCTTTGCACCTAATTATATTCATCTAAGATATAGAATTCCTAGTCCTTTTAAGCATTTTACTTTTTGTCTTGAAACAAAAAGTAACAAAAAATTCAAGAAAAGGTCATCGGCACACGCACTAGCAAATGCTGCCCCCGCTACCTTTTCTGGCTTACGCGCCTTTCAGATTATAATTTTTGCTAAATCTGTTAGTTTTATTAATTTTAAAAACAATAAAATAGTTTAAGGGATTGGACCTAAACTGTAACTTTATATTTTTATATTTATGGTGGCAAAAACAGGGGGTAAGATATTTTTTTTGTGTTTATTTTATGATTATTCATTTTTTATAGGGGGAGAGGGATAAAAAAAATCAATGTTTTTCATTGTAATACTATTTTTTTATATTTTTGCCCCTGCGAAAATTTTGCAAATTATAGATTTTTTATTACAGCTTTTTAGAGTATAAAATCTGTAATCAAAAAATTAACAAATTAACAACTCAAAAACTCAACAAATTAAAAATTCTTAAACATGGCCTTTCACAGATTCAAAGCATTAGAAACTGTTCTTTCGAGAACACCTGTAGATGTTACTTTACCAAGTAATAAAGTATCGGAATTTTTTGGAGAAAATGTTTTTGGCATGGATGCCATGCGAGAATATTTATCAGAAGAAGCGTTTAACAGTGTACTGTCAGCTATAGAGCAGGGCTCACGTATCGATCGAAAGATGGCCGATCAGGTGGCGGCCTCCATGAAAGCCTGGGCAAATTCAAAAGGCGCCACACATTACACACACTGGTTTCAACCCTTAACAGGTACCACTGCCGAGAAACATGACGCGTTTTTTGAACCTACGGAAGGGGGCAGAGCTATTGAGCGTTTTGGGGGCAGTCAGCTGGTTCAGCAGGAATCAGACGCTTCCAGTTTCCCTAACGGAGGTATCCGTAATACATTTGAAGCAAGAGGTTATACTGCCTGGGATCCCACATCACCCGCCTTTGTAATAAGTAAAACATTATGCATTCCAACTATTTTTGTATCTTATACCGGGGAGGCACTGGACTTTAAAACACCATTGTTGAAAACATTGAATATACTAGATAAGGCAGCTGTTGATGTATGTCAATATTTTAATAAAAATGTAACAAAAGTAAATGTTACTTTAGGTTGGGAGCAAGAGTATTTTTTAGTTGATGAGGCACTATACAATGCCCGTCCGGATTTGTCAATGACCGGACGAACACTTTTCGGACACGCACCGGCAAAGGGACAGCAATTAGAGGATCATTATTTTGGTTCCATCCCAGAGCGCGCTACTGCCTTTATGAGGGATTTTGAAATAGAATCATTAAAATTGGGTATTCCGATTAAAACACGCCACAACGAAGTTGCTCCTAACCAATTCGAATGTGCTCCCGTTTTTGAAGAATGCAATTTAGCCGTAGATCACAATCAGCTATTGATGGATGTGATGGAAAAAATTGCGAGACACCATAATTTTTGCGTTTTGTTGCATGAAAAACCCTATGCTGGTGTTAATGGCAGTGGCAAACACAACAACTGGAGCATGAGCACCAATACTGGTAAAAACCTATTAAGTCCGGGGAAGACACCTAAAACCAATTTAAAATTTCTGACCTTTTTTATAAATACCGTAAAAGCGGTTCACGACAATGCCGATCTGTTACGAGCTTCTATCGCCTCAGCGAACAATGACCATCGCTTGGGTGCCAACGAAGCCCCGCCGGCAATTATGTCCGTTTTCCTTGGAACTCAGTTATCAAACGTATTGGATGAGTTGGAAACCAAGGTAAAATCAGGGAAAATGAGCCCTGATGAAAAAACAGCATTAAAGCTGGGCATCGGAAAAATTCCGGATATTTTATTGGACAATACAGACCGTAACAGAACATCGCCATTTGCATTTACCGGCAATAAATTTGAGTTTCGTGCTGTTGGATCATCCGCAAATTGTGCTGGTCCAATGATTGTATTGAATGCCATTGTTGCCGATCAATTAATTCAATTTAAAAAAGAGGTAGATGTATTGATTTCTGAAAATGTTGATAAAGATGAGGCTATTTTTCAAATCTTGCGCAACTACATTATCGGATCGAAAAAAATCCGTTTTGAAGGAAATGGGTACGGAGCAGAATGGGTAAAAGAAGCCGCTAAGAGAGGGCTTTCAAACATTAAAACCACCCCATTAGCCTTAGATGCTTTTGTTACAAAACAATCGCTGGATTTATTTGAGCGTCACCATATTTTAACAGAGCGGGAGCAACACGCACGTTACGATATTTATTTGGAGACATATACCAAAAAGATTCAAATTGAATCACGGGTAATGGCTGATTTAGCAATGAGCCAGATAATCCCTACCGCGATTAAATACCAAAGTTCTTTGATTGAAAACGCAAAGGGGCTAAAAGATATACTTACAGAAGCAGATTTTAAAAAAGCAGGACACGTTCAACTAGAAATGATTTTAGAAATTTCGGAGCATATAAATATTATCAAGACAAAAGTGGATGAAATGATAGAAGCCCGCAAAAAAGCGAATGCAATCAAAGATGCGAAAAAGCAAGCTATTGACTATTGTGAAAAAGTGAAAAGTTACTTCGATGAAATTCGTTATCATGTCGATAAATTAGAATTAATTATTGATGACGAAAGTTGGCCCTTGCCCAAATACAGAGAATTATTATTTACAAAATAATGATTTATAGGATCAATCTCTTTAGGCACAGGTTAAAACACAGAATTATTGACTTAAAAAGAGGAAGCAGAAACAATAATTGCTACCTTAAAAATATAATACTCCCGCCAGTCTGATATCAGCAAGGCTAAACATATTGCCTTTCGGCATTTTACAGGAATATATTGGATTAAATCCAAACGAGTTTTGAGATAAACGGTAAAAATATTTTTTTTGTTTCAATTATTTATTTATTTTAGCACCCTTAAATTAGTTAAATCTAAAAGTAATTATGAATATAATTTCAAAATTAACTGTTGCATTCGTTGTAACTATAGCATTTTCTGTAAACGTAATGGCTCAGAAAAACTTTTCTGTTGATGCGGATCTTGCGTTCCAAAATAAACAGTATTTCAACGCAATAGAGCTTTACAAAAAGGCTTACACAAAAGCCAAGAAAAAAGAGGACAAAGCGGTTATCATTTTCACAATAGCCGAATGTTACCGATTAACCGGTGATAGCAAACAGGCAGAGGCGTGGTATGTTAAAGCAATCAAGGCTAATTATACCAATCCTTTAGCAAAATTATATTTAGCCGATGCAAAAAAAGTACAAGAAAAATACAGTGAAGCATTAATCGAATACACCAATTACCAGACAGAAGCCCCTTCTGATCCAAGAGGTGAGAATGGTATTAAATCATGTGAATTAGCTACAAAATGGAAAGATAATCCAACCCGGTATAAAGTAGAAAACATGACATTGATAAACAGTAAAGACCCTGATTTCTGCCCCACTTATGCTGATAAAAAATACAATAAATTATTTTTCACGTCCATGCGACCAGGTGTAACCGGAGGAGCTTTTGATGGATCTCTTGGTGAATTTTACAGCGATATTTTTGAAACACAAATGGATAAGAATGGCAGATGGAGCACCCCGACCCCACTTCCAGGTCCTGTAAATACTGCTGACAATGAAGGCTTGACCTCTTTGACCAAAAAAGGAGATATGTTAGTTTTTACCCGCTGTCTGGCTGAAAAAAACAAAAACTCATTAAATCAGTTATGGTTTTCTATGAAAAAGGGAAATGTTTGGGGCGAGCCTGAAAAATTCTGGTTCTGTAATGATTCCAATAAATTCGCTTCTCCATCTATCTCTTCAGGGGGAGTAACGTTACTTTTCTCTTCGGATATTCCGGGAGGGCAAGGAGGAAATGATATTTGGATGAGTACCTATGACAAAAAAGGGAAAAAATGGGGACCTCCTGTTAATTTAGGACCAGACATCAATACCCCTGGTAATGATGTGTTTCCTTATCTTCATGATGACGGAACCTTGTACTTTTCTTCAGACGGACATTTAGGAATGGGCGGACTGGATATTTTCAGAGCAGAAAAAAAAGGAAAAGGGGAATGGAACAATGTGACTAATTTAAAATATCCAATCAATTCTGCCGGTGATGATTTCGGAATTATTTTTGAAGGTACCAAAGAGAGGGGTTATTTATCCTCAAATCGTGAAGGAACAAAAGGCGCTGACGATATCTGGTCATTTGTATTACCTCCTTTATTATTTGCAGTAAACGGTACAGTAAGTGACTGCAAAAACAAAAATGGAGTTGAAGGTATTGCGGTAAAATTACTGGGCTCTGATGGTTCTTCGGTAGAAACAAAAACGGACGGAGACGGTCATTATAAATTTGCCGAAAACGGGACTGGACGTTTCATTACCACCAACACCTCCTATACGCTGACAACTGAAGTAGGTAAAGATATTGTTACCAAACAAGCACCAAACGGTTTTGTTAATAGTTCAGCAAAATTAAAAGTAACTACAGTAGGTGTTGAAGATGCTAAAACATTTAAAGGACTGAATTTTTGTTTGGTGCCTATCGAAAAGGAAATTCGTTTCCCGGATGTGTTGTACGAGTTAGCTAAATGGGACTTAACGCCACAAGCACAGGACTCTTTAAACTTCTTATATCAAACATTGATTGACAACCCTAGTTTTGTTATCGAATTAAGCTCCCACACTGACTACAGGGGACCTGATAATGATAACCAGGTACTTTCAGAAAAACGCGCTCAATCATGTGTTGATTATTTAGTATCAAAAGGGATTCCAGCAGAACGTATGAAAGCAAAAGGCTATGGCGAGAAACGTCCTTTGGAAGTTAACGATGCAAGTGGTTCTTATACCTTGACAGAAGCTTATATCAACAAAGTTACAAAAGGGCAATCAAAAGAAGAATATGAAGCTTTAATGCAGAAAAACAGACGTACTGTATTTTCAGTGAAGAGCAAGGATTACGTAAATCCGAATGCTCCTAAAGAAGACCCTACAAAAATAAAGGTTAAACCAAAAACAGGTGAAGATGAAGAGGAAGATCCAACCGAGTAAATTAATTTGAAAATGAGTTGATTGTGTTTTCAAATAAATTCTACTAAAAATTTTAATTAAACACCCTTCCGTTTTTCTACAGAAGGGTGTTTTAATTTATTATGATATGAATACCAGCAACAGATATAATTTACGTGGAGTATCGGCATCAAAGGAGGATGTTCATAATGCAATTGCGAATATTGACAAAGGATTATTTCCAAAAGCATTTTGTAAAATAGTTCCTGATTATTTAAGCGGGGATTCAACCTATTGTATTGTAATGCATGCTGATGGTGCCGGCACCAAATCGTCCTTAGCTTACATTTATTGGAAAGAAACCGGCGATAGTTCGGTATGGGAAGGAATTGCACAGGACGCTATCATTATGAATACCGATGATTTGCTTTGTGTTGGTGCAATTGATAATATTTTACTTTCATCAACAATCGGGAGGAATAAAAATCTGATTCCGGGGGAAGTAATTTCCTCCATCATTGCAGGTACTGAAAAAACATTAGAACAATTGCGAAGTTTTGGAATTGGCATCTATTCCACCGGTGGCGAAACAGCTGATGTAGGAGATATTGTACGAACAATAATAGTAGATTCAACAGTAGTTTGCCGTATGAAACGGTCAGACGTTATTGACAATGCAAACATACAAGCAGGTGATGTAATTGTTGGGCTGGCTTCATCCGGACAGGCAGCTTACGAAACTGAATACAACAGCGGTATGGGAAGCAACGGCTTAACATCGGCAAGGCATGATGTATTTAATAAATCAACAGCAAAAAAATATCCTGAAAGTTTTGACCCCTCCCTTCCCGAATTTCTTGTATATTGCGGAAATGTAGATTTGACTGAAAAAATAAATATCGAAAAAACGTCTCACATCTTACCCTTCGACTCCGATCAGGGTGACAGTCAGTTCGAGCGGAGTCGAGAACTCACATCTCACATCTCTATTGATGCAGGCAAACTTGTTCTTTCCCCAACACGCACCTACGCTCCCATCATCAAAAAAATAGTTGACAAGTATCGCTCCCGGATTCATGGAATGGTACATTGCAGTGGTGGCGCACAAACCAAGGTATTACATTTTATTGATAAAGTGCATGTGATAAAAGACAACCTGTTTCCGATTCCACCATTGTTTAAATTGATTCAGAAGCAAAGCGGTACCGAATGGAAAGAAATGTATAAAGTATTTAATATGGGACACCGCATGGAATTATACCTTCCTCCATCTATCTCAGACGATATTATTGAAATTTCAAAATCATTTAATGTAGATGCACAAATTGTGGGAAGAGTAGAGTCAAGTAGTAAAAAACAGTTAACAATAAAGTCAGAATTCGGAATATTTAAATATTAGCAATTGTTAAAAAATCACAAAACGGTAAAAGAAATGTATTTAGGCATTAGTTTTGATACGAGATTAAAAATCTTATAAATCTAAAACCTAATTAAAATGAAAAAAACAATCACAACAGTAGCTGCAATATTATTTGCAATGAGTTCAGTAATAGGAGTAGCTCAAACAGACACAAAAACTCCGGTTAAAAAAGAAACAAAAACTCCAGTTAAAAAAGAAACAAAAACTGAAGATAAAAAAGATGCTAAAGTAGAAACTAAAACTGATGCTAAAACTGATGCTAAAGTAGAAACAAAAACTGACGCTAAAGTAGCAGA
>JAVHPE010000225.1:0-3109 GCA_036170475.1 Bacteroidia bacterium | reverse complement strand
AGAAAAAAAAGAAGTGAAAAAAGAAGCTCCTAAAAAAGCAGAGGATAAAAAATAATTTTGTTTGTTTGCCCATTAACAAAAAAAAGCCCATCAGGGCTTTTTTTTGTTAATGGGCAAAGGTAAAATAATTTGCAGCCCTTTTTTTATACCTTTGCGAAAGAAAAAATAGATTTCGAATAAATAATTAAAATAAGCGTGTTAGAAAAATTAGCTGCCATAAAAAGACGTTGGGAAGAAGTTGAGCAAAAATTGTCGGACCCAAAGGTTATAGGCAATATGAAGGAATTTAAAAAATTCAACAAAGAGTATAAAGACTTAACCGAAGTTGTAAATGCCTACCATGAATATAAAAATGTGGTAGAAAACATTGACTTCAACAAAGGTATTTTAGCGAATGAAAAAGATGATGAAATGCGTGAGATGGCTAAAATGGATTTGGATGAATTAACGCCTAGAAAGCTGGCAATTGAAGAGCAGATTCGTCAGATGCTGGTTCCTAAAGATCCTGAGGATGCTAAAAATGTGGTAATGGAAATCCGTGCCGGTACCGGTGGTGATGAGGCAAGCATTTTTGCAGGCGATTTATACCGGATGTATACACGCTATATCGAAAATAAAGGACTGAAATTAGAAGTAGTTGATTTTAATGAAGGTACTGTAGGAGGTTATAAAGAAATTATTTTTAATGTAACGGGTGAAAATGCTTATGGCATATTAAAATTTGAAGGAGGAGTACATCGGGTGCAGCGTGTACCAAATACTGAAACACAGGGTCGTGTACACACTTCCGCAGCAACCGTAATGGTAATGCCTGAAGCCGATGAGGTGGATGTAGTAATAAATCCGGCAGATTTGGAAATTCAGTTTGCGAGGTCAGGTGGAGCAGGCGGACAAAATGTTAATAAAGTGGAAACAAAAGTTATGTTAACACATAAACCATCCGGAATTGTTATCACTTGTCAGCAGGATCGTTCACAACTTGGTAATCGCGAAATAGCGATGAAAATGCTGAGATCAAAACTATATGAAATAGAGTTACAAAAACACCTGGATAGTGTTTCTAAAAGAAGAAAGACAATGGTTTCAACCGGGGACCGTTCCGAAAAAATTCGTACCTACAATTATTCCCAAAACCGAATTACCGACCACCGAATAAATTTAACGCTATATAACCTAACCTTGTTTATGGGTGGGGATTTACAGGAAATGATTGACAGCCTGCAGCTGGCTGAAAATGCGGAACGATTGAAAGAAGGAGGGATTTCGTAAAATAGATGTGAGATGTGAGATATGAGATGTTTTTATTCTTCCAGGCGAATTGGCAAAGTCTCAATACTCACATCTCAATACTCATATCTTTATTGTTACAATAGCTGTTTCCAACCTTTTCAACACTTCTTCTTTACCAAGTAACTCTACCATTTCAAATAACATAGGACCACCGCCAACACCGCTTAAACACACCCTGAACAATTGCATTACCTGTCCGGTTGCTATTCCCTGAGCTTCGGCAGCGGCTTTGAAGGCTGCCTCTGCTTCAGGAGCAGTAAAAGTAGCCAATGCCTTGAAACGCTCAATTATGGCTTTAATAAAATTTGAAGAAGATTCATTCCAACGTTTTTTAATTACATCGGTATCAAAAACTGTGGGGGCAATAAAAAAATAACTTCCGGCGCTCCAGAATTCAGATACAAAATGTGATTTTTCCTTCACTAAACGGCATACACCCTGTATATAGTTAGGAGTTGATAGTTTAGAGTTATGAGTTTCAACGAGTTTTTGTTGCAATATTGGCCGGAAGAGTTCTGCAAGTTCCGCATCTGATTTTTTTCTCAGGTATTGTTGGTTGAACCATTTTGTTTTTTCCGGATCAAACTTAGCTCCCGCTTTATGCACACGCTCTAATGAAAATGCCTGGATGAGTTCTTCCATCGAAAAAATTTCCTGTGTAGTTCCCGGATTCCAGCCTAACATGGCAAGCATATTTACAAAAGCATCGGGGAAAAATCCGCTTTCGCGATAACCAACATATACTTCGCCCGTACGTTCATCGTGCCAGTTTAATGGAAACATCGGGATTCCCGATTTATCACGTTTTGAAAGTTTTCCATTGCCATCCGGTTTTAATATCAATGGAAGATGAGCCAGCAAAGGCATTTTATCTTCACAACCCAGGTAACGATAAATAAGTATATGTGCAGGTGCTGATGGCAGCCATTCTTCCCCACGTACCGCATGAGAAATTTCCATCTCAATATCATCCACAATATGCGCCAAATGGTAAGTTGGCATTCCATCGGATTTCAATAACACTTTATCATCCACCTGAGTTGAGTTTACAACTACCCAGCCACGGATGATGTCGTGAAAACGAATTTCTTCATTACGGGGCACCTTTAAGCGCACCACAAAAGGAGTTCCGGCATCCATTATTTTTTTTACCTCATCCTCCGACAAGGTTAATGAATTACGCATATTCTGGCGAGAAACCGAATTGTATTGCGGAGCGGCAACTTTAGCAGCTTCAAGGCGTTTACGCATGGCATCCAATTCTTCAGCAGTATCAAAAGCATAATATGCATGTCCGCTTGCAATCAGCTGGTCGGCATATTTTTTGTAAATACCTGATTCTTTACGCTCACTCTGGCGATAAGGAGCATGAGGACCATTACCAAAGCCAACACCTTCATTCGGTTCAATGCCGCACCACTTCAGCGATTCAATAATATACTCCTCGGCACCTTTTACATAGCGGGTCTGGTCGGTATCTTCAATACGTAATATAAAATCGCCATTGTTTTTTTTTGCGTATAAATAACTAAACAATGCGGTGCGTACCCCTCCCATGTGTAAACCGCCTGTAGGGCTGGGTGCAAAACGTAATCTAACTCTTTTATTTTCCATCGGATTTGTTTTTGAAGGTACAAAGGTAATTTTTTTTGACTGCTATGCGAGTGAATGTAGAATTTGGTTACAGGGGTGCTTTGAACTATTCAGTAAAAGGATTTCTATACGAATTTTTTCCCGTTAAGCATTGCGCTGTAAATCAAATTTCCCGCCATCGCGAGTGTAACCAACAGCAGGCGCGAAGTGTCCCACTCGTGCCGAT
>JAVHPE010000224.1:0-34848 GCA_036170475.1 Bacteroidia bacterium | reverse complement strand
TGTAGTAAAATTTCGGAATTTTTTTTTAATTTTTTCCATTAGAGTTTATATAAGTTATGAAACAATTCTATTTTTTTAACCTCTCCCCGTCCCTCTCCTTGAAAAAGGAGAGGGAGAGTTTGGAATCTACCTTAACTTATATAAACTCCATTAATAAATTAAAATCTTTTTTACAAAGATTTTTGAATCAGAACTTGGTAATAGTTGAAAATTGAAATTCAAATTATTCGTCAATTAAGGCTTTACATGACACTAGTTTGAGTTGGGTTTTCATCGGGGATAATCTGATATTAACCAATAATGTTGGCAATAGGCGGACAAAAAAAATATAAAAAAAACCGAAACTTTATGTCTCGGCTTTTCATAAACTGAACTATTTTATTGTCCCGGTTTCACCACTTCAACCCATTTACCCGGCTTACGGGAATTAATCGTATTATCATACATTGCCTCGCAATAAATTGTAGGTAAATAATACCGACCAATGTAAGCAGCATTCAGCACAATACGGAATGTACTTGTTTTGTATGGTGAAATATTAAAGTAAGTATAAACTCTATCATCACGGATATCCTGATAATTTGGATAATCGCTCTTAATAACACTTTCCGCATCATCCATACGCGTGTTATGGATTTCCCATCCGCTAGGGAATATCTGCGATAAAGCCATCTGCAAATATTCGCCTCGTATTCCGGGATTAGTAATCTGAACTTCAGCAATAAAATCAGATCCTTGTTCCAGTTTGGTAACATCAATTTTGGCTCCTTCCATTGTTGTGTAGTTTACAGCGACTTTTAAGTCATTGTCAACATCAGTCTGGTCGCCTGTTTCAGGGATACCTTCTAAAATAACACGAGCAAATAAAATGCCGCTACCTTTATTAGTTACACTTAAATTTCCAACACTTGCACCTTTCAACTGCATATCAATTTGTTTTACCGGCAATTTGGTATTCAGGCTGATAGGTTTACCAGTATTGATTTTCACATCATAGCGCATTTCAGTACTTGCACCACCGCCGGCGCTGGCAAACTTAGAAACTGCAATTAAACAATACGCTGTTGTTTGAGTGCTCATCCAGTAACCGGCACTTAGAGCCTTAGAAACACTTTTTACTAAAGGTGCTGCTTTTGCCTTCATATCAAGCAATGTCAATGTTTCTAATATCATTGCTTCATCACGGTCGTTAGAACCATAGCTATAGCCCATCTCACAATATTTAGGAATAGAGGTGGATAAACTTGTAATCAGCTTTTTAGCTGCTTCCGGTTGTCCGGCTTTTACGTATGCAGCAGCCAATCTCCATTTCGCGGAAACAGAAAGATCAGGATATTCTTTCAACCTGTTCATTGCACCTAATTCCGGAGCTTTCGCCAATGCCAGTGTATAAAGTCGATACGCCTGTTCCAAATCATTATTGTAATAATAATATTTATCACGTGACCGGGGTGTCCAGGCATTTGCTTTATTACGTTGGTAACGTTTCCAGTTATCAATGAATCCTGAAGGAAGAGAGTAACCTTTTATTTCTGCTTCAAGCATAAAATGACCTGCATAACTGGAACCCCAATCATCAGCATCATATTGTCCTGCCCAATAACTCAAACCACCGCTTGAAGTCTGGAATAATTTCAAACGTTCAATTCCCAACTTGATATTTTTGTCTATTGCAATTTTGAAATCGCTGTTAAGCTCCATAATATCGCCCAAAAATAATTGAGGGAATACAGACGAAGTAGTTTGTTCCACACAGCCGTGAGGGTATTCAATTAAATATTTCAATCGTTCACCCAGATTAATCGGTGGGATAGATGATAATTCAATTGTTCCTTTGTTGGTGCCCGACATACCGGCAGGAGTAAATGGTGTATCCCAGGTTTTACCTGCTTCAATAACACTTTCCAATACATTCACCACTTTGGGATTCGGATTTCGAACATCAATTTCAATATCAAATGTTGCTTTTTCCGAACCACTGGTAGCAACTATTCTCACTTTACCAACACCCAATACGGAGTTTACTTTTAGTTTAAAATTCACCACTTCGTCGCCAATTTCTTTGAATGTAACAGCTTTAGAAGTGCCATCGGTAGCGGTAAATAAATTGTTAGCCTGAATTTCCACTTTTACATTCTTTACTTGTTTTTCCATAGCGAAAACGTTTACTGCCAAATCAACTTCTTCTCCCGGACCAACCACACGTGGCAATGTACCAAGCACCATCAATGGCATACGAACAGGAGTAGTTTTTTCGGCAGAACCGTAAGCACTATTATAGCCGGCAATCACCATCGTCCTGACAGAACCAACATACTGAGGCATCAAAAATTCAAGTTTTGCTGTTTCTCCCTTTTTCAGATGGAAAGGTCCCATAAATTTGACCATTGGTTTAAAACGATTCGCTTTATTTCCGGCTTTATTATTTATATCACCATCACCGCCAATTGCTAATATACGCGTTAGTTCAGCGCCGTAAGCACCCATCACCATATCAAAAAGATCCCATGTTTTAACGCCCAGAGCTTCATGTGCATAAAAGGCAGCCCATGGATCGGGAGTTTTGAAACGTGTTAAATCAAGTAAGCCTTCATCAACAATAGCCACAGTGTATGTCATTTCTTTTCCATCTTTCTCAGAAACACTCAAACTGCATTTCCGCTCTGGTTTCCATACATCCGGAGTTTTAACAACAGGATTCAGATGTGTTTTAGGATCCTCAACTGAAATAGGAATAACGCCATACATACGTATTGGCAGGTCGTTAATCGTTTGTGAATGAGGTTGTACCATAGTTACATTAACATATACGTTTGGTGTCATATCAGGTGTTACAGGGAAGTTGAAAGTAGTTTGTCCTTTTTTTGTTTCTGCCCAAAAAGCTTTTATCACCTTAGAACCGCTTTCGATGCTAATCAAAGCACGGCCTTCTCCGCTTGAAGGAATAGTTAATTTTACATCCTCTCCAACATTGTATTGTTTTTTATCACTTGAAAAAGAGAGTAATGTAGCTCCATCATTCCCTTTTGGAGAAGCACCAGCCCATGCTGGCCAATCAATATAAACTGTTTGTCCGGTACGGTGTCCACTTTCCAGATCAGTTACACAAACATAAAAACGTCCCCAGTCAGGGCGATTTACGCGTAAAATAAATTGCCCTTTACCATCTACTGTTGAAATAAATTGATCTTGTATTGGTTGTTTATATTCACTTCCAACGTAATTTGCCAAATCTCCTTCATAGCTATCCCACCACCAGCGCCAGTTTACTTTATACACCTGAACTTTCAATTTCTTTTTAGAAATAGGCTTTCCATCACTATCTACCGTTACTACTTTTACAATATGGTTTGTATCGGTTTGCAACATACCGCTAAACTTACTGCCTTCAGGCACTTTCATACCAACATAAGAAGTATACGGTGAATAAGGCAAAGAAAATTGATCCACACTAAATGCACCTCCCTGTTCAAATACACGAACCTTAAAATTTGCACGCAACATACCGGGCGCAGCATCTTTAACAGTTAAATTTGGTTTTATAATAGCTTTTCCTAATTCGTTTGTATTGTCATCAAAAATAGTTTGAGCCTCCGAACTGAAGCTACGTGAAGCATCATCAAAATGATACTCTTCGTATTTTTTGAAAACTGTAGGAATTTGGGATAATGTAACCTCCACTTTTGCATTCAGATTTTTAGCTATTGCACCCATTAACCATTTCACTTCAAGGTTTCCGGTTTGCTCTTTATGGGCTACCGAGAGTTGATCCACACCAAAATCCAGTTTTATTTTCAAACGATTTGGCATTATTGTTTCAATCTTTATAGTTTTTGTAAACAATACCCCTCCTACTTTAACTTGCGCTGTCCAGTTACCTGTTGGTGAACTTTTTTCAGTAGTTGTAGTAAAATTATAGAAACCATTTAGTCCAACTGTTTTCACCATTTTCCTAAATACCTGTCCTTGTGGGTTCAGTAACTCAAATTGCAACGGATGATTTTCAGGTAATGTTTTTAATTTATCTTCCAAGATAAATGATAAAAATAAGGTATCACCAGGGCGCCATACACCACGCTCCCCATAAATAAATCCTTTGATACCTTTTTGTATTTCTTCGCCCGAAATATCAAATGCGCTTAAAGAAAGTGCGGATCCATCATCTAATTTTAAATATCCCCGCTGTTTACCACTTTTAACGACCATTAAAAATGGTTTCTTTTTAAATACAGCATCACACATACCATCGCCATTGGTTTTAAGCGATTTCATCACCTGTAGTTGATAATCCAGCAATTCGATAGTAGCTCCGGAAACGGGCTTTGTAGTAATTAAATTAGTAACAATAAAATTCATGGAACCATCCGTTCCGCGTTTGGCAATTAAACCTAAATCGGAAGCCAATACATTACGTTTGACTTCTTTGTTTCTGTAATAGGAGGCTTTGCATGGATTATCTCTTTCCTCATAATCATAATTATAATATTCATAATTATCATAATAATAGTCACCATAATAATCCCATTCATGTTCATCATCGCCAACATCATTGCCATCATTTGTCACTTCCTGCATACCTTCTTCATCATTATTTTCAGTATCAGTACTATCACATTTATAAGTAGAATATTCTTTTTTGAAACTGATAATTACCTTGTAAATAGCTCCAGGCTCGGTTTTGATCAAGGTAGCCAAATCAAAGGAATAAGTATTCCATTTCCCTAAATCAAATGCACTTTTTTGTGTTAGCTGAATTGTTTTTTTCAATACAACTTTTCCTACACGTCTTAATTCCCGATCACCTTCCAGATTATTTATTTGTAGGAATTGTGGAATGTTTTTTTCGTAAATTTTTAAAATCTTTACATCAATTGCTTTTAAACTCACTGCTTTGAAAGGGAAAATCAGACCATTGGAATTTGGCAAAATCACTCCTTTACCAATTAATTGAACTTCGGGCTTTAATTCTTCAAACATAATTTCCATCACGTATCGTTCACGTAATGATGTTCCTAAAATATTTTTCACACCCAATTCGGCAGTAATTGTACGTGCTCCGGTTTGTCGGGCTTGCGGATATACACGTATTTCATTATCTTCAATGATGTATTTTAATGCAGCACCACCACTCAAAGTAATCAAGCCATCAAGCGTTTGTTTTTCCATAAGAGGATCTGAAAACTGAAGCACAGCATATTGTTCAGGACTCTGTACCACTTTAACATCTACTACTTTAAAATCGCCAAGTGCAGGAATATCTATAATTTTATTCCCTTTTATATCAAGTCCTAATGGGGAACCATTCCACTTCAATTCAACCTTTTCCGGCTTTTCGCCACGTTGTATTCCATCTACAGAAAAACGATGAGTTGTTCTGTTTGATTCATGGATCCATGTAATTGCCAAGTTTTTATTATCCTGAGAAACAGTTAATAATTTTTCTATCAATTTAGGGTCGGCTACATCTGCAGTCGCTAATGAACCATCCAAACGCTGAGTGCGCAGGCTTTTTTTATCAGTAGTTGTAATTCCATCAACATACACTTCAAATGATTGCTGCATCGTTTGAAAATCAAATTTGAAGGTTTCAAACTCATCAGAAACCTTTAATATAGCTGACAGATAAAATTCTGCGTCATAATGTGTATTGTTAGGCAAGGGTTTTTCGGGACGAAATTCAATTGTTCTGTTATCCAGCCAAACAGCAGTTCCTTTTATAGAAGGAGAGAAATCGAATAGTGTTTTCTCAATTGGTTTTCCAATTTCAACCGGTGCTTCCATTTCGTTGGTAAGCAGAATACGAATAGTAGATTCACTGGAAATAATTCCCGAAGTATACGCATTGATATATGCGCCAAAAGCAGCATTTTCTTTACTTTCGGAAGAGTTTGATTTGTTTTTAAAAAATAAGGTAAGAAAAACAAAAGCAGCAACAACAACTGCCGCGATAAAAATTAATAGTCGTTTTGACATTGAGGAAGTTTTTTAGGATTAATACCGGATGAACAGATTAATGAGTAAATGTATAACAAAAAAACAATCTGTTATTAATTGTTAAATAATATTTCCCCAGCCGTTTTTGCCTCTGTTTAATCCGTATTTTTACCCTCACATTAGGATGGTCATTCTTGGAGTGATTATCTAATAATAAATTCGCTATGTTTAAAAAGTTAAACACTAAAAAGCTATTTTTTCTGATACCGGTTGCTGCCATTGCACTTGTATCCTATACTTATACCGTCCAAAACGATAAAGAAGTAGCTATTGACCAGATATTAATACAAAGTTTAAACACTTCGCATTACGCACCCAAAGAAGTGAACGATGATTTCTCCGAAAAAGTTTTTAAACTTTATATTCAACGGTTGGATTACAATAAAAAATTCTTAATTCAGAGCGATATTAATGAATTAAAAAAGTTTGAGCATTCCATTGACGAAGATATCACTAACAGCCGTTTTACATTTTTCGATAAAACACTTGAAATTATCAATAAACGGATAGATGAGTCGCAAACTTATTATAAAGAAATATTAGATAAGCCTTTTAACTTCACAAAGGATGAAACGCTAGAACTGGATGCAGAAAAAATTCACTTTGCCAAAAATAAAGATGATTTAAAAGAAGACTGGAGAAAATACCTGAAATATCAAACTCTTTCGCGTATTTCCGAAATGATGGAAAGTCAGGAAAAAGCAAAAGAAAAAAGTGATACTGTTAAAATTAAATCAAAAGAGGATCTGGAGATTGCTGCCCGCAAAAAAGTATTAAAAAGCAATGATGACTGGTTTAAACGCATAAAAAAATTAGACCGCGATGATCGGATAGCTACTTATTTTAATTCTATCACCGGTATCTATGATCCTCATACCGAATTTTTTCCTCCAAAAGAAAAAGCAAATTTTGATATAAGCATGAGTGGACAGCTTGAAGGTATTGGTGCACAGCTTCAGGAAAAAGATGGTGCTATAAAAGTCAGTAGTATTGTACCGGGAAGTGCATCCTATCGTCAAGGACAATTGAAACCCGGTGATATTATTTTAAAAGTTGCACAAGGTGAAGCTGAACCTGTTGATATTGCTGATATGCGTTTAGATGATGCAGTTCAGTTAATAAGAGGGAAAAAAGGGACAGAAGTACGGTTGACGATTAAAAAACCTGATGCAAGTACTGTCATTATTGCAATTATCCGTGACATTGTTGTTATTGAAGAAACCTATGCACAGTCTGCCATTTTAAAAGGAAAGAAAAATATCGGGTACATTAAATTGCCTACCTTTTACGCTGATTTTAATGGCACTGGTGGACGGAGTTGTTCTACTGATATGAAAAAAGAACTTCTGAAGTTAAAAGAAGAGAATGTAGATGGTATCATTTTGGATTTGCGTTACAATGGTGGCGGTTCATTGCCGGATGTAGTAAAAATGGCCGGGTTGTTTATTGATAAAGGTCCGATAGTTCAGGTAAAATCTAAAACAGGAACACCACAGGTGATGGATGATATTGATCCAGCCATTGTGTATGACGGCCCTTTAACAGTTATGGTTAACTCCAATTCAGCTTCAGCCTCTGAAATTATGGCTGCAGCAATTCAGGATTATAAACGGGGAGTAATTGTAGGTACTTCACCTTCAACTTTTGGTAAAGGCACTGTTCAACGTTTTTTCGATCTGGATCTTTATGTCCCTGCACAATATACTAATATCAAACCATTGGGGCAGGTTAAGATTACCACGCAAAAATTTTACAGAATAAATGGTGGTGCAACACAATTAAAAGGGGTGATACCGGATATTATTCTGCCGGATCCTTATTATTTATTGGATCAGGGAGAAAAGGAACAAGATTATCCAATGGCCTGGGATGAAATAACCCCTGCTAACTATCACGCATTGGATCCAGCCTATTCTATTGATAAATTAAAAGCAAATAGTGAAGCGCGCTTAAAAAACAATCCAGGTTTTACCATTTTGGAAAATGCCGCAAAACGCTTTAAAAAACAAAAGGACAGCACCATAATTTCATTAAATTTTGATAAATACATTGCGGAACAAAAGCGCTATAAAGCGGAATCAAAAAAAATGGATGAACTTGACAAGGAAATCCCGGGAATAGAAATAGCAGCCTTAAAAACAGATGCAATCGCTATTGCAGAGGATACCGCTAAAGCCAATAAAGCAAAAGATTGGTATAAGAGTATTAAAAAAGATATTTATCTGAATGAAACTATTGCTATTATGAATGATATGAAGTAGGGAAGAGTTAAAAGTTAAGAGTTAAGAGTTATTAGTTAAGAGTTATCAAGAAATAGAAAATAGGAAGAAATAAAATTATCTCCTCACGCAAATTAAAATCACGAACAATTCCCCCTTAAAAAGGGGGGCAGGGGGATTAAAAACGGATGCCCATTTAAGGTATAGATTTTCTGAAAACTAATAGATAAAAAAGTAACGCCTCGCATTTTGTGAGGCGTTTCGCTTTGCATAAATTATTTTTTATAGTTTTACAAATTACATTAAAATTATATTAACAATATTGTAACAAATATTAACCTTGTGCGTCCTACCAACAATTCTAAAAAATAATATATGAAACTAACCATCAGCAATCTTTCAAAAACCTATTCAAACGGCTTAAAAGCCCTGGACAATATTAATATGGAAATAGGTAATGGCATGTTTGGGTTACTTGGACCTAACGGAGCTGGCAAATCATCATTGATGCGCACCATTGCTACTTTGCAGGAGCCGGATAGCGGAACAGTTACATTAGGTAATATTGATGTAATCAAACAAAAAGGGGAGGTACGAAAAGTACTTGGATATTTACCACAGGATTTTGGATTTTATCCGAAAGTTTCTGCAACAGATATGTTGAATCATTTCGCGATTTTAAAAGGTATTTCAAATACTAAAGAACGTAAAGAAATTTGTGATGCATTGCTCAACCAAACTAATTTATTCGAGGCACGAAAACGAGATATTGGTGATTTTTCAGGAGGTATGCGTCAGCGATTTGGTATTGCGCAGGCATTGCTGGGAGATCCTAAATTGGTAATTGTTGATGAACCAACAGCAGGATTGGATCCTATGGAACGTAATCGGTTTCATAATTTATTAAGTGAAATTGGCGAGAATATTATTGTCATTCTTTCCACTCACATTGTTGATGATGTGCGCAACTTATGTTCAAATATGGTAATAATGAATCAGGGTAAGATATTGCTTTCAGGCAAACCGGCTCAAACTATTGAAGACATGAAAGGTAAAATCTGGAGGAAATATATAGATAAAGAACTGTTGACCGAGCACAAAAGCAATTATAAAGTTATTTCTACCAAAGTAGTGGAAGGGAAAATACAAATTCACGTTTTCAATACTGCTCAGCCTGATGCTTCTTTTGAGCCTGTAACAGCTGATTTAGAAGATGTATATTTTGCAACGATAAGTAATTAGTTTAGAGTTAAGAATGTAGAGTTAAGAGTTAGTGAAAGCTCAGCTTTTAATCTATAAATACGAATTTCAAACCTGCAACTTTAAACTTTTAACTATCAACTTTTAACTCATTAAAATGTTCAAACAAATATTCCTTTTCGAATTAAAACTCTGGTTTAAGAAGCCTGCAACTTATATTTTCTTTTTAGTATTCTTCGGACTATCCATATTGTTTACCCTTGCAATGGCTGGTTTACTTGGAGGCTCAAGTTCCGATAGTAATACCACCATTAACTCGGCAAGCGCAATTACAGGTATTTTAAACGGCTTGAGCACTGATATAATTGGAGCTATTATTTTGATAACCATTATTGCTCCAGCCGTATATAAGGACTTTCAGTACAACATGCATCCGCTTTTTTTTACTAAGCCCATCAGCAAATTCGGTTACATTTTCGGTAGATTTACTGCCGCATTTTTAGTGGCTTTGTTTGTGCTTACCGGAACTATTTTAGGCCATATGTTTATTTGTTCTTTTGTGGGAATGGAAGCTGGGAAATTGGGCACCTTCCATTTAATGAACTATTTACAGCCCTTTATTTTATTTGTTGTTCCCAATACGTTGCTGGTTGGTGCCATCTTCTTTTCTTTAGTAACCTTTTCACGCAACATGACAGCCGGATATGTTGGTTGTATTGCATTTATATTAATAAAAAGCATCGCATCATCACTGCTTGGAGATTTGGATAATCAATCAACAGCCGCAATCCTTGAACCGTTTGGCGAACAAGCATTCACTAAAATCACGAAATATTGGTCTCCCGCCGAACAGAATACCCTTCAGATACCCTTTGAAGGCGTATTGTTTTACAATAGAATGCTATGGCTGGGAATAAGTTTAGGAATAACCAGTTTAACTTTTTTTCGATTTAAATTCAGCCAGTTTAATGAACCCATTTCAATCTTCCGCAGAAAAAATAAAAAAACGTCAGCCATTTTGTCGGCCCCTCCTGTAAATTCGTTATCAGATATCCCTAAAGTGAGCCAGGATTTTACTTCTAAGTTTAGTCTTTATCAAACTTGGTTTTTGACAAAATTTGAGTTTCTACAAATTGTAAAAAGTGTTTTTTTCTTAATAATAATCGCATTAAGCATTATCAGCTTTGTTGTAGTGAGTTCCCAGCTGGGGCTTATTTACGGCACTTCCACTTTCCCTGTCACCTATCAGATGCTTCAGTTTGGAGGAGGAATATTCCAGGTTTTTATGGTTGTCCTAATCGTGTTTTACTCAGGTATTGCAGTCTGGCGTGAACGCGATGCAAAAACAGATGAATTGATCGGTGCATCACCGCTGCAACCATGGGTAAGCCCCATCTCTAAACTCAGTGCTTTGATATTGGTACAAATAATTCTGTTGTTCGTTATTATGATAACAGGCATGCTTATTCAGATATATAATGACTATTATAAATTGGAAGTACTTCTTTATATTAAAGAACTATTCGGTTTTAAGTTAATCGGTTTATCCATTATCTGCGTTTTGGCAATGACAGTACAGGTTATCGTCAATAATAAATATGTCGGATATTTTATCGCAATTTTAATTTTGCTGCTAATGCCAATTGCATTTGGTTTGTTAGAGTGGAACAATAAGTTAATACAATTTAACAGCAGTTCCCGTATGCTCTACTCCGACATGAACGGCTATGGATCCAGCCTTTATCCCTTTATCATTTTAAAAATATACTGGAGCAGTTTTGCACTTGTGCTAATTGTTCTTTCGATTATATTCTGGGTGGGTGGTAAAGAAAAAGGTTTTAAAAATCGTTTGCGCCTTGCAAAACCTTTATTCATAGGGAAAACAAGAATAACAATGTTACTCGGAGTTTTATTATTTATTCTCAGCGGAAGTTTTATTTATTACAACACCTCTATTCTCAATAAAAACATTTCTCATAAACAAGAGCAAGAAGCGCAGGCTGGCTTTGAGAAAAAATATAAAAAATATTCAAAAACACCACAGCCACGAATTATTTCAGTTAATTGGAATGTGTCTATTTTCCCTTATGAACGAGGTGTAAAAATGGATGGCTTCTATCTTATTAAAAATAAAAGTAATAAACCGATTGACAGCATAATTGTTAATTTGAATACAGATGTAAAAGTGGATAAATTAAAATTTGAGAAACCCGTAACACTTTTATTGGATGATAAAGAGAATGGATTTCAGATTTATAAACTCTCAACTTCTCTTCAACCAGGTGATTCCATTAGGATGGATATGAGTTTGAATTATTTTCAGCACGGTTTTAAAAATTCGGATGAAGCAACAGCGATTGTTTATAATGGTACTTTTTTTAATAATCAGTTATTACCAACAATTGGCTATTCGGAAGGAAGCGAATTGACAGACGGTCGAGCCCGCGAAAAATACGGCTTGAAGCAGAAAGAACGTATGGCAAATGTGAAAGACAGTACCGCTCGAATGAATACTTATATCAGCAGTGATGCCGACTGGATAAATTTTGAATGTACAATAAGTACCTCAAACGACCAGATAGCCATTGCACCAGGTTACCTGCTTAAAGAATGGAAACAAGATGACAGGAATTATTTTCATTACAAAATGGATTGTAAAATTTTAAATTTTTATGCATTCCTTTCAGCACGGTACGAAGTGAAACGCGATAAATGGAAAAACTCATCTTCAAGTGCTGGGGATGATGTGGACATTGAAATTTATTACAATAAAGGGCATGAATATAATTTGGATAGGATGATAAAAGGAATTAAAAAATCGTTGGATTATTATACCAAAAACTTTAGTCCCTATCAACATAAGGAGGTTCGTATTATAGAATTTCCGCGTTATGCAACGTTTGCCCAGTCTTTTCCGAATACAATTCCATTTTCAGAAAGTGTCGGTTTTATTGCCAAAGTGAATGACGCAGACCCTGAATCAATCGACTATCCTTTTTATGTTACTGCTCATGAAGTGGCACATCAGTGGTGGGCACATCAGGTAATAGGAGGCAATGTGCAAGGTTCCACATTAATGTCGGAAACTATGGCACAATATTCAGCCTTAATGGTAATGGAAAAAGAATACGGTAAAACAGCAATGAAAAAATTTCTGAAATATGAAATGAATCAATATTTGAAAGGCAGAGCGATGGAAGGGAAAAAAGAACGTCCGTTGATGTTGGTCGAAAATCAGCAATACATTCATTACAATAAAGGAAGTATAGTTATGTATGCTTTGAAAGATTATATCGCAGAAGTTACATTAAATGCAGCTCTTGCGAAGTATATTAAAAAGGTTGCCTACCAGGAACCTCCCTACACCAATTCAACTGAGTTCATTAATTATTTAAAAACTGCTACACCCGACAGTTTGAAATACATCATCAATGATATGTTTGAAACCATCACTATCTATGAAAACAAAACAACAAAATGTTCCTACACCCAAACAAAAGACGGTAAGTATTTGGTAAAAATTTCTATTGACAGCAAAAAAATGAAAGCCGACAGCATTGGTAAAATGAAAGATGTTACTGTTAATGACTGGATGGATATTGGAGTATTTGGAAGTAAAGAAGTGAAGGGTAAAAAAACAGAAACAGAATTGTATTTACAAAAACGCAAGATCAATAAAAATAAAATGGAGTTTGAAATCATTGTTAATGAAGAGCCCGTAAAAGTTGGCATTGACCCCTATAATAAATTAATTGATCGCACGCCTGATAATAATACCAAATCGCTAAAAGGTGGTGATAAGGATAGTGGAGATGATAGCGAAGGGACATCTGTTACTATTAAGGTTGGTGGGTAGGTCCCCCTTGAGCGTTTGCTTTGCGGCATTGAGAAGAAGGGATTAAGGATTTATTCCCCCTTGAGCGTTTGCTTTGAGGGCTAGAGAAGGGGGAGCGATGGCAAGTGCGTTGCAGGGGGATGTTTTTTTATACTTTTAAAAATATTACGAACTATGAAAAAATATTTAATAGTACTTTCATTAATTCTGGTTCCAGCAAAATTTTATTCTCAAACAGAAAAGAATATAGTGTCAGTTATCCAAAAAATAATGCATGAACAGGAGATTGCATGGAACAAAGGAGACATTGATGGATTTATGGCTACTTACTGGAATAGTGACAGCTTAAAATTTATCGGGCAAAATGGAATAACTTTCGGTTGGAAAAGCACGTTGGATAATTATAAAAAAAAATACCCCGATAAAGAAACAATGGGAGAATTGACTTTTGCTATTACCAGTGTAGAGCAGCTTTCAGAAAGCTGTTGTTATGTAATTGGCAGTTGGAATCTTAAAAGAAAAAAAGATAGTGTTGGAGGTTATTATACCTTGTTATGGAAAAAGATAAAAGGGAAATGGGTTATTGTTACTGACCATACCAGTTAAGATTATTTTTTTCAGGGACAGCTTTTTTATTAGATCGTAAAATTAAAACTTAAATCTTACCTGCGCTTTAATTTCTGATTTAGTATTGCCATTAATTTCTGTAAGTGCACCTTGGCTTATCACACTTTGATTATCGTAATAGGTTTGTGAGTACCTTAACCAGATTTCAATTTTCCTTGTTAAATTATAATCCAGCAGGATATAAAAACGTGAACCACGGTTATAATTCGATACAATAGAATAAGCACCGGGCATGTCACTCTCATAAACATAAATTCGTGTATCATAGCTATCGGTTTGGAAAAGAGCATAACCTAAAGATGCAGAAAGTGGTTTGCCTACCTTATTATATGTGAAGTCCTGATAAACTATATATCCTTTTTGTGTTTTGTCATTATCTAATTTGTAGTCAATTAATTCCACTCTGTTCTTTAATTTAACGGAAGGTAAAATGCTATACGAAATATTAATGCGATAGTTGGTCTGTTTCAGAGGAACCGGGTAATCAATAATGGCGTCGATGGCGGAAGTGTTTTTTTGTTTATCACGTTCACGAATACGAAAATACATATCTACCTTTTTGGATGGCGTATAGTTCAATTGTGCAACATAATCAGTTCCATAAGATGGTGCATTAACCTGATATTTCATCCATGGAAATTCAAAGCGGTCACAATAGGCAGTAAGAGTGATGGTGTTAGTCGGTTTGGCTGCAATCCCAAAATACGTGCCCTTTTCATTAGCGGCAATTGTATTTTCTGCAAATCCGTTACTCAAAAGATTTTGATAATTACGTTGGTAATTACGATTCAAAAGTGTAAATGCTAAGCGTGGATCAAGGCTTACTATAACTCCATTTAAGAATGCCATACCTCCATTCTGACTTCTCGCTTCTTCACCAAAAAAGTTGAAATTTCTGAAAATATAATTATAGTCAAGACCAATATTAAAATTTTGTGTTGACGAAAATTCAAATTGATTATAATAAGATAAAGCACGATTAAAATTTTTATCTAATTGATAGTTTTGAGCCGTAATCCCAATAGTAAGTTTCCTTGTTTTGTAAGAGATATTCCCTCCATATATAGTCTGAACAAGAGCATCTTTGTCCGCTATTTCGCTGGGAGTAGTATGGAATCCTGTTTCTTGTAGTGAAGATATAGCAGCGACTTCTCCATTTTCTAAGGTATCAGTTACATTCGCATCAATTTTTTTTCGGGAGTAAAATGCGCTGACCTCAAAAGGTTTAAATCCAAGGGTTATAGCAGTACCTCGCAAAAATCTGTTTTCATCCACAGAGGTATAAGGTGTAATACCGGGTGCCGATTTTTTACCACTCATGATATCCGCACTTTTACCAAAAGCTAATCCACTCCAGGCAGTTAAGCCTTGTCCGAAAGTAGCCTGATAGTCGCCAATGGCAAATGCTTTAACAAAACGAATATTCCTTAAAAAGAAATGAGCGGAATAAAAATCAAAACCGTTGCCTTGTTTTCCTTTTAATGATTTTTCGTACCAATCGTACTTGAAATTTTGCTTGTCTTTAAAGAATAATTCTCCCTGATCCTTCTCTCCTGTTATTCCCCAGCTGACGTTGGTTCCATAGGTAAAACGATAACGTGCATATAATTTTTGAGGGCTGCCAATATACCTGGAATTAGGGCTGTTATATAAATCCGCGCTGTCAATAGTTGAAAATCCGGTTTGTTTTTCAAGTATTTGTGCATAGCGCAATGTTACAACATTTTGCCCGGTGCGAAACATTTCTTTAATATTAAAATTTGCTGTGTTGAAGTTATCCGTAACATGAACATAGGGTAATATCTTTTTTATGGTTTGTAGATCAAAATCATTAATGCCTTGCAATTCATATATAGTAATGAGTTTGCCATTTTTTTCGATGTGTGTAAGTAGGTAGTTGATTTGAATATCATTTAAAAGATTCAAACGTTGTAATTCTTCTTTATTCGTATTATTAAGATTAATAGGATGTTCTTTATAATAGGTTAAGCCTTCCAGCAGATCGGTATAATCAGCATCTTCATTGTCGCTGTTTTCTGTAATGGTTTCGAGCTGTTGCTGAATATCACTATCATCTGTTTTTAAAGGAATAGTGTCCTGTGCGATAGATTTATTTGTCTGAAAAAAAATGGCAAAAAACAGAATCAATAGAATAAAACACCTGTTTACAAAGGGAGTAAGTTGAAAGGTATGTGCTAATTTTGTAAAAATCATTTTTAATTTTGCTTAATTAATTTTACTGCTTAGTTACAAAAGATTGTTTTATTATTAGCATAATCAACCCCCAAAATAACGGTTAGAATATTATAGTAATTGAGGACTACTACCCCCCTTTTTGTTGAATACGTATGTTAAACCAAACTGCGGACTAAAACCAAGTACCTGATGATAGTTGGCAGAGATATCAATCTTCAGATTTTTTAGATTCAATCCAAAACCAAAAGAACTTAATGATGGGTTAGTGCCCATTCCTGCACGTAAATAAAATTCTTTTACAGCCTTATACTCAATTCCTGCTTTGAATATTGATTTTAGTGCCATGTCTTTTTCTGTTTCAACAGCGAGTGTTACTTTATCGGAAAAATTATAATCAGCACCCAAACGAATGATAGTTGGGATGCGTTCATTGTTATAATCAGATAACTTAGCCCGGGTAGGATTGAATATATGAGCGCCAATAGTTAAGCCTTTAATAGGTTTAGATTGTATGCCAATTTCCGCTGCAAATGCACCTTTGCTTCCATACCCTTCGGCAATTTTTGTAGTTAAATAATCCATGGCAATAGCCATAGAAAATCGTTCGCTAAAGGCTTTTGCGAATGAAAAACAATATTTGTTTTCGCTATACGCTGAATAACCAAAATTAGAAATACATAATCCAAATGCGCCTCCTTTTACAGGGATTGCAATTACAGCACCTTTCAAGCTTAATTCTTTTAATAAAAAACGATTTTCGTAATATACACCTGCCGAAATATCTTTCATAAAACCAAGTCCTGCCTGATTTTGCTGCGCACTCCAAGCATCGCTTAATGATACTGACGCATTGCCCATTGCCGCGGAACGTGCCCCAATAGGGAAGTTTTCATTTCCCGCATGTGCGAGTAACGTATAACTTATAAAGAAAACAGAAAGAATACCTCTCCCTAACCCTCGCCACAGGAGAGGGAACCTGAAACCTATTTTATTTTTTGTCCTTTTCATTTAATTTTTTTTGTCCTTTAAGAAATTTTTCCATCGCCTCCTCTCTAATAGAGAGGAGATTAGAAGAAGATGAGTTTCAATTAGTTTTATATTCAAACTTAACGTCTCTAAGTTCCTGATTCACTTTTAAAATTTTCTTTTTTAAATTTTCTTTAAAGATAATTACTTTTTTTAACAATTTTTCATCTCCTGTTGCCAATATCTGCACGGCAAGTATTCCCGCATTTTGACCGCCATCTAAAGCTACAGTAGCAACGGGAACCCCCGGAGGCATTTGTAGAATGGATAATACAGAATCCCAGCCATCAATAGAAATAGATGATCGGCAAGGTACACCAATTACTGGTATGGGACTAAATGCAGCCACTACACCAGGTAAATGAGCGGCTCCTCCTGCACCAGCAATAATTACCCGAATACCCTTTGAATGAGCATTTTTTGCAAACTCAGCTACTTGATCGGGTACACGATGTGCGCTCAATGCGTTTATTTCAAATGGAATTTTAAATTCATTTAAAATTTTTGCCGCCTCCTGCATCACAGGCATATCTGATGTGCTACCCATAATAATACTCACTTTAGGAATCATATATTACGTTGAGATTTAGTGAATCATAGGTTTCTGTTCTGTTTGGCAAATGTAGTTTTTTTTCGTTACACAAATAAATAAAAACTAACGTTTACGGTAGGCATATTTTGTGTAATTTCGTGTCCTTAAAAGTAGATTTATGACTAAGGTGTTAATACACGGACGTACATTTAAGATAAAAATTACCGCTCTCGAAATTCAAAAAGCAATAGGAGTCGTTGCTAATCAAATTAACATCGATTTAAAGGATAAAAAACCTTTGTTTTTAGCCGTGTTGAACGGTTCCTTTATGTTTGCCGCCGATTTGATGAAAAAAGTAAATCTGGAATGTGAAATTTCATTTATGAAACTGGCTTCTTATGAGGGTACTGCTTCAACAGGAAACATTAAACAATTGATAGGTATTAATGAAGAAATAAAAGGGCGTACTGTTGTGATTATTGAAGATATTGTTGATACAGGTAATACCCTCTCTACTATTTTGGAACAATTGAAAAAACTGGATGCTGCTGAAATAAAAATTGCTACTTTGCTGTTTAAGCCCGAAGCATATACTAAAACAATCCCAATTGATTATAGGGCAATAATTGTTCCCAATGATTTTTTGGTCGGTTATGGATTGGATTACAACGGACTTGGCAGAAATCTGGCAGATATTTATGTGTTAGATGATGGGGGTAATTAGGCAATAGGAAATAAGCAATAGGTATTCCATAAACAAATTCGTAATTCGTAGTATATGTTAAACATCGTTTTATTTGGACCTCCGGGTGCTGGAAAAGGAACTCAGTCAGAAAAATTAATCGCTAAATATCAATTGGTTCATCTTTCAACTGGTGATATTTTCAGGGCGAATATTAAAGGAACCACTGAATTAGGTATCCTTGCCAAAAGCTATATGGATAAAGGGCAATTGGTGCCTGATGAAGTAACGATACGGATGCTGGAAAGTGAAGTAAATAAATATCCGAAAGCAAAAGGATTTATTTTTGACGGATTCCCTCGTACCATTGCTCAGGCAAAATCATTGGATGTGTTTTTGGCTGGTAGGGGACAATCCCTCTCTGCTGTTCTTTCATTGGAAGTGGAGGAAAATGAATTGCGCCATCGGCTTGCTGAACGGGCTAAATCATCGGGCAGACCTGATGATGCTAATCCGGAAGTTATACAAAAACGTATAGATGTATATAAAAACGAGACATTACCGCTAAAAGATCATTTTTCTGCACAAGGGAAATACAAAGGTGTTAATGGAATCGGAGAAATTGATACGATATTTAATGCCTTGTGTGTAAAAATTGACGAATTAAAATAATTCTATTTTTCTTACGGGTTGTCTTTTTACGCGCCCTTTCTGATAAATAGTAATTCGCTACTCCACAATTAAAATACTAAATTAAAATTCCGAAATTTTAAAATATGTCTGATAGTAATTTTGTTGATTATGTAAAAATTTGTTGTCGTTCAGGTAAAGGAGGTGCGGGATCTGCGCATTTGCACCGCAGCAAGTTAACTGCTAAAGGGGGACCCGATGGAGGCGATGGTGGGCGTGGAGGACATGTTATTGTACGTGGTAACAAACAATTCTGGACGCTCATCCACTTAAAATACCGTAAACATGTTATTGCTGAAGAAGGAGGAAGTGGTGGCAGTCAGCGGATGACTGGTGCTGAAGGTAAAGATGAAATATTAGAAGTTCCTTTAGGCACTATAATCAGAGATGCTGAAACAGGTGAAATAGAAGGTGAGATTACAGAAGAAGGCGAGGAAAAAATTATTGTACCTGGCGGCAGAGGGGGATTAGGGAATGATCATTTTAAATCATCAACTAATCAAACACCTCGTTTTGCGCAGCCCGGCGAAGACGGACTTAATATCTGGAAAATTTTAGAATTAAAACTTTTAGCAGACGTTGGTTTGGTTGGTTTCCCGAATGCAGGTAAATCAACGCTTTTGTCGGTGGTATCAGCCGCCAAACCAGAAATTGCAAATTATGCTTTCACTACACTTGTTCCCAATTTAGGAATCATAAAGTATCGCGATTATCAATCCTTTGTAATGGCTGATATTCCAGGAATTATTGAAGGAGCCAGCGAAGGGAAAGGATTGGGAATTCGTTTTTTGCGACACATCGAACGTAACTCTTCCTTGTTATTTTTAGTCCCTGCTGATAGCAATGACATCATAAAAGAATATAAAATTTTACTGAACGAATTGGATTTATATAATCCGGAATTGCTTCATAAAAAAAGAATCTTAGCAATTTCTAAATGTGATATGCTCGATGCTGAATTGTTAGCAGAACTAAAAAAAGACATCAATAAACGATTTAAAGAAAAGAAAACTGTACCTGTTGTTTATTTTTCATCTCAAACCGGTCTAGGTCTTACCGAGCTGAAAGATGAATTGTGGAAACAATTGAACAGCAAAGATAATGGCTTCGATTATTGATGCGAATTAAGGGTTGAAATGAATATTGTGTGAATAGGTCATACTGAGCTTGTCGAAGTATGTGGGCAAGCCACCGCACACCCTTCGACAGGCTCTGGGTAACAGCACACCTCATGTTTTATTCCAACCCTTAATTCGTATTATTAGTAGGGTTCACTATCGTTTTATTTTAATTCCAAATAAAAAATCAATTGGATATCATTAACAATATAATTGAATTCGATACTCAACTGTTCCTTTTTTTTAACAGTAAACACAACGAATTTTTTGATGTGATAATGTATTGGGTAAGCAATAAGTTCATTTGGATTCCGCTGTATTTGTTTTTCTTTTACCTGGCATACAAACAGGTAGGTAAGCGTATTTGGATGGTGGTTCTTGCCGCCCTGCTGCTTATCTTATTGAGTGATCAGATTTCAGTGCATGCTTTTAAAAATGTTTTCCACCGTTTACGCCCCTGTCATAATTTATTGTTGCAATCAAAAATTCATTTATTAAATGGATATTGTGGAGGTGCCTATGGCTTTGTTTCCTCACATGCCGCAAACACCTTTGCCCTGGCTATGTTTTTAAGTTTATTTTTTCGTGGAAAAATTAACTATTTTGGAACACTTATTTTTGGTTGGGCTGCATTAGTTGCTTATAGCCGCATATACAGCGGTGTACATTATCCAGCTGATGTAACTATTGGCGCTATTGTTGGAATGGGCATTGGCATTGTTGTTTTTAAAATATATTCATTTAGCCAGACTAAAATTTATCAAACAGAATGAAGCATTTATTTCTCTTTATTATTTTTTTGAATATTTCTGCGCAGGCTCAGAATGCGGATATTAACCTTTTAAAAAATATTAATCTGAATCGTAATAAAAATTTGGATAATACATTTATTGCGATAAGTAATTCGATAGTTCCTGTGAGTGGTGCAGTTGCATTAGGAGTAATTGGTGCTGGCTTTATAAAACATGATAGCACCATTGAAAACAAAGGAATAGTAATAGGTTCATCACTGGCAATTGCCGCAGGTATTACAACCGGATTAAAGTATGCAGTGAATCGTAAAAGACCATTCGTTACTTACCCAATTATTGATAAAGCCATGAATGCAGGAAGTCCTTCGTTTCCATCCGGACATACATCTGACGCTTTTGCCACAGCCACCTCATTTTCTTTAGCATTTCCAAAATGGTATGTTGTTGCGCCATCATTTTTATGGGCTTGTTCTGTTGGGTACTCCAGAATGGATTTGGGAGTGCATTATCCAAGTGATGTTTTAGCAGGTGCTGTTATTGGTGCCGGAACATCCTACCTTTGTTATCGGGCAAACAAATGGATAAGTGACCGCCATCGTAAAAAATAAATTTTATATTTGTGTAGAAGTATTATAAAAACCTGTTTAAATTTAATTTAAAATAATTGTTAGGCCACTTCACATTCTCGATAATTTATTAAATTTAAAACAGGCTCTAAGGAAAGTTTTCAAAATAACTTGAACAAAACAAAAAATATCAATTTCACTTTTTTTGCAAAAATAAACTTATGAAAATGTGCGTGAGGAATGAACAAACGCGATGACGTGGTGCCTGTGGGGAGCAATCGTTTGTTCTTGAATTTTTGTTTCTTTTTTTTCAAGAAAAAAGAAAGACACACAGTTTCGTTTAAATTATTTTAAACATTTTACTAAGTAGAAATTTTAAAAATAGTATCGATTTAATAAATGAATAATTTGCTTTTGATATTTATAGGTGGTGGCTTAGGAAGTATCTCACGTTTTGGTATTGGTGCATTTGTTCAGGCAAATTTCAAATCCATTTTCCCAATTGCCACGCTATGTTCAAATATTATCAGTTGTTTGATACTTGCAATTTCTGTTGCTATGTTTAGTGAAAAACTAATTACAAATCCAAGCCTTAGGATGTTTGTTTTGATTGGTTTTTGCGGCGGGTTCAGTACATTCTCCACTTTTAGTTACGAAACTGTCGAGTTAATAAAGTCGGGGAATTTTATCTTTGCTATTGCGAATATTTTAATAAGTGTTACCGTATGTGTCGCCTTAATTTATTTTTTAACCAAACAACTTTAACCCTATAAAATCTCATGAAAAAATTAGTTATTATTCTTTCTTTTACCTGTATTTCTTTCGTATTAATTTCATGGGGCACTTTTGGTCATGAGCATATTAATAGGGCAGCAGTATTTGCTTTGCCTGTACCACTTCAAACTTTTTTTTATAATCATATAGATTATATCACCCAGGAATCTACTGTACCTGATTTACGAAAATATACGCTAAATGATAAAGCCGAAAATCCGCGCCACTTTATGGATCTGGAAAATTTTGGCGCTTTGGATAGTTTACCTAAAAACATGACCGAAGCAAAAAGTAAATATGATGAAAAATTTCTTCAGCAAAATGGAATTTTGCCTTGGTATATCGAAGAATTAATGGATAAACTGACGAAAGCATTTAAGGAAAAAAAGAAAACAGAAATACTTTTTCTTGCGGCCGACTTAGGACATTATATTGGTGATGCTCACATGCCCTTCCATACTTCCGCTAATTATGACGGACAGATGACGAATCAAAAAGGAATTCATGCTTTATGGGAATCTCGTTTGCCGGAATTATACGGTAAAAATTATAATTATTCCTGTGCAGATGCCAAAATTATTGATAATGTTCATAACGAAATCTGGAAAATAATTATGTCAACACATAGTTTGGTTGATACAGCCTTGTTAGTAGATCGCGAACTAAAGAAAAAATTTACGGAGGATAAAATATATAAAACTGATAAAGAAGGAAAAATAATTAAAAATAAATTTGGACAGCAAATTTTTTCTGATGAATATGCCAAACAATATCACGAAGCCTTGAAAGGAATGGTAGAAAAGCAAATGCGTGCATCCATCACTGCAACAGCTAATTTTTGGTACACGGCATGGGCAAATGCAGGAAAACCAGATGTAATTGATTTAGATCCTTCTGAACTAACAAAACGCAATAGCACGTTGTTTGAAGGAGAATATCAACTTTGGAAAAAAGGTCAATTGTATGGTGTTGAGAGTGAAAAAGAGTTTTAAACCGTTTTCCCTGACAGGGGGGTTCAAACCCTGTTAGGGGTAATTTTAAATTAGTTTAGATAGTTATAGTGAAATTAAATTATTGCTTAAACCCTAACAGGGTTTCAAACCCTGTCAGGGGTGGGATTTAAAAAACATAAAAAACGTATGAAATATCTTGTTAGTATAATTGCCTGTATTATTACAATCCAACTCTTTGCTCAGACACCTCCCAAAATAACTACAATTCCTGCAACCATTGCCCCTAAGCCGAAATTAGTTGTCGGCATTGTAATAGACCAGATGCGGTACGATTATATCTATCGCTATTGGGATAAATTCGGAAAGGATGGTTTTAAGCGTTTAGTGAATGAAGGGTTTTTCTGTAGAAATACAAATTTCAATTACGTTCCAACTTACACTTGTCCCGGGCATACTTCAATATACACAGGCACTACACCTGCTGTTCACGGTATTATTTCAAATGATTGGTATGATAAAAAATCAGGAAAAAATATTTATTGTGCTGAAGATAATGATGTAATTGGCGTGGGAAGTGCATCTCCGGAAGGATCGCGTTCACCCAAAAATAATCTTGCAACAACTATTACAGATGAACTACGGATTTCTTCTAACATGAAATCTAAAGTAATTGGTATTGCTTTGAAGGACAGAAGCGCAATTATGCCTGCCGGGCATACTGCAAATGCCGCATACTGGTATGATGGAAGCATTGGCAGCTTTATTACCAGTACTTATTATATGAAAGAGTTACCGCAATGGGTGCAGGATTTCAATAAAAAAGAATCAGCAAAAAAATATTTGTCGCAGCCATGGAATACGCTTTTGCCAATTGAACAATATACTGAAAGTTTGCCTGATGATAATAAATATGAATTTATCGCCAAAGGAGAAACAAAACCTGTATTCCCGCATAATTTGCCACCGCTAATTGCCGCTAATGGTGGCTTGAATATGCTTCGTACCACACCTTTTGGAAACACCTTAACCAAGGATTTTGCAATAGAAGTTATAAAAAATGAAAATCTGGGGAAATCCGGAGCGACTGATTTTTTAGCTATTTCATTCTCTCCTCCTGATTATATTGGTCATGCATATGGGCCAAATTCCGTTGAACAGGAAGATGATTATTTGCGCTTAGATAAAGACCTTGCTGAATTATTGAAATTCCTGGATACACAAATAGGAAAAAATAATGTATTGGTATTTTTAACAGCTGACCATGCAGCACCTGAGGTACCAGCCTATTTAATGGATTTAAAGGTTCCTGCCGGTTATGTTGATGAAGGAAAAATAGCTAAAGAGTTGAAGAACTATTTATCAAACACCTATGGTGATACATTAGTGCTTTCTTTTTATAATCAGCAGGTATTCTTAAATCACAAAGTAATTGAGGAGAAGAAATTAAGTTTACAGCAAGTGCAGGAAAATGTTGCTTTGTTCCTGCAAAATAAAGAAGGGGTAGCAGAGGTATTAACAGCTACTACATTAAACAACACTTCATTTACGGAAGGTTCAAGGTACCTGATGCAAAAAGGGTTTAATGCAAATCGTTCAGGGGATATATTAATAAATTATTTGCCTGCATGGATTGATTTTCCTAATAAAACAGGAACATCGCATGGGTCGCCTTATAGTTATGATACACATGTTCCTTTGATTTTTTATGGTTGGAATATCAAACAGGGTAGCTCATCCGAACAGGTTTATATTACTGATATTGCAGCTACATTAGCCATGATGTTGAACATTCAATTCCCTAATGGTTGTACCGGAAAACCTATTTCGTTTTTGGTGAAATAAAAAAATGATCAAACAAAAGATATTTACCCGCACCATCTGGATACTTTCCTTTGTTAGCTTGTTCACTGATATTGCAAGTGAAATGCTGTATCCTGTAATGCCCATCTATCTCAAAACGATTGGTTTTACTGCTTTATGGATTGGGGTATTAGAAGGACTTGCCGAGGCAGTTGTTGGAATTTCAAAAGGATATTTCGGAAAGTTATCCGATGAAAAAGGACAGCGTTTACCTTTCATAAAGTTGGGTTATTTTTTAAGTAGTATTTCCAAACCATTGATGGCAATTTTTATTAATCCGGTTTGGATTTTATTTGTTCGCAGTACTGATCGGCTTGGAAAAGGAATTCGTACAAGCGCACGTGATGCAATGTTGTCGGATGAATGCTCAAAAGAAAACAAAGGAAAAGTTTTCGGTTTGCATCGGTCAATGGATACATTAGGTGCAGCTATTGGACCTTTGTTGGCATTGACATTTTTATTTTTTTATCCGGCGCATTTCAAATCACTTTTTTTTATCGCTTTTGCACCAGGATTATTAGGCGTAGTACTTACATTTATTATCAAGGAGAAACAGAAACTTCCTGTAGTAAAAATCGCTAAAGGAAATTTCTTTTCCTATTTTTCTTATTGGAAAATCGCTAAAACAGAGTATAAAAAATTAGCTGTAGGATTATTATTTTTTGCCTTGTTTAATAGTTCTGATGTGTTTTTATTATTGATGGCAAAAAATATCGGTATTAGTGATTTGCATATAATTGGCGTATACGTTTTTTACAATTTAGTATATGCTTTATTTGCATATCCGATAGGCTCATTGGCAGATAAGATAGGTATGAAACCAACCTTTGTGATTGGCTTACTATTGTTTGCAATTGTTTACGGAGGAATGGTTTTTGTCCAAAACGAAATGATGTTGTATATCCTGTTTTTTATATACGGTATTTACGCTGCTGCTACTGATGGAGTTTCAAAAGCATGGATTTCTAAAATAGTTCCAAACTCGGAAACAGCTACAGCTATAGGATTTTATTCAAGTTGCGCAAGTTTTGCTACACTTTTTGCAAGTAGTATTGCTGGTTTATTATGGGTAAGTTTTAGTCCGTATGTCTCGTTTTCCTTTGCTGCTGTTGGTGTATTACTTGTAACTATTTATTTCTTATTTCTAAAAAGAGAGGATTAGTAAATAGTTTGAATAGGTTTCCTAGTAAAGTTTTCAAAATAACTTGAACAAAACAAAAAATATCAATTTCGCTTTTTTTTGCAAAAATAAACTTATGAAAATGTGCGCGAGGAATGAACAAACGCGATGTTGTGTTGCTTGTGGGGAGGAATCGTTTGTTCTTGAATTTTTGTTTCTTTTTTTTCAAGAAAAAAGAAAGACACACAGTTTTGTTTAAATTATTTTAAACATTTTACCTACGCAAATTTTGAATATAAAAAATTAATTAATTCGTAACTAAATTCGCTCTTCAAACAATAAATTCATATTCAGATGTTAAAAAAATATTTTTTCCCTTTATTGTTCACAACTTTTCTTTGTGCATTTTTTGTAAACACTTCAATTGCACAATCAAACCAACAATCATCAGACAATGATAAATTGAGCATCCTTACCTGGAACCTTTATATGCGCCCTCGAATGGTATTCCTTAACGGTCAGGTTAAAAGAGCTCATGCCATTGTGGAACAATTGAAAGACCAAAATATTGATGTGATTGTTTTTCAGGAAGCATTTGATCATAAAGCAAGAAATATCATCTGGAAAGGATTGAAAGAAAAATTTCCATATCAGACCGGAGCTCCAAAACGAAAACGTTTTTACAGACTTAGCACCGGGGTTTTTATTATTAGCAAACTGCCATTAAATGTAAAAGATGATATATTTTTTTCAATTTCCGGCAGCATCGAATGTTTTGCTTCTAAAGGAGCTATACTTGTTGATTTAATTAAAAATAATCATAAGGTTCAAATCATTGGTACACATTTGCAATCAGCTGATGGAAGAAAAGTGTCCGGACAACAAATCAGGCAAATTCAATATGAGGAAATTAAAAATAAATTGATGATACCTCATACAGAAACCGGTGTACCTCAATTTCTTGTTGGTGATTTAAATACAAGGAAAGATGATAAAAAAAATTACGAGCAACTCCTTTCTATCATGGAGGTGGAAGATGGAGAAATAGTTGGGGAAAATCAATTTTCCCATGTTGGTGGAAAAAATGATTTAGTATCGAGTAGTAAGGATAAAGAACAACTTATTGATTATGTTTTATGCAAAAAAAATGGCAGTAAACTTAATTTTACCAAACGATGTGTAAAAATATTTCAACAAAAATGGAGTAAGCATAATAAAGATCTTTCAGACCATTACTCTGTTTTAGTGGAGATTATATTAAAATAAATTATACCAAAAACAACTTAGATTCTCGAAAAATTTGTTAATATCTACGATTACGAATCGGTACCAATATACGAATTGATAAGGATTTCGTAAATTCGTATTAATTCGTATTTCGTAGATAATGTGCGTAAAGCAATGTGCGTTTGGTATAAATCAGCAATCCTAAAATTTATTTTATACTTCTTCAATCTTAAAACCAACACTTTTTAAATCATTCCAAAATTCAGGATACGATTTTTTTACTACTTCCGGGTAATTAATAGTAATTGAATCAAGTTTCATCGCCAAAACAGCAAATGACATTGCCATACGGTGATCATCGTATGTTTTGATTGGAGATGGAGGATGAACAAGTGAAGTTTTCGGATGTATTTCTATTGAATTATCATTTACAATTTCTACTTCCACACCTAATTTTTTTAACTCATTTTTTAAAGCGATAATCCGGTCAGTTTCTTTAATTCGTAAAGTATGTAACCCATTAAACAAGGTAGGGATATTTAAAGCGCTTGCAACAACTGCAATAGTTTGCGCTAAATCAGGACAATCAGAAAAATCAAAACTAAAATGTTCTTTTCTTCCTTTTATTTTTGTTAAATGAATTCCACCCGGAATGAATTCTGTTTTTATATTAAAAAATGAAAAAATATCCGCAACAATTGAATCGCCCTGTAAACTCGGCTGTTTTAACCCTTTGATAATAAAATCGACTTCCTTTGATAAGGCCGCAATGGCATACCAGTAGGATGCGGAACTCCAATCTGCCTCAACTTCAAAAAGATATAATGGCTCACTTTTTTTGTGATATTTTTGTTTACTTACCGAAATAAAATTTTCGTGCCATTGTCCATAAACACGAAACTCTTCCATCATTTTCAGTGTCATATTAATATATGGCCAAGAGGTTACTTCCCCTTTAAATTTAATAACTAATCCGTTTTGTAATTCGGGTGAAATAAGCAATAATGCTGTAATATACTGGCTACTGACGTTTCCATCCATTTCTATTTCAGTACCCGTTAATTTTTTGCCGGTAATTTTTAGAGGAGGGAAGCCTTCTTCCTCTAAATACTCAATATTGGCACCCAGATCCCGTAGCGCATTTACCAATATTCCAATGGGGCGTTTTTTCATTCGCTCCGAGCCTGTTAAAATAGTTGTTCCTGCTTTTGTTGCAAAAAAAGCGGTTAAAAAACGCATCGCGGTTCCCGAAGCGCCAACATCATATCTTAACCCTGAGTGAGGTTTACTGGCTGCTATGTTTAGAATTTTTTGTAAAACTACAGTATCTTCAGCAGTTGCCAGATTATTTATTTCAAATCTTTCGCTGCAAAGTGCCTGAATGATCAACGCACGGTTACTCTCGCTTTTTGAAGCGGTAAGTCCAATACTGCCGTGCAGTTTTTTTGTAGCTTTCGAAATTCTGTACTTCATTATCTCTACTAATTACAGGGTTACGAATAAACGAATGGTTACGAATTTACAAATTAAAAACTATGGTCACGAATTTACAAAAATAAAAACTATTGTTTTCGCAAAATTCGTTTTTTATTAGTTATTCGTAACCTTATTTTTACCTTCGCAACCTCTATACAAAAAATCAGTAATCATGGAAAATAGAATAACAGCACTTTTTAACATTCAGTATCCTATCATTCAGGCTGGAATGATATGGTGTAGTGGCTGGGAACTTGCTTCAGCAGTCAGTAATGCCGGAGGTTTGGGTTTGATTGGTAGCGGAAGTATGCACCCGGATGTATTGCTGCAACATATTCAAAAATGTAAAAAAGCCACCAATAAACCATTTGGTGTGAATCTTCCTATGCTATACCCTGATATTGATAAACATATCAATACTATTATTTCGGAAGGTGTAAAAATTGTTTTTGTATCCGCTGGAAATCCCAAGACCTGGACAAATAAATTAAAGGATAATGGTATTACTGTAGTGCATGTTGTTGCTAATGCGATGTTTGCAAAAAAAGCGGAGGATGCTGGTGTTGATGCTATTGTCGCCGAAGGTTTTGAAGCTGGCGGTCATAACGGACGTGAAGAAACCACAACGCTTTGTTTGATTCCTCTGGTAAAACAAGCAATTAAAATTCCCCTTATCGCTGCCGGAGGAATAGGGACAGGACGTGCTATGCTTGCTGCTTTGGCATTGGGTGCTGATGGTGTTCAGATCGGCAGTCGCTTTGTCGCATCCATTGAAGCTTCGGCAAATATTAATTTTAAAAATCAGGTAATCTCCTCTAAAGAAGGGGATACAAAACTGATGTTAAAACAACTGACTCCTGTTCGTTTGCTAAAAAATAAATTTTTCGACCTCGTTCAGGAAGCTGAATATAGAGGCGCTCCAACTGAAGAACTTACGAAATTATTGGGCCGTGGCCGTGCAAAAATTGGTATGTTTGAAGGAAACCTTGATGAAGGAGAACTGGAAATAGGACAGGTTGCCGCATTGATCCATGAGATACTTCCCGCAAAAGCGATTGTTGATGAAATTATTGAAGAATTTAAACAGGCTAAACTGGAATTAAATAGATGTGAGTATTGAGATGTGTTTATCATATAACTTCAAACAATCATATTTCGCATCTCATATCTCATATCTCATATCTCACATCTCAATTCTAAATAAAAACAATGATAAAATTTGATAAGTTTGAATTAGCCAATGGGTTAAAAGTAATTGTGCATCAGGATAAGTCAACGCCTCTGGCTTGTATAGATATTTTGTATAACGTTGGTTCCCGGGATGAAAACCCCAACCAAACTGGTTTTGCTCACCTTTTCGAGCATTTGATGTTTGGTGGTTCTGTCAATATTCCCAGTTTTGATGAACCATTGCAACTTGTCGGCGGTGAAAATAATGCTTTCACTACAAATGATATTACCAATTTTCACCTAACACTTCCTTCCGAAAATATTGAAACTGGATTCTGGTTAGAATCGGATAGAATGTTGAGTCTGGCTTTTTCTGAAAAGAGCTTGGAAGTACAACGCAATGTGGTCATTGAAGAATTTAAACAACGGTATTTGAATCAACCCTATGGCGATGTATGGCTTTTGCTGAGACCAATGGCATTTAAAGTACATCCTTATTCATGGGATACAATTGGCAAAGAAATATCACATATTGAAAATGTGAAGATAGTGGATGTTAAAAGTTTTTTTAGAAAATTTTATTGTCCTAATAATGCAATAATGGTAGTGGCAGGCAATGTGGAGTTTGAAGAAATAAAACAATTATCTGAAAAATGGTTTGGTCCTATAAAAAAAGGTCCGGATAATTTACGCAATTTACCTCAGGAACCATTACAAACAGAAGCTCGTAGCTTAACCGTTGAGCGGGATGTCCCTGCTGATGCTATTTATAAAGCATACCACATGTGCTCAAGGTATGATAAAGAATATTATTCCGTTGACTTAATTTCGGATGTGCTTTCACAAGGTAATTCATCTCGTTTGCACAACGTTTTAATTAAGGAAAAAAAATTATTTAGTGACATTCATGCCTATGTGATGAGCGATTTTGATAAGGGCTTATTTGTGGTTTCGGGTAAGCTTACCGAAGGAGTAACAATGGACCAGGCTGATGATGCAATTAATGAAGAACTTCAAAAAATAAAATCAAACTTGGTTTCTGTCGATGAGTTAACCAAAGTGAAAAATAAAATGGAAGCGTCTCATATTTTTGGTGAAGTGGAAATATTAAATAAGGCTACAAACCTTGCTGTTTCTGAACTGTTAGGCGACGCGGATATGATAAATAATGAAGTTGGGAAATACCTTTCTGTAACCGCTGAAGAAATTAAAGAACAATCCAATATTATTTTTAGAAAAGAAAATTGTTCAACCTTGTATTATAAATCAAAGAATTAATATTTTTGCATTCCTAAAATAATATTTTTCCTCAGTTTCAATTAAATTTTAATCTTTTGATGTATTTAATTTTGATTGCTTAAGTTGGACTAAATATTTTTTCAGATTGTTATTTTAACCTTTCGTTAATTAAAAAAAAAATGATTACAAAGAAAAAAAACCGACTGCTAAAAGGTGCTATTTTTATTTCCATTGGGATATTATTAGTGGCATGTAATACAGAAACCCCAAAGGAGGAACCCAAATCAGAAGTTACTGTTGGAGATACCACAGCAACTGTTTTAACTGAAAAGGCAAACTATTCTTTGCCTTCGCCTTTACAAATTGCTTCCATATTCAAAAAAGCGGGAATGAAATACAAAGCGGGCATAACCAGCCCTATGAAAGACCAAAAAAAATATGTTACTAAATTAACAAAATCATTGAATCTGGGAGTTTATAGCGCTGATTTATCTTACGCTTTATTGAACAAACAAAATCAGGTTGCAATGGAATATATGAAACTCTCACGCGATATGGCTTATGATTTAGGACTTGGAACCGTGTATGAGCAAATTAATATTCCAAAACGTTTTGAGAAAAACATTAACAACCTGGATTCCCTGTCAACTATCGTATCTGAGTTGCAAATGGAAACGGATATGTATTTGAATGAAAACAACCAACAGCAAATTACGGCAATAGCATTTGCCGGAGACTGGATCGAAAGCCTGTTCATCGCATCAAAAGTTTTTAAAAAAGAGGATGAACAAGTGTTAAATAAAAAAATTTCTCAGCAAATGGCAATTCTGGAAAGTATTATAAACGCTCTTACGTTTGAAGAAAAAAAAGATCCTGCCATTACCGGATTGATTGCTGATTTAAAAAAAATTAAAACTATTTATGACAGTTTGCCGGAAGTAAAAAACAATCAGAATGAGGATGAAAACAATCAAAAAAAAATATTGCTTACAAATGCTGATGTTGCTCTGCTGACTGCGGAAATTGAAAAATTACGTACTAAATTTATTAATGAGTAATCCATACTAAACAAAATTGTTATGATAGAGACAGAGACAGAGAAAAATAATAGCAAATCTATCATCTTAAATATCGTTAAAAATCGAGGTACAGTTATTCCGGTTTTTGTATTGGGTTCATATTTTATTATCTCTTAAGCATGAAAAAAGTCGCGATAATATTTACAATTTTAATCTATTCCTTATTGTGTAATAATTATTTTTCCTCTGCACAATGCCTTGCCAGAGCGGTAATTAAAGACTGTAAAAATAATTTCAAAAGACCTTATGGTTGTACTGGTGTGTGGATGTGTGAATTCGTTTTTGATAAAAAAACAAAAATAATTGAAGGGCATTTTGTCGCTATTGAAGATGAAAAATATCAACTCGTATTTTGCTCCGCTTATTCTGAAGAGCCAGTAAATATTACTATTTACGATAATAAAATTACCGCAAAAAAATCTACCAAGGTTTTCGATAATACCAAAACAAAGGATGTTAATCTTCTGAAATTTGAACCAACTAAATCCGGGGACTATTATATTTATTATAAGTTACCGCCCAGCTTATCAGGGAAACCTAAATCGGGCTGTATCATGTTGCTTATCGGAACAGAAACGGATACCGGGGGAGAGTAATTGTTTGATGCGATTTTAAAAATTCTTATGCCCCGTCATTTCCTCAAAACCAATATTTACTATATTTGTAGCCTTAAAATTTCAGAACCAAGAATTTAGATGCAAGAACCAAGAAAAATAAAATACTTCTTGGTTATAAAATCTTGATTCTTGATTCTAACATCTTGAATCTACTTAATATGATAAATATCACACTACCAGATGGTTCTATTCGTCAATACGAAAAAGGAACTACCGCACTTAAAATCGCTCAATCCATTTCCGAAGGCTTAGCCCGCAATGTTTTGGCTGCAAAAGTCAATCTCTCGACTTCGCTCGGGACAGGTTATGAAATATGGGATTCAACACGCCCAATTAACGCTGATGCAAAATTAGTGTTATTGACAATTAATGATACGGAAGGGAAATCGACATTATGGCATTCCTCTGCACACTTGATGGCTGAGGCTATTGAAGCAATTTATCCGGGTACTAAATTTGGTATCGGACCACCTATTGAAAATGGTTTTTATTACGATATTGACTTAGGTGGTAAAATAATATCTCAGGAAGATTTCAAAAAAATAGAAGATAAAATAATTGAACTGGCTCGTCTGGGCAATGCATTTATCCGTAAAGAAGTATCCAAAACCGATGCTATTGCTTATTTTAAAGAAAAAGGTGACGAATATAAACTGGAGTTAATTGATGGTTTACAGGACGGCACTATTAGCTTTTATGAAATAGGAAATTTTACCGATTTATGCCGTGGTCCACATATCCCCAATACAAGTTATATTAAGGCGGTAAAGCTGATGAATATTGCCGGTGCCTATTGGCGTGGCGATGAAAAAAATAAAATGCTTACTCGTATTTATGCCATCACTTTCACTAAGCAGAAAGATTTAGCAGACTATTTAGTGTTATTGGAAGAAGCTAAAAAGCGTGACCATCGCAAGTTAGGTAAGGAATTGGAATTATTTGCTTTTTCTGAAAAAGTAGGGATGGGATTGCCATTATGGTTACCCAAAGGGGCTGCATTGCGTGAACGCTTGATTCAGTTTTTACAAAAAGCCCAGATTAAAGATGGTTATTTGCCTGTAGCAACACCGCATATTGGTAATAAAAATCTGTACATCACTTCTGGTCATTATGAGAAATATGGCGCCGATTCTTTTCAGCCTATCAAAACACCGCATGAAGGTGAAGAGTTCTTTTTAAAACCGATGAACTGTCCTCACCATTGCGAAATTTATAAAACTTCTCCTCGTTCTTATAAGGACTTGCCACTTCGCTTTGCTGAGTTTGGTACAGTATATCGTTATGAACAAGCTGGTGAATTACACGGTCTAACACGTGTGCGTGGCTTTACACAAGATGATGCGCATTTATTTTGTCGCCCCGATCAGGTAAAAGAAGAGTTTTGTAAAGTAATCGATTTAGTGCTGTATGTATTTAAAGCATTAGATTTTAACGACTTTACCGCACAGATATCATTGCGCGATCCGGAGGATAAAACTAAATATATTGGTTCTGATGAAAACTGGCTATTGGCGGAGCAGGCAATTATTGAATCGGCGGCGGAAAAAGGTTTAAAAACAACAGTGGAATTGGGTGAAGCAGCATTCTATGGACCAAAATTAGATTTTATGGTTAAAGATGCTATTGGCAGAAAATGGCAGCTCGGTACCATACAGGTAGATTATAATCTGCCCGAACGGTTTGAATTGGAATATACCGGAAGCGACAATCAAAAACACCGTCCGGTAATGATTCACCGTGCACCTTTTGGTTCATTAGAACGGTTTATTGCAGTTTTAATAGAACATTGTGCCGGGAAATTCCCATTATGGCTTAGTCCGGAACAAATTTCCGTATTGCCGATAAGTGAAAAATATAACAATTACGCAAAAAAAGTGCTGGATTTGCTAAAAAATT
>JAVHPE010000223.1:0-34929 GCA_036170475.1 Bacteroidia bacterium | reverse complement strand
GATCAAATAATAATCAATAAGGCGAATCTGTATAGGTTAAAGAATTAATTTTTTTTAGTCCGCAACTGTTTCGGGAACCACTTTTATTCCATCAAACCGTATTTCAATATCATTTTTAAATAAGATAGTTAAAAATAAATAACCACTTTCGTCATAAAATTTCCATTCGCCTTCTTTGGAACCACCTGCATATTTGCCGGTTTGTTTTTCATTTCCATTGGAATAATAAAAAATTTGCATTCCATCAGGAATGCCATCAATAAATTTACCTACAAAGCGAAGTTTTCCGTTATCTGTATAAAGGTGTTTCCATTCACCATCTCGTTTGTCCGCTTTATAGGAACCTTCTTCTCTGTAACCTTGCAGCTCCATCATCCATGAACCCTCTTTTTGTCCATCAATAAATTCTCCTTTGGTAATTACTTTTCCGCTATCGCTATATTCCGTCATAATTCCATCAAGCAGGTTATTTACATAATTTTCTTCACGTAATAAATTTCCTGTTTCGTAAAACCATTTCCAACTACCTTGGGCTTTACCTTTTTTATCATAGATACCTTTTTGTTCAATTTTGCCATTAGCATGATAAAATACCCATTCACCTATACGTTTACTATTTATATATTGTCCAAGGGATTTCAGTTCTCCTTCCGGATAATATTCTTTCCAAATTCCTTGTTGTCTGCCCAAAGTGTCTAAAATTCCTTCTGCTGTTAAAACGCCCTCCACATAAACTTTTGCGGCAACCACTTTCCCTTCTATTGAAAATTCGCGATGAATCCCTTCAGGAACACCGTCTTTGTAGGTTCTGGTAAATTTTACCTGCCCACTACTAAAATATTCTGTTTTTACATCCAGTTTGGCTAGCTCAGGAACATCTGTTTGTAAGGCACCATGCAGGTATTTACTTGTATTTAAAAGACTTCCGGTTGCCGAATATTCCTTCAAATAACCATTCATTTTATCGTCAGAATAGGAGACTTCTTGCTTTAAAACACCTGAAGGATAAAACTCTTTCCAAACACCTTGTTTAAAGTTCTTTCCATCTCTCCTGTTTATTTTTTCATCTTTCTGAATAAACCCCATTTTGTATTCAGTAATAGTAATAATAGTGCTGTCTGGCGCATATTCAAGACCTAACCCTTCTTCTTTTCCATTAACAAATGGGATGGTTTGTTTTACTTTTCCAACCTTTCCGGAGGCAGCCGAAGGGCTATAATAAATAATTGTGTTCCCTTGTTTTACATCATTTTCAAAATTTTCAGATAGGAGTAAAAACTTCTCCTTTGTATCAAATGTTTTTTTTAATCCATTTTTCTTTCCTTCTTTATAATTGAATTCAAAGGCAAGCTGTCCTAGCTCATTATAAAATTTCCAAGTACTATCCAATTGAAAATTCTTCCTGTTCCCTTCTGATTTTATTGCTCCATTAAGCGAATACGTTTTCCAATATTCATTTGGTTTACCATCTCGCATTGTGCCTTCGCTGGAAACCTTTCCATTATCGTAATAAAACGTATTATATCCGTTGTTATCAATTGTTTGATTGGGCTGAGCAAATAAAGCTGCGGGAAATAATAATAGAATAATTTTCAAATAATTGCGCATAATTTTTTTCCTTAACACTTACAAAGTTAAACAATTTGCGTGATTTTTATTGTTTTGATAATTTGAGGGTGTACGACAAATATCCCTAAATATATTTATTCTCTACCTTGAAGCAAGCCATCATGTTATGGAACCTTCAAACATAAATGCCTCCCCAAGGTCTTCGACAAGCTCTGACTGACGGCGCGCGAGTCATATTGAGCCTGTCGAAATATCCGCGATGGTTTCTAAAATTTATGAAATCAGGGAAATTTGTCGTACACCCTAATTTGACAATAAAATAAGATGAGTTGCGGTTTTTAAAATAGATTTACGGGCTTGTTAAATATTAATTTGTTTTATAATTAATCGTAACGTTACTTTGTATCTGTTTAAATATCGGGTAATCTGATTTGGTAATTATAAACACATTTTCAGGCTACCTGATTTAAAAAGATAATTTAATTTGTTATTATGAAAGTTATAGATCACATCAAACAAGCGCAATCAACACTTTTTTCCATCGAAATACTACCTCCCTTAAAAGGGAAATGCATACAATCTATTTTTGATGGAATTGACCCTCTGATGGAATTTAAACCTTCATTTGTTGATGTTACCTATCACAGGGAAGAATACTTGTATAAAAAACGTGAAGGAGGTTATCTTGAAAAAGTAAGTATCCGCAAACGACCTGGAACCGTTGGTATTTGTGCAGCTATTATTAATAAATACCATGTGGATACTGTTCCACATATTATATGTGGTGGTTTCAGCAAAGAAGAAACCGAAAATGCCTTAATCGATCTGCATTTTTTAGGCATAGATAATGTGCTGGCATTGCGTGGCGATTCAATTAAAAGTGAGCCCGAATTTATTCCGGAACCTAATGGACATGCCTTTGCGATTGATTTAGTGAAACAAGTAAGCCACATGAATAAAGGGAGATATATTGAAGACGAATTAGCCGATGTTGCTCCTACTAATTTTTGTATCGGTGTTGCAGGTTATCCCGAAAAACATTTTGAATCCCCTAATATGATTTCCGAAATAAAATATCTGAAAGCTAAGATTGATGCGGGGGCGGAATACATTGTTACTCAGATGTTTTTTGATAATTCAAAATTTTTTGAATTTGTAAAAAAGTGCAGAGAGATGGGCATTACGGTTCCGATCATACCGGGATTAAAAATTTTAACGGCGAAAAAACAAGCAACGCTTTTACCTAAAATATTTAAAATAGATGTTCCTCAACCTTTGTTAGAACAAATTGAAAAATGTAAAACAGATGCAGCTGTAAAAGAGGTAGGCATTGAATGGTGCATTAATCAATCGAAAGAGCTTGTCAAACACAAATCTCCCTGTTTGCATTATTATACCATGGGTGCTTCTGAATCTACACGAAGAGTGGCGACTGAGGTGTTTTAATGAATACGCAACCTACAAAGCTGTAGTACTCATTAGTTTACTAATGTATTTCCCTAAAATATCAAACTCCAGATTTACATGTGTTCCGACTTGAATGGTCTTGAAATTGGTATGTTCAAAAGTGTAAGGAATGATACAAACAGAAAAAGAATTATTTTTTGAATCCACAACAGTTAAACTAACACCGTTTACGGATACTGAACCTTTTTCAACCGTTATGTTATTTTGTGAAGCATCGTATTCAAACGTAAACACCCAGCTGCCATTCGCTTCTTCGATATTTTTGCAAACAGCTGTTTGATCAACATGCCCTTGAACAATATGTCCATCCAGCCTATCACCCAGTTTCATGGATCGTTCTAAATTTATTATATCACCGGTTTCCAGAAAACCGAAATTCGTTTTTTGTAGCGTTTCGGCAATCGCGGTAACTGTGTATGCGTCGTTTTTAATGTCCACAATGGTAAGGCATACGCCATTGTGAGCGATGCTTTGATCCACTTTGAGTTCCTCTGTAAATGCTGCTTTTATGGTAATGTGGAGGTTGCTTTGTTCTTTTCGCAATGCCAAAACTTTACCTACTCCTTCTATAATTCCTGAAAACATATAATATTAAATTCTCAAATTAATTTAATTGGTTGGTAAGTTTTTGTCCATGATGAGTTGAACAAATCCTTTCAAAATGCGTGGTTTGAAACCATCTATACGAATTTCGTTAACAAGGCAAATATAGAAATAGGTTCCATCGGAGCATATCTTTTTAGTGTTTTTATTTTTGCCGTCCCATAAAATATCAGGGTTGGTTGTCTCAAAGATTAATTGACCCCAACGGTTGTATATTTTAATGTCAATATCTTTAATATAACGATAAGGCAATGGAATAAAAAGATCATTTTGCCCATCTCCATTGGGTGTAAATACATTTGGCAATTCATACACAGGGCAATTATCCACACACGTTTTTGTAACAGCAGGACTTTCATTACCAGCGGAATCTACTGCGGTAACTGCATAACAGCCTGCAACAGATGGAATGCCTTCAAATGAAAAATGGTGTATGAAAGTAGTGGTATTCAAATCAGTGGAGCTGTATATCAGTATTAATGCGCCATCCATGGTTGTTGAAAAATATATATTGAATTGTGCCGCATCATCACTGCAATAGGTGTTTGGGTTTGTCCATGAAAGAATGTTTTGAAAATTATCACAATCATTTGTAACCGTAAAAGTTGGTTGGCAGGGAGGAATAAGATCGATCGGCTGATCACATTTTATCTCCGAACTGTTATATAAAGGTCGTGGCAAAATTACATCTGAATATTGACCAACACTTATTATTTTGTAACAATAATTCACACCATTTACTAACCCGGTATCAATATAGGATTGAGTAACGGAGGTGTCGATTTTTACAAAGGTCGACGATCCTACAGGAAATGCGCGGTAAATATCATACCTGTAATTTGTCCATGGGACAAACTCCTGCCATGATAAATTTATTTTATTATCAGTAGGTAATGTTGTCAAAAACACTGAAGACGCGGTACTTGTAGAGCCTTTAAAAACACTATTGGAATAAAAATCAACACGGTAAGAATAAGCTGTATCCCGGGTATTAAAACCGGTGCTTACAAAACTTGAATCAGTCAATTGGTAATATGCAGGCTGTATGTAACTTGCTACCTGCGTGAATGCGGTATTCGCGGGATTAAATCCCTGTGCCTGCATTAAACGATATTCATAAGGTGGAGGATTTGCAATGGTATCAAGGTTTGAAGAATTCCCTATGGGCTTAACCCAATGTACCCGGATACTATCATTTATTCCGGTGCTTATTACACTTACATTGGTAATAATTGGCACATCCCGTACTAATTGTGAGCAAACAGCTCCTGAGGCATAACTTTGTGAGCCATCAGCATAATAAGCAATCACAAGATATGAATAATCAATTCCATTTGTTAACCCCGAACCATTATTATTATCGGTAAATGCGGGTAAATATGGTGGCGTAGCTCCAATTAATGTATAGCCGGTATAAGCCGGCACGCCGGTTTCACAAGGGCTTGGTATCCATACGTCGCAACTATTTTTTCGATAAATTTTATACCCTACTAATGGATTGCTTCCTGTAGTGTCATTACAAAGCGGCACATTCCAATTAAGAAAAATGCTTGTTCCCCCTGGTATAGCTGTTAAACCTGTTGGTGCGGGGGCAATAACACGAATAAAAACAGATTCAAAATCAATTAATGGAGTGGTAGGATTGCTATCCTTCGCTTTAAATGTAATTAAATAGGGTAATAGTTGAACTTGGTTACAATTTGGACTCCAGTCAAATTGCCCTGTTACCGGGCTTAAAGCCGGTGTAGATAAAAATGTAGCGGCAGGGTTCAGTTGGAAAGGTCCTCCGGTAGCCGTCAGGGTAACAATATTTAATTCAGCATCATTAGCTGTTACTGTGAAATTAAGATTAGTTCCCGCGACAACGCAGGTATCATTGATATTGTTAATTTTTGGGGCCGTGTTAACACAAGCCGCTACATCAATTTGCATATCCCGCAAAATAGATCCAATGTAATACCGCTGATTATTGTAAGGAGACCTTCGGTATTCTTTGATTAATATAGCCACATTATATTGGCAAATCATTGGAGGCGTACACCAGATTAAATCACCATTAAGAGGATTAATGTCAGTCGGCGACATATTAGGAGGCAAAGAATATCCATAGATAGCCTGCCCATTGGCATAGCAAGTGGTTAAGCAATAAAATAAACTATCGCCATCAGCATCATAAGCTCCGGGGTTATGTTCAAAACATTCTCCGGTGCAAGCTTGATCAATGGGCGGATTAAGTAATGTAGGAGAGTCATTAGGTCCTAACCAGGTATTAATTACTAATTCAGAGCGAAGAAAAAAAGATTGATTAACGGAACCGGGAATATTACAAATACCGTCATTACGATTAGGATCCTCCATGGTAATGGTATAATTTCCATCTCCCCGGTAGGTGTGTGTTGTTTCGTAAATATTTTTTTGGGTCCAGGTAGCAATAGATTCACCATCTGCAGTATTACATAAAATAGAAGGTCCATTTATACGAGGGGCAATGGCACTATCGCCATCACCAAAAATCACATTCAGCTCACAACGGTCAGCCTGCGTAGTCTGAGGGTTATTGTTGGTATAAGTGGTAACTATTATTTTAAATGTTCTGCCTATAATGTGCTGGTAAGTAATTTCTCCGGCACGGTTATGCGTCGCAAACGTATTGCTAAAACTAACAATCAATACAATAATCAGGAGAAAAATCTTTTTCATGTACCCATACGATTCAATGTATACTAAAATGAAAATGCTGTGTGCATTCGGTATAATAAAACCCTAAATTACTGAATTTACTTTAGAAATCGTCGATAATGTAATAATGTAATGAATCATTTTAGTAGATTTTTTCTATATTTTATCAGAGAATACGGGGAGGATATCTTTTTATATTTTTACTCCAATTACCAGCATGTCATCAATTTGCCCATTGTCGCCTTTCCATTCAGTAATAACTTTTTCTAAAATCTGTTTTTGATCTTGCATACTCAGGGGATGGATTTTTATTAATAACTCTCTGAATGGTTGGTAAAAAAACTTTTCATTATCCGGTCCTCCCTTTTGGTCGGCATAACCATCGGAAAAGACATACAAGCAGTCCCCTTTTTCTAATGCTATTGTATTGTTTAAAAACAGATCAGATTTTGCTAATGAAATTCCAATAGATTTACGATCCGCTTTTGTTTCTGTAAGAATTCCATTTCTTACCAGGTACAATGAATTGTGTGCTCCGGCATATTCCAGTTTATTATTTTGGTAATCTATTTTACATAATGCGATGTCCATCCCATCTTTTACAGATTCCAACTCATTCGTTTGTTTTAAAGACTTTACAACAGATCGGCTTAACTCAGTTAATATGAGTGCCGGCTCAATTAGGTGGTGTTCAATTACTACCTGTTCCAGCAGGTGATATCCCATGATACTCATAAATGCCCCCGGAACGCCATGTCCGGTACAATCAACGGCAGCAAACAGTACCTGATGTTGATCGATACGGTGTGCCCAATAAAAATCTCCACTTACAATATTTTTTGGTTTAAAAAAAACAAAAGAATCCGGAAGGAAACAATTTACGAGTTCCTGAGAAGGAAGTATCGCACGTTGAATTTTTTTCGCATAATGTACGCTATCTATTATTTCTTTATGACGGTATTCAATTTGTATTTTTAATTTTTCAATTCTTTCCTTTTCGTGGTGTATAGCAGTGCTCTGATCCCAAAGCATTTTCACTTTTTTTTCATTTTCACTTTTTTGAGTTTCGAGAATAGATTTTTCCTGAAGAATCTCTTTTAATTGCTCCTCTATTTTCTTTTTTTCTTTATAAACAGTTTCCGACATACTCCACATTTGCTTGTTCTTTTCTTCAAGTTCTTGTCTTAAAGAATCAAGTTTTTGTTTTTCAATCATTAATTGCTCGGGACTAAGCTGTTCCATCTGACAAATATAATTTGGAAATTTGACAAGTTTAAAATTTGGTAATTAATTAACACATTTTTAACTTATCCAATCGACACATTTAAAATTTATTTATTTTCATTTATTGAATCAAACTGTACTTTAATCTCTAATGGGATGAGCTCGCAAGGTAGATTAAAGCAGGAAACTCTTGGAGCTTTGAAATTTTTAATGTTATTGATAGTTGCTTCTGCATCACTAATAAAGAGTATGGGAGATTTTGCACCCGCGCCGCCTACTTTTTTCCATATTTGTTGCACAAAAGGAAGCGCCCAATCCGATGCGTTTTTATAATAAATAACTGAAAGTTTACTAACATTCATTTGTTGTGCGGCATATTCTTCATAGTCAACATCTGAGTTCTGTATGATAACAAGTTTAACAAATTTTAAAATTCCGGAAAGCATTGTTTGTATGCGCATTGTTTCATTCTCATCCCTTTGGTTAACTATCAAAAAGACATCCGTTGGCGTTATATCATACACTTTTTTAACTTGTTGCTCTAAAATAAGGCGAACATCTTCAACAAATTGAATAGCCGATGGAACACGCGATAAAATCATGTTATTTGACAAATGATGCTGAAGTCGGTTAATAAAATCCAACTGCCTTTTATCCGCATCGGAGTCATCAAATTTGCCGGGCATCCAAATGAAGGTTTTATACTTTTTATCTGTTTCAATTTTTTTACGTGCTTTATTAAAATGATATTCGCTCATTGAAATATCGTCTGTTTTTTCAAGTTGCTTTTTTTCGATAAAATGTATTGAGCAGAAAGAATTTTGGATTGCAAGATCAATATTCTCCGCATCCTCCTCTTTTGGTAAAACATAGCCTTTACCGGAGTCTGACAGCACTTTTTCGGTTGGGGAAGAAAAATAAAATCCAGCACGTTGCAATGTTAGCAGTAACCTTTTTTCGTTCTTGCTTTGTTCTGTTCTGTTAATGCTTAAAAAAATTTTATTAATATTTCCCGTAGCCATATTAATAATTTTAGATTTTATGAATTGGATCTGTTAAAGATTTATTTTTCGCTAAATTAATGATTTTTATTCAAAATCCCCGAACGCTATGATTAGGGGTGTATGACAAATATCCCTTTTAGTTTATTTTTTACCAACTCCGTTAGGAGTTAAATATTGGTAGAAGTTCTGATTCCTATAGAAATAAAAGTGTCGTAGACACGGAATATAGAATGTTTCGTTCCTGACGGAACTTTTATTGTTTCGTTGTTATTTTTTCTACCGATATAATGTTCCTACGGAACAATTCTAAAAAAGGGAAATTTGTCGTACACCCATGATTGGCAAGTGTATGATTGGCTGTAGATTCATTATTTAACAACAGTAAATTTCCCTTTCGTAAGAATTCTGTCTTTTTTGTCCCGTATTTCATAGAAATAGATACCCTCTGCGAATAAATCGATATTTATTTTGGCGCTATAATTCTGGATTTTATAAACACTCAACAACTTGCCTGCATTATTAATTATTTGGACATGGTCGGCATCCTCAATCTCTGCAAGGATATTCACAATATCAGTTGCCGGATTAGGAAATATTTTTATTTTGTCAGTATAGGGATTGGGTTCTTCAATACCTACCCATCCTGTAAATGCAACATCATCTAAATATAATGAACTACCAACTCTTGCTATTGACTTTTTATAGCTGGGAGTAAAACCAATAATAAGGGTATCGGGCAATGCGGTTGAAAAATAATTAAGATGCATTTGGAATAAAGTATATGATAATATGGTTGAATCAATTTTAATATCACAGTTTGCAATGGTATCATGGTTTGTGGTATTCCATTTTAGCAGAGTAACTGATACTCCGCCAATGTCCTCGCCAACAGGGATATATTTTGCCCAGAAATTCAATTTTTCGGGACGTTCCGTATATGGAATTCCAATTATCAATGAAGGGGGAGAAATATTTACTTTCCCTGTAAAAACATAGCCAATAGTATCATTAAGTGTTCCCGGAACGGGGTTGTTACTGACGAATATTGTTTTTAGTTTCAAGGCGTAATTTCCAGAGTGCTTATCTATGCCTGTAACTTTAAAAGCGGAAATAGGATTAGGAGGGAAAATGGAAAGAAAATTCAGAGTTTGCCAGTTATCCGGGACCTGATAATTAAATTCGTTACTCCAGTTTTCAAAGCCACCATTGAGTTGAGCATTACAACTTAAATGCAGGGAAATTAAAATGACAAAATTGGAAATACATTTTTTCATTTATAATTGTTAGTTCTTAGAAGAATTTTTTATTTAATTTATTACAAAAAAAACGCCTACTTCTATTTAATAATATTGAATTTCCCTTTGGTAAGTATTCCGCCTTTTTTATCGTCTATTTCATAAAAATAAATTCCCTCTGTAAAAGTACTGGTATTTATTTTCGTGTTATAATTCTGAATTTTATATTCTCCTGCCGATTTACCTAATGCGTCCATTACTTTTACGATGCTTGCTTCATCAAACTGTGCATTAACAGTCAAAACATCAGTTGCGGGATTTGGAAAAATCTTTACTTTGTCAGAAAAAAAATTGTATTTTTCAACTCCAACATCTCCGGTAAATGCAACATCATCTATATAAATTTTACTATTTACCCGAGCTGTTGAAGGTAGTTTGCTGGAAACGAAAATGATTGAAGCCGAATCGGGGGGGGCTGTTGAATAATAATTTAGATTCACTTGGAATAAAGTGTATGCTGTGGTAGTAGTAATGTTTACAGCTGAAAGAGCAAAAGTATCACGGCTTATTCCATTCCATTTGGTTAGCATCACACCTACCCCGCCAGTATCGTTCCCGACAGGAGTATATTTACACCAAAACTCTAACTTTTCCGGACGCTCTGTATATGGGAAACCGTATTTGTAGGAAACGGGGGAAACAATTACTTTTCCGGTAAAAGCGGAACCGGTGCTATCACCAATATAGTCGTGAAAAAAATTGTTTGGAAAAAAAACCGTTTTGATCATTAACGCGTAATTGCCCGAATGCTTATCCAAACCTGAAACTTTAAATGCGGAAACAGGATTAGGGGGAACTATTGACATTAAATTAAGAGTTTGCCATCCATCAGGCACCTCAAATGAATATTCATTATGCCAATTTTCAAAACCAGCATTCGGTTGGGCGATGCAATTTGAAAGGGCGAAAAATAAAATGATAAGGATGAGTATGTTTTTTTTCATGTATTATCAGAAAAATTAAGATGGCAGTATAAATAATATATGCTAACGTATCAATTTCAAAACACATAAACGCAAAAAATCTTGTCTTTTTATTTAATAATATTAAATTTTCCTTTCGTAAGTATTTTTTCTTTTTTGTCCCTTATTTCAAAAAAGTAGACCCCATCGGCAAAAGTCGTGGTATTTATTTTCGCGCAATAATTCTGAATTTTATACACTCCGGTTGGTTTACCTGAAACATCAATTACTTTTACGCTATAGGCTTCGTCAAACTGTGCGAGGATATTCAGCACATCTGTTGCCGGATTTGGAAATGTTTTAACCTTAACGGAAAAAAGATCATGTTGCTCAATACCAACCCAGCCTGAAAATGATACGTCATCAACATACAATGTGCTACCTACCCTTGCAAAAGCTTTATGTTTACTGGAGCCGAAAATAATTGCTGCTGTATCAGGAGTTTCATTTGTATAGTAGGTAAGATCACACTGGAATAGGGTATAATTTTCAGTCTCATTAATAAACAATTCCCCCATAGCAACGGTGTCACGACCTGTACTATGATATTTTAGCAGAATAACGCGCACTCCTCCTGTGTCATTCCCAACAGGAGTATATTTCGACCAAAATTTTAATTTTTCAGGACGATCAGTAAATGGGAAACCATATTTATAAGAAGGTGGAGAGATGTTTACTTTACCTGTAAAAACAAGCCCTACAGTATCATCAATTCTATCAGGGGCGGGGTTATTACTAACGAATATTGTTTTTATTTTCAACGCGTAATTTCCTGAGTGCTTATCTATACCCGTAGCTTTAATTGCAGAAAGAGGGTTGAAGGGAGGTAAAATCGACAAGAAATTCAAATTTGCCCATCCATCCGGAGACTGGTAATTATATACAGTACTCCAGTTTTCAAAACCGGGGTTAGGTTGAGCTATGCTATTTAAAATTCCGGCAAATACAATCGTAAATACGAGCAATAACTTTTTCATGACGTATTTTTTAACATTTAAAAACTCTTTTATTCTTTCGGCAGAACAAACCATAACCCATTCTGAATCAACACTATTTTTTACTGACCGTAAACCCAAAAATTACTTAAAAGTCCATCAGCTATATTGTTTCCTATTCCAACGTAAGCATTTTTTTGAATCGCAAAGCCAACCGCATAACCTCGACTTTCTCCTGCAAAATCAGATTTTTGCACCCAGATGTTGGAAGCGGGATTGTATTCAAAAAAATCATTATAATAAATATCCCCATCAAATCCTAAACCAATATATCCTTTATCTCCTATTGAAAAACCTATTGTAGCGTAACGAGATTGTCCGGGAAAAGTTGCTTTTTGAGTCCACTTTCCTATGGGGTTATTGTTTACGTCAAACCCATCGCTCGAATCCGTAGGATCAAATTCCATAAAATCATTATAGTTAACACCTGCGTTAGCTCCCATACCCATATAGCCTTTGTTCCCAATAGAAAAGCCAACGGCTAGGTTACGGGGTACAGCATCCGCTTTTTTTGTCCACAGATCATTGTCCGGGTCGTATTCGTAAAAATCCGAAAGGGTAGAAGTGATTCCATCACTGCCAGCCCCTACATATCCTTTGTTTCCGATTGAAAAACTGAATGCGAATGTTCTGGCAGCACCGCCAAAATCAGCTTTTTGTGACCATTGGTTAATGAGAGGGTTGTATTCCCAAAAATCTTTCAGATAAGATGTTCCAAGATATCCGACACCGATATATCCCTTATTTCCAATTGCAAAGCCAACAGCTTCAAACCTTGCCACACCACCTATATCTGCTTTCTGTGTCCATATATTTAATACCGGATCATATTCCCAAAAATCCTTGTGTTGGCTTCCATTATTGTCCATTCCTGTTCCAATATACCCTTTATTTCCAATAGAAAATCCGACACTTTCAGTTCTTGCTCCGGCTTTAAAATCCATTTCGCGGCACCAGCTATTTGAGATCCCTCCCTGATCCACCGCCATACATGAAGGATCAGTAACCACTTTATTATTATTAGCTCTCACGCAAATTGATCCCGATATTTTTCCGAATTTTATTTTAATGGATGTAGTCCCCTGTCCGGAAATTATTTTTGAGTCCTCGGGTACAGTCCATAAATAATAGGTAGAAGATTCTACAGGAAGGATTGAGTAGGTAATATCGGAATCTCCCGGACATAATTTTTCGGGACCGGAAATGGCTCCCGGAGTGGAAGGGGATTTGTCTTTTTTGCAGGAAACACAAAAGGTTGACAAAACGATAACAAGTATAATAATTTTTTTCATTTACTCCAATTATAGGGTCATTTGAGTTGTTGCTTCCCCACTAATATGCCAAACACACATAGTTTTCGCACTACTCAATTGTATTTCATTATCTAACTTTTCTGACTAAATTTTTTAGTGTATAGGATAAAGAGATACCAAATTCGAACTTATTTAATTTTACGGAATTATCGATATAAAAGTAATCATTAATAAGGACATTATTATTAAACCGGGCTGCGGAATTTGTTATACTATTTAATCCCCCACAATACCTTGCATCTAGGAATATCCCCAGATTTTTCAATTTAAAACCAATGCCAATTCCCGCAAGCCATTCATAATTATTTTTATTTCTCAAATCCAATACGTTTACATTTCCTGTAGCGGAATAATCTGATTTTTCTCCATTAAAAATTCCTTCATTGGTATACGCAATATAGGAGGTAGCGTTTGCCGTTAACATTCTTAAATACCCAATACCGGCTGAGGCATAAGGCAAAACATTTTTACTTGACAGAAAATATTTTTTCAGGTATAAAGGCACTTCTACAAAAGATAAATTTTCAGAATAAAGCATAGCCCATTCTGTTTTTTTAGAAAAACTTCTGTTATATTGCATGCTAAAATTAATAACGTCCATATTTACGGAAAGATTTTTCCTGAACTCATATTCAGCCCAGGCATAATATAAAAGGATTGTTTTTGTTGTTTTATAAGGGGAATTGTAATCTACATTTCCAAGAATAGAATATGTTTTAGCAATCTTCAATTTCGGCGTCATACCGGCATTGCCTATGCCTATTGAGAATAATGGATGGATGTCAAATTTTTTCACCAAGAGGTCGAAATCTTCATGGATATCAGTTTCTTTCAACTCATAGTGAGGGTTATTCTCCAACAAGCTCTGCACAGTAGCTTCTGCCTGTTTAATATTATCCTGTTCAAGATGTGATTTTGCAAGTAGTTCCAAGGCGTCTTCTTTCTTTTTTTTGGAGAATTTGCATTCTTTAATTGATTTTTCAAGGATTTGAATGCAGTTATCATAATCACCACTATTATAATGTTCCTCCGCCTGTATTACAATTTGGTCACAGTTGTTTTGTGCGTTTGTTGTGAAAGCAAAGCATAAGAATAAAATAAGAAGAAAAAGACGTTTTGTTTTCATTAAAAATAAGTTACTATCTAGGTAGTCTGATAATAGGGCTTTTTACCTAATTACATTCGTCTAAGATAAAGAATTCTTTGTCCTTTTAAGCATTTTACTTTTTGTCTTGAAACAAAAAGTAACAAAAAATTCAAGAAAAGGTTATCGGCACACGCACAAGCAAATGCTGCCCCCGCTACCTTTTCCGGCATACACGCCTTTCAGATTATAATTTTTGTTAAATTTGTTAGTTTTATTAATTTTTAAATTATAAAATAGTTTATGGAATTAGACCTAAACTGTAACAAAAATAATTAATATGCTGTATTTTAATTCCGCAGATTATTAAAACTTGTCAGGATTCTCATTCATGGCTTTTACAAGTTTTTTCATAGGGAATATCTTCCCCAACAATCGACTTCCAATCAGATTCCGACATGTCTGTTTTTAATAAGGAACAAATTTTGCTTACCAGTTTTTCACTTGATGTTTCCCAAATTTTAATGCTTTTTTCGGCACAGCCGGCTACAATTTTATTATCTGAAGTAAATATAAAGCTTTTTACTTTGCTGTTGTTGTTTTTCAATTCAGTAGAACTGCCTATTGAATTATAATTTTCGAAGTACGAATGAAAATTGTAGAATTTTATTGTTTTATCAGAAGCGGCTGAAGCTACCATTGAATAATCATTGTTAAAAGCAAGGTATTCGATGGCAGCCGAATGGGCTTTAAATTCCCAATGTTTTATTTTATCAACTTCTGTGTTATTCAAATCAAACGACATTAATGTGCCGTCTGAAAATCCGACAAGTAAATTGTTTTTCGTTTTGTTCAAAGCCATACATAAGGGTTTGATGGAAGCGCTTTTGAATACTTCTTTTCCCAGTCCGGTATTAATATTCCAAAGAACAATTCTCCCATCTTCCTGGGCTGAAATCAATAGTTCCCCATTATTCAAATAAACAAGAGATTTTATCGCGGCGCTTGCTTTAATTGTTTTTTCCTGAACAGGTTTTTGCGCTTGGATATTCCAGATAATTAGTGTACTGTCTTTCCCTGCGGTAGTTAAATGATTGCCATCCGGACTAAAGGCAACAGAACGAACCGCAGCTTTATGACCTTTTAATTCCTTATAATTAACCGTTTTCCCATCTGTAATTTCCATCACATTTTTCCGCTCTGCTCCAGTCGAACGGAATTCCCATAAACAAACAGTAAAATTATCGTGACCTGTTACAAGGTAGTTTCCATTAGGACTAAAGAATACGCTATTTATCGGGCTTGTGTATTTAATTTCAAAAAGAGGTTTGAGGGTACCCTCCTTAAAGTCTTCTTTATATATTTCCCCATCCAGTCCCACTGAAATCAACTTATTCTGTATTTCTACCAATGCTCTCGCTTCCATTTCCGATCCTGTTAAAGTAGCATGTTTCCCGCTATCCAAAATAGCATACGCATTTCGTAATCCTTCGTAAATTACAGGATCCTCGGTTGCCCCTCCATTATTTTTATTAAACATAAACGCTTGCACAGCAAGCTGTCCGCTAAGATCTTTATTTTTTTTATAAAGAGATGATTTTAATGCCAGATTTTGTGCGACAGAAATCAATTTAAGTTTGCGTGATTTTAATTCCGCATTTTCCGCTTTTGTTTTTTCCTGTTCCGCTTTTATTTTTTCCTGTTCCGCATTATTTTTCTCTTTTTTTGCAACATCAGTTTGCTGTTGTGCTTTTTGTTTTTCCGCTTCCGCTATACCCTTTGCAGAAAGAGCATCTTGCTTTGATAATTCAGCCTGTTGTTTTGCGGTAAGAGCAAATTTTTCGCTCATTTCAGCTTTTTCTTTCAAAAAAAGAGCGTCATTTTTTGCTTTCAATGCATTTAGTTCTGAGTGATGAGCAAGTTTTTCGGATGTTTTAGCTTCTTTTGTTTTTTGATTTGCAATTTTTTGCTGATTCAAGGCTTTATTTCGCTCCAAAAACGCCCATGAAGTAAAGCCCAAAAGAACTATTGCGATTATAATTGAAATTGCTCTTACCGCTTTGCGCTTTCGCCTGATAGTGGCTTCACTTATTTGCAGGTAATCATTTGCTGAGGAAATTAGCCGGGTTGCTTCTTCTTCTTTTTGTATAGGAGGTAAATTAGAGGAGTCATACTTCGCAATTAAATATGGATTAGGCTCAATTGTTTCGTACCAACTTTTGAAATAACTCAGAGAGCCTATGGTTAGTAAATAATCCGCTGAACGATTTTTTTGTTCCCACCTTTCCACTTGTTTTTTAAAATCGTTCAGTACCAAAACATTTTCATGATCCTTTTTTGTCCAGTCCATAAGTTCTGTCCAGTTTCGGATCAACGATTCATGCGTAATATCGAGCACGTCATTATCAAGCAAAGTAAAATCATTATTATCTTTGGCAATAAAAGGTTTAAGCAGGGTATTGCCCGGTTCTCTGTATAAATTAACTAACCCTTCGATTAAGCTATTATCAATAGAACTTCCGATAATTTGCTTTATTTCCAATATAGAGGAACGGTTTCTTACCGGTCGTCCATCATTTATTTTCGTGAGGCAGGTAAATATTTTCTGTAAAATTTTATGAGCATCTTCCGCTGGAATGTCTCGCTTAATATGATTGCGGCAATAATTTACAGAAAGTTCAAAAAGTTCACGAGCATGAGCATTCAACACATTAGTTAAAGAGGCTCCTTCAAGAATTTTTAATTTAAACAGCGGTTGTTTTTGATACCATTCCACAAACAGATTTTTTTGATCTTCAGGGAGCAATCCTCCATCCAGTCCGCCAACTTTGGCATAATGGATAATATCCATTTCTTCCGCTCCATCATCAATATGCGATTTCCAGATACGGTTGAGAGCATGTTGTAAAATAGGAAGTTGATCTAAGCCATCCCCTAGGTCGTTTATCAATCGTTCAATTAAACGATTGTTTATTTTATTACCGGATAGCTTTGCCGGCTCTGAAATTGCGCGATGTATTTCCTGTCGTTTTAGCCTTGGCACAAAAAACTGGCTGTAAACAATGTGTTCAGGGAGCCCCTTAAAAGCGGCGCAGTCCCCCACATAATCCGAACGCATGGTGCATACAATATAAACAGGGAGATTTTTTTTTTCGGCAATTTTTGTTGTTTCAATAATCAGATTAATCAGCGTAATTGCTTGAAGAGAAGGTTTTCCTTTATTAAAATTTTCGGAATTTGTAAACAACTCTTCAAACTGATCAATTAAAATCAACAGGTTAGCACTTTTGTTAATTAGCGTTTGTTTTGTATTACTATCCGCCTGAATAAAATTTTCTGAATTTTGATCCAAATAGTGTTCCGATTCTGTATATATTTTTATCAAAGATGAAAAGCCATAACTAAGGTCATCTTCTAATTCGTTGACATCCTTATAATTTAAGTGATTGTTTAGTGCCAGAGCTAAATTTGATAATGGGGCTCGTTCCGGCTTGAAAGAGGCAATTATCCAGTTATTAAACTCGGCTTTAAAAAAACCTGCACGAGAACGAGGAATCAATCCGGCATAAATAAGTGAAGATTTCCCATCACCGGAAGCCCCGGTAACCATCAAAAACTTTTTCTCCTGTAACTGGGAAATTATTTTATCAATATGCTCTTCGCGGCCTTTAAAAAAAACAGACTCTTCCTCATTAAAGGGACGAAGACCGGGATAGGGGCATATTTTTTCTTCTGACATTGTTCAGTTTACTCTTTACAGCTGATGAATCAATGCCGTTTAGTTAAGATGCCATCGCATATATTTCGACAGGCTCAATATGACCAGCGCACGGTCAGTCAGAGCTTGTCGAAGACTGTGGGCTGATATTTTTTCCTTAACTAAACGACATTGGCTAATGAATTATAAATATTCTATACAATAATAGCAAAATGAAGGTTAATAATCTATTGTTTTTACAATTTTTACTATTGTTTTTTAATTTTCGGTTTGCTATTTTATAATTTTTTTTTCAAAAAAAATAAAAATAGACACAACCTAGAAATTATTATTATTGTTTGCATGAAATAAAATTTGTAACTTAGGGTTTTGTTATACCGGATACACATAGCTTTTGCATTTCGTAAGTCCTTTTTTTTAGCATACATTGATTAGTACATGAAAAAAGTTCTCCTATTACTTTTTGTATCGCTATCAAGCTTTAGCGATACATTTGCAACGCATAACCGTGCGGGAGAAATTACCTATCAACATGTGCCCGGTACTGGCAGAACTTACAAAATAACTGTTACTACTTACACCAACACTTTGGGGACTTTTACTGACCAATGCGAATTACCAGTTCTCTTTGGTGATGGGGATAGTGCAATGGTTCCTCGAAGTAACGGTCCAATCACTGGTTCATGTCCATCACCGGAAACATTTGGTGAAATGATTACTCCTTTCACTAAAAAAAATATTTACATAATATCACATACCTACTCAGGGGATGGAGACTATACCATTACCATGGAGGATCCTAATCGTAATGAGGGCATTTGTAACATTCCTAATTCTGTTGATCGATCTTTTTTTCTTCGTTCGGAATTAGTAATCAATACCTGGTTAGGTACCAACGACTCCCCAATACTTCTTAATGCGCCTATTGACAAAGCTTGCACGGGCGAATGTTTTGAACATAACCCCGGAGCTTATGATGTTGATGGAGATAGTTTGTATTATAGCTTAACCACTTGCTATGCAAATGGACAGGCTATTTATGGATACTCGTTCCCTCCTAATATGTCAGCTAATGATATTAATCCTCTTACAGGCGATTTAATCTGGTGTACACCAACGATGCTATGTCAATATAATGTGGCTATTTTAATTAAAGAATACCGAAGAGATCCGTATAATAATATTCGTTATTACATTGGCTCCATTTTGCGTGATATGCAAATTGATGTAGCTGCCTGCACTAATACTGCGCCTAAAATTAGCGCAATCAATGATACCTGTATTGTTGCGGGAACTAATTTAAGTTTTACGGTAACAGCTACGGATGTCGATTCAAATATTCTTTCTTTATCTGCCAGCGGAGGACCTTTTCAACTAAATCCAGCGGCAACTTTTTTTTCAACTCCTTCTTTAAGTCCGGTAACCGGGCAATTTAACTGGAATCCAAATTGCGCACAAGTTCAACTGTTACCGTATTTAGTAACGTTTAAAGTTACTGACAACTATCCTCAAACTCCAATGATTGATTTTGAATCAGTTTTCATTCGTGTTATAGCTCCCGCTCCCACAGGGTTAACCGCTTTACCAAGCGGAAGTAGTATTTTTCTTAATTGGAACGCCGCGCTTTGTGGCGACACTTTAGGAAACAATCCATTATTAGGGTATAAAATTTATCGAAAAAACAATTGTGATGCGTGGGTGCCAAGTCCTTGCGAAACAGGTGTACCTGGCTATACAGGGTATACATTAATTGGAGCTACGTCACCTTATTTACCCGCATTTACCGATAATAATAATGGTCAGGGTTTAACAAACGGAATTGATTATTCATATCTTGTGATTGCATATTATGCTGATGGTTCGCAAAGTTATGCCTCAGGAGCTGTTTGTTCACAATTAGTACGGGATGTGCCAATTATTACTAATGTAAGTATAATAAGCACCGGAATAAATGATAGTATCCGGGTACATTGGGTTAAGCCCATAGGGAATTCTTCAAACCTTGATACCATTGCAAATCCTCCACCTTATGAATATCGTTTAATGCAGGCACAGGGATTTAATCCCGCGAATACCGCATTCACGCAGGTAGCAAGTTACATACAGCCTGCATATTACCAATTGACTGATTCAAGTTTTGTAAGCACCGGTTTTAATACCCGGGATACAGCTTATTCTTACCGTGTTGATTTTTATTCCAATAGTGTTTTTAAAGGCTCTACAAGTACCGCGTCTTCAGTGTTTTTGACAACATTACCTACTGATAATAAAATAAATTTATCATGGCAGGAGTTTGTCCCATGGACAAATTACAGGTATGATATTTACCGCGCATTTCCTGTAGGATCGTCGACCTTTGTAAAAATCGACACCTCCGTTACTCAATCCTATATTGATACCGGGTTAGTAAATGGTGTGAATTATTGTTACAAAATAATAAGTGTTGGTCAATATTCAGATGTAATTTTGCCACGACCTTTATATAACAGTTCGGAGATAAAATGTGATCAGCCGATCGATCTTATTCCTCCCTGCCAACCAACTTTTACGGTTACAAATGATTGTGATAATTTCCAAAACATTCTTTCATGGACAAACCCAAATACATACTGTAGTGATGATGCGGTGCAATACAATGTTTACTTTTCGCCAACCACCGCTGGTCAATTAGAATTGATTTATAATTCAATAGATATCAATGCTACTACTTTTATTTACCATTATTCATTTGAAGGTATTCCTTCTGTCGCGGGCTGTTATGCCGTTACCGCAGTTGATTCAGCAGGCAATGAAAGCGCTGTTATTACTAAAATATGTGCGGATAATTGTCCTGTGTATGAATTGCCAAACGTGTTTACACCTAATGGAGATGGGCACAACGATTTTTTCAAGCCATTGCCTTATCGGTATGTGAGAGATATTGATATTAAAATATACAATCGCTGGGGATTGCTGATGTTTGAAACTTCTAATCCTGATATAGGTTGGGATGGGAAAAACAAGAGTACTAAAAGAGCTTGTTCCGATGGCAGCTACTTTTATATATGCATTGTTAATGAAATCCTTATTGACGGTATTAAACCACGTATTTTGAAAGGATTTATTCAGATCATTCAGGATAAAAAAGAATTAGAGAATTAGTTCCCAAAATTATTCTTTTACTATCTTTTTTGTTACCGCTCCATGCTCCGTTTTTATTTGTAATAAATAAACTCCTGAAGGAAGATTCCCCGTTTCCAAGGTTGTGCTTGTGTTTATTATTTCCCATGAACCCACTTGTTCTCCAAGTATATTGTACATTAATAAATCAGAAGGACTTACAAACCCTGTTAATGTTAATGAAGTAGTAAAAGGGTTTGGGAATATCTTTAGTCCGGCTTCGCTACTTACAAGTTCAGGCTGAATACCGGTACATAAATCAACCTCTATATTTTGCGAGGCGGTAGCAGAGCAGGTATACACATCCGTATAAGAATAAACAATATTCCAAATGCCGGCACCTGCCATTAACGGATTAAAAATAGGAGAAGTTGTTACACCTGTTCCGCTGTAGGTTCCTCCTACAGGACTCCCTCCTGTAAGTGTAATGGGTGCATCGTTAACACATACAAATAGAGGATTTTGTGTGTAGTTAACAGTTGGCAATGGTCTTATAATTACTTTTACCGATATGATATCCCAACAGCCACCGCTTGCTACTTTCTTTATGAAATAGGTACCGCTAGTACCCACTGCTGTTGGTATAGTTAATGGAACAGTCGCGGCGGAATCCATCCAATAACTTACAGTTCCTGTAGTTGAATTCAAATCAGAAAAAGAAATAGTGATATCTACTGTGTTTGGGAAACAGATTGCGGGAGGATTGGTAACGCTTAAATTAGGTGTCGCATTTATTGTTACTGTTACGGGTTGTATATCGGAACAGGTTCCAGTAGTTGTTTTTTTAATGTAATACGTTCCGCCTGTTGTAATAGCCGCAGGTGTTGTAACAGAAATAGTTGCTCCGGCATCAGTCCAATAACTTACTGAACCGGTTGTTGAGTTTAAATCAGTAAACGTATTAGTGATATCCACCGTATTTGGTTCACATACCGCGGCAGGGTTACTAATACTTAAATCGGGTACTGCGCTGATTATAACTATTACCGGTTTAATATCTGAACAGGAACCGATAGTTGTAGTTTTTTTAACATAATAAGTTCCAGAAGTGTTAATAGCTGCCGGAGAGGCTACCGGAATAGTTGCTCCCGCATCTGTCCAATAACTTACTGTTCCAACGGTTGAATTCAAATCAGAATACGAATTGGTAATATCCGCTGTATTTGGCAAACATACCGGTACCGGGTTGGTAATACTCAAGTTAGGCATATCACTTACTGAAAGTGTCGCGAGTGTTGAATTAACAGGAAGTCCGCTTGTAATGATACAATGATATTGGAAGCCATTCTTATACCATAATTCCGCGGCTAAAACAGTAAGCGTATTTGTTGATACCCCGCTGTATTCTGCTCCATCATAACAATCATAAAAAACAGTACCTCCATCAGTACTTACCTGCCATTGATAAGACACATAAATTCCTGAGGCGGCAACTGAAAAATTAATGTCATTACCGGCACAGGTTGATGCGTTTGAAGATTGAGAAGTAATTGTGCAATCAAAATCTGACATGTTACGTTTAAAAACCCCACAACCATGTGTACCCGCAAAAACACAAGTATCACTTACCGCAATTGCCGGAATATTGTTTGTTATTGTTAAGCCGGTATTTACAGCCGTCCAATGGTTTGCGCTATCATTAGAGAAAAACACACCACCACCATCTGTTCCTAAAAATATTTTAGTTCCACTTACGCACAATGACATGGCACTAAGATTTGTCAGTCCGATATTTCTAATCATCCACTGTCCTCCATTATCCGAAGAGGAAAATACACCTCCTACTGTTCCTGCAAAAACACGTGTACCACTCATCGCTAATGTGTTTACATTTAAATTTGACAAACCGTTATTAACCTGCGCCCAGCTGCCTCCACTCGTGTTGGAAAAAAACACTCCACCATAGTAAGTTCCGGCAAAAACTTTAGTACCGCTTGCCACTAGTGACTGAATTTGATTGTTTGACAAACCTGTATTGACAGGAGTCCAAGCGCTTCCGCTGATTGTAGATTTAAACACACCACCGCCCAAAGTACCCGCATAAATGGTAGTCCCGCTAAAGGCAAATGAAGTTACATTAAGATTTGTCAGGTTAGTATTCATAGCTGTCCAACTGGTTCCATTATCGGTTGACCGATAAACACCGTTGGCATACGTTCCCACAAAAACAGTTGTACCTCCTGTTGCCAATACATTAATAGAGTTGGATGGTAAACCTGAATTAACAGGAGTCCATGGACCGGAGCCATTATTTGTTGATAAATAGACACCTCCACCAAAAACTCCGGCAAAAATATTTGTTCCAATGGTAGCAAGGGATAATGATAATGCGTTTGAGTTAGTTATACCGTCATCTGAATTCCAAAGTGCGCCGCTAGTGGTGGTGGTATATAATCCTTTACCATCAGTTCCGGCAAAGACAATACTTCCGCTTTGCAGCACCGCATAAATACCATTACCACTTGGCAAACCATTATTTACCGTTGACCAACTAACACCGTTATCCGGCGATTTGGCAATTCCTCCACTAGTCATGGTGCCATAACCTGCGTAAATTATTGTTCCATTTACATTAATAGATTTCACAAGTCCGGGTGTGGACTTTGCTATTGACCAGCTGTTGCCGTTATCAGTTGAACTATACACACCATTATTGTTACCTGCAAAAAGTTTCGTTCCACTAACGGCAAGTGAATTAACATAGATGTCACCTATTCCGGAATTTTTCGGATTCCATAGCCCTCCATCATTTGCCGACAAAAATACTCCACCGGTACCTGTTCCAACAAGAATATCAGTTCCGCTTACGGCGAGGCAGAGAACATCCAGCGTTGTGCCCAAACCGTTATTAACGGCTGTCCAACTGGTTCCATTATCTGTAGAGATAAATACTCCCCCGATAGTTCCTGCAAAAATAGTAGTTCCTTTTATAGCGAGTGAGCTAACGAAAAGATTGGTTAAGCCTGAGTTTACTGCTGTCCAGCTACTACCTCCATTGGTTGATAAAAAAACGCCGCCGGCATAAGTTCCTGCAAAAACAGTTGCTCCGCTATTAGTTACAGCTAAGGCCTGAACATCTGTGTTTGTTAAGCCATTATTGACAGGAGTCCAGAGAGTGCCGTTATTGCTGGTTAAAAACACCCCACCACCAAAAGTTCCGGCAAAAATATTGCTTCCACCCGAAGCAAAGGCGCGGACAATTCCACCACCCGGACCAATTGGTTGCCATTGTGCATTTAGGTTCAACCCCGATAATGCGGAGAACATAATTATTAAAAGTAATTTTTTATCCATCTTTCTTCAGGATTAGATTATTATTTTTGAGAAGACAGTATTGAGATGTGAGTATTGAAACCAGCCATTCGTTTCAAGAAATAAAAGATCCCAATACTCACATCTCAATACTTAAATTTGTGAAAATTATTCAGTAATGAATTTACCAGTAGCTATTAGTTTATTATCCTCAAGAAGTTTATAAAAGTAAATACCTTCGGGCAAATTAATTCTATCAATTGTGAATGTTTGTCCCGTACTATTTTTTATTTTTTTTACTTCCTGACCAGACACATCATACACGATCAAATCCATTTTTTTATTTCCAAGATTGCCATTGACTTCTATAGTAGCCGATTTCCTGAAAGGGTTTGGGTAAACGCTGACCTGAGCAGAGCCAACGCTAATATCGTTAGTGCTTATGGCTATTCCAAAATCACTTAACGGACGTTTCCATACACCACCACCCTTAGTTCCAATAAAAATACTTGGCCCGCTAATCGTTGATGCGTAAACAGAAAGGTTTGTCAATCCTGTATTTTCCGCAGTCCATGTGTTTCCTGTATCACTTGAAAAAAACACTCCGCCGCCATCAGTTCCGGCAAAAATATTTGAATCACTAACCAGTATGGACATTACATCATGAACTGTCAAACCGGTATTAAGAGTATCCCAATTATTACCGTTATCAGCAGAGGAAAATATCCCATCTAAAGTTCCGGCAAAAATACGTTCGCCGCTCAATGTTAATGCGTTAACATCGAGATTTCCTAAGCCGTTATTAACCTGTGCCCAGGAACCGCCATTATCATTAGAAAAAAACACACCGCCATAATATGTTCCTGCAAAAACCTTTGTCCCACTAGCAACTAATGATTGAATAGTTTTATTAGTTAAACCAATAGTATCTATGACCCAGTCGCTTCCATTATTTGATGACTTAAATATTCCGCCGCCAAAAGTGCCCGTATAAATATCTGTTCCGTTTGTCGCGAATGAAGTAATATTGAGATTGGTGCCCAGCCCTGTATTTACTTGTTCCCATTGTCCTCCACCATTGGTTGATCTGAACACTCCACTGTAATTAGTCCCTGCAAAAACAGTTGTTCCGCAGGTTGCGAGCACTTGAATGGAAGGGGATGATAAACCAGTATTAACGGAAGTCCAGGGACCTACTCCATTGCTGGTAGATAAAAACACGCCGCCCCCAAAAATGCCGGCAAAAATATTTGTACCACTGGTAGCTAATGATAATGACTGGGCATTTGTATTTGTAATGCCTGCATCGGCTGTCCAGTTGTCTCCATTGTCCGTAGATTTATACAATCCATTGCCATCAGTTCCTGCAAAAAGGGTTGTTCCACTTTTAATTATTGATAATACATAAGAGTTTATACCATTATTAATGGGATTCCAAAGTCCGCCATTATTAGTAGAAACATAAACACCACCGCCCCAAAAACCGGCATAAACAGTTGATCCGTAAATAGCTATTGAACTAGCGTGTGGGGTAGGAGTAGATACAGCCCAATTTCCACCATTATCTGAAGACTTATAAACGCCCCCACCATCTGTTCCGGCAAAAACCGTTGACCCGCTTATTGCTAATGCCTTAATATATTTACATCCACTACAAGTCAAACCGTTATTAATCTGTGTCCATAGTCCTCCATTATTAGTTGAAAAAAACACACCTGCACTGCCTGTCCCAACAAAGATGGTAGGTCCGCTAACAGCGAAGGACAAGACATCTAAACCTGTTAAACCATTATTAACAGCGGTCCATTGCCCACCATTATTGGTTGATACAAATACCCCGTCATTTGTTCCCGCAAAAATAGTAGTTCCAATCATAGCCAGAGCGGCAACCTGGAGCTGAGCAGTTGTAGTCAAGCCTGTATTCACAGCCGACCAGGTACTACCGCTATTGGTTGATAAAAACACCCCCCCATTATGAGTTCCGGCAAAAACAGTAGTACCGTTAGTGGTAGATGCCAATGCCTGCACATCCAAATTTGTCAAACCAGAATTAACCGGAGCCCAGGAAGTGCCGTTATTTGTTGTTAAAAACACACCACCGCCAAAAGTACCGGCATACAGATTAGTTCCGCCTAAGGAAAAACATTTAATAATACCTCCACCAGGTCCTATTGGTTGCCATTGTGCATTTAGGCTCAATCCTAATAATACGGAGAACATAATTGTTATGAATAATTTTCTTTTCATTTTTTTTGAGATTCGATTAAAACTCTAAACATCCATTCAACCATTAACGATTATTATTTAACAACAGCTGTAAGATCTTTGTAAAAGTCATTAAAAAAATCAATAAAGTCAAGTAGAAGCAATAATAATTTTTGAATTGTTGATTTTTAAAATGGTTGCTTTATAAATTCTAGTTTCGAGAAAATCAATAAGTCTAAATATTTTTCCTACTTTTGCGATCCTTAAAAATCAGAAACCGGAGAGGTGTCAGAGTGGCCGAACGAGCAAGCCTGGAAAGTTTGTATACTCGCAAGGGTATCGCGGGTTCGAATCCCGCCCTCTCCGCATAATTAAAAACCCTTGAATGTTTTGTCATTCAGGGGTCTGTGATTTTTTACCGGTTTGTCCCTTTTTGTTTTGTCTAATCCTTATCCCTCTTCCCCCACTTAAAATCTATTTGACACTAATTTAATACGCTGATTATCAATTTTGTTAAAAAAAATTAGTGTAATTCATGTCGAAAACTTTTCCGGAGAAGACTCAATATTAGAGTTCAAAAAACATTTACAAAGAATAATACCTGACGAAAAAGCCCCGCCAAACGTTTTTATTTCCCGAATTATATTAATCAGTATTTTTGCGGCATGACAGACATAACTAAAATTGACACGACTCTGCATATAGGTAATTTTGCAATTTACCAACCGGTTACTTTTTTAACGAATTGTTTAATAACTGCTTTGTGCTTATATTTTTATTTTCAACTTAACCGTTCATCTTTGCAAAATATTAGTACTATTAATTGGAAGCGATTTTTTTTGTTGTTAGGTTTAGCATCCTTATTAGGTGGAATTTCACATGGTTTCTTTGCAATGCATGAAGGTGCAGGGTATAAATCATTCTGGCTCTCCATGCAAACTTTAAATATTTTTTCAGTTTATAGGGCACAGCAAGCCACATTGTTTTCATCTTTGCGGCATTCTGATAAAAAATATTATTGGAACATGAGCTATCATACTCAATTATTATTGTTTTTTGCCGCAATTTTTGTCTTCCAAAACTTTTTAGTTGTTATTATTGATACTTCCGTCGGATTAATCCCGATAATGATTATTCATTTTATTGAAGCTAAAAAAGTAAGGGAAAGTGCCTGGATTGCTTATGGTATCTTGATTTTATTTTTATCAGCAGTAGTTAATGCGGCAAAACTTTCATTTTGCGTTTACTTTAATTATCAGGACATTGCTCATGTATTGGTCATGATAAATTTATCAGTAATGTTTATCGGAATTAAACGAAAAGCCGTTGCTTCGCTTTTGCCGTAACCTGTTTTTCTGCAACAAAAACGTATTAAAATTTAACTTCTTCTATTCTTTCGAAATCGGATTACTTTCTCAACCCGATATTTTTTAAAATCGGCTTAAATAAAGCTATGTGTACACGAATGCGAAGAAAACTTCGACAGAGGCGAATTATAGCGCTCAGATACCTGAAGAATCTCGAAACACTTTTTTTAATCAACAAAAAAAAATATTCGTTTTCTTATTTTTTTTCTCCTTAAACTCGTTTATTATCAATAATAATTGCAAATTTGTGTCCTATTGTTTCATCCCGCTAAAAAAGCTGGACGAAATTTATAGTTGTTGATTCGTTGATGTATACATTTTTTGAATTGAAAAAGAAATTTCAAAACGAGAGCAATTCTTCAAAGAAAAACAACAGCTCAGGAATTCAAAAATTTTAAAATTGTAATTATGGTAATTATGGATACAAGCATTAAAAGCTACATCGAAACACACAAAGAACGGTTTATAAATGAACTTTTTGAGCTATTAAGGATTCCTTCAGTAAGTGCAGATCCGAATCATAAAAACGATATGTCAAAAACGGCTGAAGCTGTTAAAGAAAAATTAATAATTGCGGGCGCTGATAAAGTGGAAGTATGCTCAACAGCGGGCTACCCGATTGTGTATGGTGAAAAAATAATAAATCCTAATTTGCCAACGGTATTAGTTTATGGGCATTATGATGTTCAACCTGCCGATCCCATTGAGTTATGGGATTCCGGACCATTTGAACCTGTTATTAAAGACGGGTTAATTTATGCGCGTGGTGCTTGTGATGATAAAGGGCAGGTGTTTATGCACGTGAAAGCATTTGAATTAATGATGAAAACTAATTCCCTGCATTGCAACATTAAATTTATGATTGAAGGGGAAGAAGAAGTTGGATCAGATAACCTTGGAATATTTGTAAAAAATAATAAAGAAAAATTAAAAGCAAACGTAATTCTTATTTCCGATACAGGTATTATCGCAAATGATACCCCCTCAATTACTGTTGGCTTGCGCGGATTAAGTTATGTAGAGGTAGAGGTAACCGGTCCAAATCGTGATTTACACTCCGGATTATATGGCGGTGCTGTTGCAAACCCAATCAACATTTTGTGTGAGATGATTGCAAAATTGAAGGACGACAAAGATCATATTACTATCCCCGGATTTTATGATGATGTTGAAATATTAAGTACTGAGGTTCGTGCGGAAATGGCAAAAGCGCCTTTCAATTTGGGGGAATATAAAAAAGAGCTGGACTTATCTGATATACACGGAGAAGAAGGCTTTTCGACAAATGAACGAAATTCTATCCGACCTACATTGGATGTAAATGGTATCTGGGGTGGATATACCGGCGAGGGTGCAAAAACTGTTATTGCAGCAAAAGCGTATGCAAAAATTTCAATGCGTTTGGTGCCAAACCAAAACAGTGATAAGGTTACTGAGCTTTTTAAAAAATACTTTTTAAGTATCGCGCCAAAATCGGTAAGCGTTAAAGTTACACCTCACCATGGTGGCGAACCTGTTGTAACACCGAGCAATTCTGTGGCTTACAAAGCTGCAAGTAAAGCTATGGAAACCTCTTTTGGGAAAAAACCAATTCCTGTTCGTAGTGGCGGAAGCATTCCTATAGTGGCTATGTTTAAATCAGAATTAGGCTTAGATTCAATATTAATGGGCTTTGGTTTAGATTCGGATGCTATTCATTCGCCAAACGAACATTATGGCGTATTTAACTATTTAAAAGGCATTGAAACGATTCCCTATTTTTATAAATATTTTGCCGAATTGAGTAAATAGTGCCTGTCCATATAGTCGAGAGTCTGAACTATAATGTTTGAGTTTGAGGCTTTCGTAGTTTTGAAAATCAGGAGTTTACTTTTGTAAATAAATAACTTCATTCTATCTCTCAAAAAATACTCCATAATTTCCTCTCTTTCGGAGAGGGAACGAACGTAATAAAAGAGAATGAAAACTATTACCCCAGCTAAATCAACTCTTCTATCATCTCTCTGCTTAACGCTGAGATTAAGAGGAGCACAGCTTATTCTCTTTTTCTGCATTACCTTATTTTCTTGCGGAGATTTTAAAGAAGTCAGCTTTAACGGAATAGAAAAGGTAACACTTACAAGCCTCTCTCAAAAAGGAGTAGAAGCATTAATTACAGTTCGTATTAAAAATCCAAATAGTGTATCCTTTACCATTTATAAATCCGAAATGGATGTTACCATTAGCGGAATTAATGCCGGCAAAGCCCATCTGACAAATAATGTAAGAATAAAAGCTAAATCGGAAGAGCCCTATACTTTCAAAATAAAATCTGATTTCTCTAATTTAAGTTTAACCGATTTGCCTAAAATTATTGCAATGGGATTAAGTAAAAGTGTCAATGTCGGACTCAAAGGAAATTTAAAAAGTGGAAAATTATTTATAAAGCGTAGCTACCCTGTGGACATTACACAAAACGTTCCTTTAGGTGGATTTTAATTGAAAATAATAATGAAACTACGGTAAATTAAGTTTTTTGAGAAAGGAAAAATAGTGTGCATTCTTTGTTTACTTTTATCCTGCTCTGATAATTAATAGGGAACATTTCTCTTACATTTTATTTATGATAATTGGTATAGGAACCGACATAGTGGAAGTTGCACGTATCGCTAAAAGCATTGAAAAAATTGCTTTCAAAAAAAAAGTGTTTTCAACTACCGAAATACTTTATTGCGATACAAAAAAAAATAAAGCGGAAAGTTACGCTGCACGATTTGCCGCTAAAGAAGCCTTTTTTAAAGCATTAGGAACTGGCTGGCGTGGTGGAATGGCTTTTAATGAAGTGGAAATCTGGAATGATAAATTAGGAAAACCAACATTAAATATAACAGGCAAAACGGCAAAAATTATTGCAAAAAAAAATATTAAAATTATTCATGTTTCTCTTTCCCATACTAAGGAGACAGCCATAGCAATGGTTGTATTGGAATAAACATTCCTCCACAAGGTCGGAATGACATACTTTAATCAAAGCGAATCTGGCATAACAATAAAAACATCCGGCACAAACATTTTTTATTACATTTTTGTTATATATATAAATATCATTACCTTTAACAAACACAAAAAAAAATTTACATGAAAAAAATTTACACACTAATCACGGGAAGCTTATTGTTACTGGCTTCGTACACACAAGTTAACGCTCAATGCGCAGGCAATCGTTACCACGATGTTATTTTTCCCGCACTGCCCGATTCAATAACAGATGTAGTTTATGGAAGTAATACATCATTTCTTAATCAAACAACCAGTTTAAAAATGGATATTTACCAGCCCAGTGGCGATACGGACACCCTTCGCGCTTTAATAATTTGGGCACACGGTGGTAGTTTTGTTGGAGGAGATAAAGCGGATATGGCGATGCTTTGCAGGGATTTTTCTAAAATGGGCTATGTAACAGCTACCATTAATTACCGTTTAGGTGTAACGGGTATTATCCCTACTACTGGTAATGTGGACTCAAATTCCGCGGGAGCCGCTGTAATGCGTGCCGTACATGATGCCCGTGCGGCGGTTCGTTATTTCCGTAAAAATTTCTCAGAAGGTGGTAATACGTATGGTATTGATACTAACAATATTTATTTTGGCGGGGCTTCTGCCGGTGGTTTTATTGCTTTGCACCTTGCCTATATGGATCAGTGGAATGAATTCCCTACGTATATTGATACTACTGGCACAACCAATGGTTGGCAGTACGGACAAAAAGGATTGCATGGCGGTCTTGAAGGTTTAAGTGGCAATCCCGGATACTCATCAAAAGTAAAAGCAATTGTAAATCTTTCTGGCGCAATAGCTGATACAGCCTGGATGCATACAGGAGATATTCCTGTAATAAGCACCCATTCTATTGGTGATGGTACCGTACCTTATGGAACTCATCTGATTTATTTAAGTCCGCCTTCTACTTATCCCATCCAAGTTGTAGACGGAAGCGTATCGGTAGCCAATCGGGCAAACCAGGTAGGTATTACCAATTGTTTTAAAAGCTATGCCGGAGATCAACATGTGCCGGAAGGTAGCGATCCATTAATTTATGATACTACACTTACTTTAGCTCGTGATTTTTTAGAACATTTCACTTGTGGCACACCTATTACCTGCACTTCTATACCAACTGTTGGTATAAATGAATTAGCTGCCAATGATGTAGCTATTAAAATATTTCCCAATCCTGCACACAATGCTACAACTATTGATTTAACCGCATTTTCGGGGAATACTGTCAACATTGAACTTTATGATGTGTTAGGACGTAAAGTAAAAGACATCACTAAAATTAAAGCGGATCAATATACCATTACACGCGGTAATTTACCAAATGGTATTTATTTGATTAATGTAATTGCTGATGGGAAATTATTCAGCAAAAAAATAATGTTTGAGTAGTACGAATAAATTTTTCAATTATTAACTCATGTTACGCACAAGCATACTTGGGTTCTTGAGCATTTTAAATTTGATATAGTTCTTTGAAAGCAGCTTTAATAGCGGCAAGGTATAATTTAGATTTCATTGCGAAATGATTCATTTTGTTGGCAAATTTTAGTTTTTCTAATTTGACGTAAGCAAAAATAGATGCGAACAAATGGTTTTGCTGTGTTCGTTCAGTACGGGTTGGAGATTTTTCTGCTCCTGCATTTTGTTTAATACTTTTATGGTATTCTTCAATGCTCCACCGTTTTTTGTAGAACACTTCAAAATCATCGGCAGATAAATTCAAGTTGTTCGTTACCAAATACATTTCTCCTGTAGAATCGTCTTTGTTTGTAAAGACTTGTTTGCAAAGAAGGACAGGTATTTCCAAGTCCTTCAAAAAAACTTTTACAGATGTTTTGGGTTTAATGTTCAACTCGTCAAGTCTTATCCACTTGCCAGCACTTCTGTCTTTTTGTGAAAGAGCGACAAGGCGATTACTTTTCATATCCATTAGAAAAAATTTCTTTTTCCGATGAATAAAAAGCATATTATCCGATGAGGCAAACCAGCTATCAGCCAATATCCATTGAAACTTGAGTTGATTACGAATACATTGTTTTATCATGTTTTGCATCAATTCATTTTTCGTAACCGAAGATGTTCGCTTGATTCTACCTGATTTTGCATCAGTGTAACTCACATCTTTTTTTACAACTTCAAAAGCCACTGGAATGCGAAGCGGCAGTTCTTCATTCACTTTTGTGTTGTGATAAAAGGCTGTCAAAAGATTAATCCCTTTTTTGTTTCGGTTTTCGCTGTGATCGTAAAACCAACCGACAATCTCATTCTCATCGGTATAAGGTTTTTCAAGCAGCGAGTCATCGAAAATTAAACAACCTGCATCATTTTCAAATTGACGAACTAGTGGCTTAACTTCATACCACAAGTGCTTAGATGTAAAATCGTTTCCGCTTAATAGTCGAGTTATCTTATCATGCGAAACGGCTCCATCCAATACATTCGATAAGCCGGTGGCTGTGGTTGGACCAAAACTACTTAACAGATAATCTGTGTATAAATCTAATAATCCTTGCATATAGCAAAGTTATTATGCTGTCAAAGAACTAATTTATTATTTTAAAATACTTACTAATAATCAATTGTTAATTTTGCGTAACATCAGTTATTTAAACGTCCTGCAATTATGCGGGACGTTTTTGTTTTTATAAAAGATCAGTTGAAAATTATTTTGGAATAATGCTATAAGAAGAATTTATTTTTGCCGTATTGACTTATTGTTTCGACAACTTTCTCATTTCTATTTCTCCCACTGCATTGATGGCTCGAACATAATATATGCCCTGTGAATAGGACGAAATATCAACATCAAATATATTGCCTGAGGGTGTTTTGTTTTCCCAAACTACTTTACCCATTATATCACATACACGGATTTCTTTGACAACAACTGCTTCGTCATTTCTGGTAACAGTAATTTTGAATCTGCCGTTGTTAGGATTAGGGATAATGCCAATATTGTTATCATTTAACCTTTCCTTTTTTTCAATGGAAGTATATTCCTGAGGTGGTTTATCTGCGTTTACTTTGCGAAAACTATTGCCTGCTGCATCACAGCCGTGAATAAACGCATCAAAGCTGCTTCCTGATGTTGCAGTAGCAATAAATCCTGATATTAGTTCTATTTGCTTTGCCGAACGATAATTATTTTTTAAACCACTATTAAAAGTTTGCGTTGATGTGATTAAGCCATCTGCTTCCCTAAATTCATTTTGACTTACATTCCCTGAAAGTGTTAATGTACCGGTTGGTGGACATATAAGTGGAGCTTCCCAAAGACCTCTGCCCATAGTTGCAGCATAAATAATATTTTTCGGAATATTTATTTCTAAATCGTTGACAATAACATTTGGAAGACCATCATATTTTTGCCATGAACTTACGTAAGGATTTCTATAATAAACACCAGCATCAGTGCCAATATATAATTGATCGTTTGTACCATTTTCATAAATAATGGATAATACGGGTAAATCGGGTAAGCCAGCTGAAAAATCTGACCAGGAGCTTCCTCCATTATTGCTATACATAACATGACTTGTTTCTGTGTAGTTAATAAAACCAGAACCTGTAATCCACAACCTGTCAGGATTTAAAGGGTCTATTGCTATTGAACTAATTAAACCACAGAGCCGATCATTAGAAGGAGTAGTATCTGTCCAACAATTAGTACCTGGATAAGGAACACAGCCACCGCTTGTAGTTTTGAATAAAAACTTTTCGGTACTGGGCATCGTACATGAGCAACACCATTGATTTTGCCCCATATGTTCAATACCTGCATATATATAATTAGTATTTGATGGAGCTATTTTGAAAGTTTTTACACTATGTCCACAATAGTGAAAGAAATAATCATCAAAACTTGAAATTTGTTGCCAGCCTATTTCAGGATTTACATTAACAGGGGGATCGCATTGAGGGCAACAATAAGTGCTATTGTTAATCTGTAACTTTTTTTCATACGGAATATAAATTTTAGTTAAAACACAACCGC
>JAVHPE010000222.1:0-10092 GCA_036170475.1 Bacteroidia bacterium | reverse complement strand
AGTCCACTTACCCGCAGTTCGTGACACTTAGAAGTCCTCTTACCCGCAGTTCGTGGCACTTAGAAGTCCTCTTACCCGCAGTTCGTGACACTTAGAAGACCTCTTACCAATAGTTCGTGACACTTAGAAGTCCTCTTACCCATAGTTCGTGACACTTAGAAGTCCACTTACCCGCAGTTCGTGACACTTAGAAGTCCTCTTACCCGAAGTTCGTGGCACTTAGAAGTCCTCTTACCCATAGTTCGTGACATTTAGATTCACTTGCAATAAATTGTCAGCGCGAAAAAAAGTTTTCTCTATTTTTTATTGTTTTAAGTTAAAGTTTCGAGTTAGCAATTTTTTTTTCGTACCATTGCCACCAACGAGTGGCTATGCGATGTTGCCGACTTCGTAAAAAAAAATTATAAAATTTAAAGTGGCAAAAACTAATAGTTAAAAATTTCTACCACTGTGAAAGGTTTTTGCCACGACCTATTTTCATTGCGAACTCTAATGATGAAATTTACTATGACCGGCAATATAGCATAGGCAATGTTATACACCAGGGCGTTTTTTTCTTGCTATGAAATGTGTTCGTTGCAAAGTTAGCAGGAAATGTGTGTCGGATGCGTGGAGGAAGAAAATTTTGTTTTTTTTAGGGGAGACTTTTCCTTCCTTGCGTTTGCATAGGACAAGCTTTTTTAAAAACTTTGGATGTGTGTTAGCTGGAGCGGTTTTTAAATGTGCTTGCCCTGTGGAGTGAATATGAAACATAAAATTTAATGCCTATTAAAATATTTTTACAATGGTCTTCACATAACAGTCTTTACATTACGGTCTTCACATAACGGTCTTCACATAATGGTCTATACATAACGGTCTCCACATAATGGTCTATACATAACGGTCTCCACATAATGGGCTCCACATAACGGTCTCCACATAACGGTCTCCACATAACGGATTTCACATAATGGTTTCCACATTATGGTCTCCACATAATAGATTTCACATGATGGTCTTCACATAACGGTCTTCACTAACGGTCTTCATATAATGGTCTTCACATAACGGTCTTCACATAATGGTCTTTACATAACGGTTTCCACATAACGGTTTCCACATAACGGTCTTCACATAACGGTCTTCACATAACAGTTTTCACATAACGGTCTTCACATAATGGTCTTTACATATCGGTTTCCACATAACGGTTTCCACATAACGGTCTTCACATAACAGTTTTCACATAATGGTCTTCATATAACGGTCTTCACATAACGGTCTTCACATAATGGTCTTCACATAGTGGTCTTCACTATGCCAATTAAATTAAACGAAACGTATCCGCTTAACGGGATTGTAATTTTAAATGCTTTTTTTGAATGATTATTTTATGAATAAATTGTGGACAAAGTAAATCCGATAAGGCCGATTATCATGATAAACCATAGGAATCTACCTGCTCGGATGTAATCTATTCTCTTTTCGGATTTTTTAAATTCAAAAAGATAGCAAACTAAGAAAATGTCAATTAATGAAAATGAGCATAGAAAATATGTGTATTTATAAACCAAAAATATTGACGAAGTAATTATTAGGAGAATAAATGAAACCACTGTTAGTTTTGATTTTCTAACTCCTATCATTATTGGCAGTGTCCTGCAACCACAGGCTTTATCACCTTCCATGTCTGAAATGTCAAGACTTAATTCTCTCGGAATTATTATTAAAAAAGGAAATAAAGAATATAGGTAAATCAATAAGTTAATTTTCTCATTATTTAAAACTGTTATGCAATCCTTTGCAAAAAATAATATTACCAACGGAATAAAAGAAGATAGAAGAGCGATAAGAATATTTCCCAAAAGTGGTGATTTTTTTAAATATAAATTATAGAGAATAGAAAGCAGATAAACACCTGAACAAATAAAAGTCCACTCTTTAAACATATACCAACTAATATAAACTGAAAAGAAGATGATTAGGAAGGTAGTTGCGATGAATAACATTTTTGCATTTGGTAAAGAAATTGTTCTTCCAATAGTATGAGTATTTGGTTTGTTGATTTTATCAATGTCCCTATCCATAATATCATTTAAAATACATCCGGCAGCTATTAATAGTTGGACACAAATACATAAAATGAAAAAATTAACACCTGATAGATCGCAAGGCTGCCCATTTTTTTGATTATAATAATCAATAATAAAATATAAGCCTACAAAAGGTAATATTGCCAGCAATTCATGAAACCATCTAACTAGTTTGAAGAAATTTTTCAGGCTTTCGAATATCATTTAATGCTTTGTTTAAATAGTAAATATTTAGACATTAAGATAATGTTAGAAACAATTGAAAGCTTTATTTGAGAATAACTTTTTTTCAAATCGCCTGATAATATCCAATGTTCTTTTCCATTATGTATTTTTGTACCAACAATATTAAACCCTAAATGGAGGTATTTTGTCAGTAGCTTTTCATATTTTACCCTTCTGGCCATTAAAATGATTTTACAATTTTTATTGCGGGTTAAAATTTCGGAATAAAATAATAAATAGATGTATTTTCTATTTTTGCGATAGACGGAACTGCTAATATTACCTGATAACCTATCTACCAAAAATATTTCTCCTTCTTTAAAGTTATATAGATTCATTGTCTCCCCCCAATCTTTTTGCGTACTTTCGGAATTGTTATCTCCTTGCAAATATTTTATAATTACAGATTTATCAAAATAATATCGTGCACTAAGAAGTGGGACATTTGAGATTTTATCGTAAACAATCACTAAATAATATTCCGACTTCATGTCTGAATCATCAAAGAAGTATTCGCTCGTTTTAATGGTAGTGTTTTTATATGCAAATCTCCTTAAAAATGCTTCACTTGAAATTAATTTTTCAAGTTTTTCACTTTGAATAATAGAAGCTCTTTTAATCGTATTGTCTTCTGAAATTATCGGAATTTTAAGTTTTATTGTTTTTGCTTTTATGTTAAAAATATAATTGAACTTAGTTTTGATGATTAGATAAACAGCAAATCCAATAAACAATAATGAAATAAAGGGAATAACAAGCACTTTCAGAAAAATGAGAATGCAAATAAGCATATGGGAATTATTCAAGCATATAAGATTTGCGTTCGATTACTTTATTCTCTTTGTCTGCGAACAAGAGTTTGTTGTAGCGTTTCAGAGTGTTAAGTATATTGCTACTTATTAAAATCACTACTGGTGGTATAATTTTACCAATTAACAGTATATGGTTTTGTTGCACCCCACCCTAAATAAATACTATCCTGCGTGTTTGTGTGTATTCCATTTTTCCATTTATCAATTGCAATATTGTATAGTCCCATAGGATAATTGCCTTGAGAATAATTCGAATTGCCTATAATACCATAAGTTCCCCCCCCAAATGTATATGGCAAGTCGACTATGTTTTTATGAAATGTTTTCTGACTAAAAATTAGGACAATAGAATCATTTAAATTTGAGACAGAATTACTATAAATGGTTGAAACATTTATCAAAAGAAATTTGGGTGTAACCCTAGTCTTAAAAAAAATTGAAGATTCATTATTGTTAAATGATAATGTAGTACCATTAAAACCTGTTTCTCCTCCTCCAATACCACTTTTACTTGGTATGTATATAGCATAAGTGAATTTACTATTACTATGTATATCAACATTACTAAAGCTAAATGTTCCGTTAATACCGCTCGTTGTCTCTAAACTTTGAAAAGGAGAATTGTCTTTATTTATTTTTAAAAAAACTTGAACATTCGCTAAACCGCTATCTGTGCATTGGTTATATACCATACCACTTATAGTTTGCGTGGAAACGGTGTCATCTTCTTTTCTACAAGAATTTGCTAAAAACAGAATTAACAAAATAAATGATAAATAATATAATTTTTTCATCTCATTTTGTAATAATTATTTTTGAATGTGCAGAACCGTTCTTATTAATAACCTGCAAAAGATAAACGCCGCTTTCTAAATGCTGAATGTTTAATTCATTCGGCTCTTTATTAGTAATCGTTTTAAAAAAAACAGTCTTACCTGTTAAATCAGATATTTGCAATAATGAGTTTGGTTCCTCATTGTTATTTTCGACAACAATTAAACCATTATTTGGATTAGGAAAAATTTTAACGCCGTTGGTTTCTTTTTTGCCTTCAATTATATTTTTTGAAAGCGAAGCATTATCAAGTGAGGATGATTGTGAATTATCGTCCGATTGATTGTTTGTTGTATGAATAGGGTGGTGTAAATTATTGGGGCAGTTATAACCTAGGATATAAGCATCTAATTCGGCTCCCTGCTCCACATTAGTGCCGGGCATAAAAACAATTTCGTTACCTGCATGAATAATGGCTTTGCTGTTTCCGTCTATATTAAAATCGCCATCGGGTGTTAAATAGTTTATATTACCTAATTGGGAATAGATGCCATTACCCACAATAATATTATTTCTTGCTTCAAATTCGGCTATATAGTTATTTTGAATTGTGCCGGACGGAGTTATCCCTAAATTACGGTCGGATAAAAATAAATCTTCGGGTGCTACTTCAACCCTTGCTAGATAATCACCAATAAATACCTGCGGGTCTTCCACATGAAATTGATTGGCTGGTTTTGGAGTAATGCCATCGGAATAAGTCCCATTATTGTTCCCAATTGCATATACGGCATCATAAGGGGTAATTTTATAATGGGTGGCAGGATACTGAATATAAGGGAAACCATATCTTAAATCAGGATGTTGAGTACTAACAGAGCCTATTTTATTTATATACATCAAGCCCAAAGAAACGGGCGAAATAAAATTATTAAGAGGCAAAAAATTTATAGGGTCGTGTAAGTCGAGAGTGGATACAGTAGGAGCGAAAGCATGAAGGTGGGTGTCGTAGTAGGCATGGGACTGTCCGGCAAACCAATTGTTATAAAATCTATAGGTACTTTTTTCGTATAATTCAATATGACCTGATTGGTTGCTGGAAGGTACATCATCATAGTTAACGGCAGATGTTGGTTTGGGAACATGTTCTTCACCAATTACTATGTAAGAACCTGCTGTATAAGGACCGGTACAAACACAAGACCCAAAAAGCAGATACTCTTTTACACATACCATAGGAAAAAAAGTAGCCCTGTAATCAATTATTGAAATAGCATCGAATATGTTATTATTATTATTACTTCCCCACCAGTTCGCAGTAGTATTCTTTTCTGAAGAAGGAAAATACCATGTATAATCAGTACTGCAATCTGGATCACCCATACTTGTATTATTGGTAGGGGCAGCTGTAAATTTTAATTTTGTATCTAATATCGAAGGTTGATTATGCGGAATCTGTACTCCTGTGCCACTACCTTGTGCAACGCCTATTCTTCTGCAAAATTCAGGAAAGCCATTGGAATTATTACCCGGTATGGTGGCAAACGTGTTCAATAAATTTACCCTGTCGGAATGCATTCCATCATTGGCAGATGACATAAACCTTGTAATTTCGTTTGCAGTATGGCTATTATTATAGCTGGATGCCAGATCTGCGGCAATAAGGTTTATGTAATCTGCATATACATTAAGGGGGCTAAGGAATGGCATCAAATGAAGAGGATTTTTTTGATAGTCAAGAAAATGCTGGAGTCCTAAAGGAAAATTTGCTCCCTGGTTTTCCGTTTCTATACTAACCCACATTTTAGTATGTGGATTAGGTCCCTGTCCGGCTTTATACCTCGACTCCATAAGAGAAAGAGCCAGCTTTGTTGCTATGCCTCCGGCACTATACCCACTTACTACATTTTCGAAATAATACTTATTATTGAATTTCTCAATATTTATTTTTTCAATAAGCTCCATAACCAAGGCAGCATTGTTGATGGAATAGTCTGTTCCGTTATCGTACATTAATATTATAACATCATAACCTTCATCCCGTAACCTGTCAAGATACATATTACCATTACTCGCGCCTTCATCACATTGGCTTGCCTCTGTTGGAGAAAATCTCAAATTATAACCCCCATTATACGTTTCGTAATAAAGTCCTCTCCAATCGCCAGCCCATCCACCATAAGGCAAAGTAATAGTGACGTTATTTAAAACAAAATTTAGTGCCTGAGGCTGTCCGTTTGAAACGAGCTGTTTTCCATTACCGGGATTAAAGCCAGCCGAAATAATATAAGGCTTCCGTATTACGTGGGGGATATTTGGATTACAAGTAGAATACCAAACGCCATAACTCCCAGAAACAAAAGTTCCCAACTTAGTTGTAGTGATATTATTGACTACATCAGGGGGTTGAGGAGTTGTAGAGCACCCGGAGCGGGTATTATTATTATTTGCCAAAATGGTAATTTTAGAAGCAGAGTAGTATTCTTTTCCTGCGTAAGTTGCCTTAACCTGTATTTTTTTTTCGCCAGTGCTTGAGTAGATGACAGATAAATTTGTTCCGGTGGAAAGCGGAACAAATCCATTTCCATCGTCAAAATCAGCAACTAAATTTGAAAAATTGTGAAAAGGGATATTTGAGAGAAATAAATTATTATCAAGAAAAAAGTTTATCGTGTTTGTTTCAAAAGCTTGGTTTAATGGAGCCGATGCAAAAAGATATTTTTTTCGGAAGGGATAAAAATCATGTGGGGCATTATCTATAAATTGACCCTTATACCAGCTAACCATCTGAGATGCCCAAGCAGTATCCTTAAAATCACTATACTCAACAAAGGTTATAGAGAGTGGGACATAGTTTTTGTTAACCCCGTCAATCATCCTTTGCATAGTATAATCCATATTTATTTTTGCATGGTGCTTAAAATTAGAAATATCCAAATCATTGATCAAGGACAGATAACTTATTGTTGTGAGTATTGTGTCAGATATTTCGCCCTTGTGAGCATCATAAATATTTATTGGCGAACCGACTAATTTGTATTTAAAAAACTCCAAATCATGGTATTTATGTGCGTAAGCACTTGTAACATAATCGGTAAACTTTTTATAATCCTTAAATTTGAGTGTATCCTGTGCATTTGTATTAATACAAATGAATACAGCCAGCAAAGATAAAATAGATTTCCTTAAAATAAATTTCATAATACAGGAATTTTTGAGTGGTTAAAGAAAATTATTAACGTTTTTCTATCATTGCTTTGAGCTTTTGTATGTCTGAATTACTTTGCTCAATTTGCTTTTGCTGCTCAACCATATATAAAGTTAATTCTTCAATTTTTTTGAGAAGAAGTTTATTCATTTCTGCCACGTTAACACCATTCTCACTGATTTCTTTTTCGGATGGAATTTCCGACAAATGCTTAAATGTTTTATAGTATTTTTCTACTTCGGTTAAAGAAGATAGTCTGTAATCACTTGAAAAAACATAATCCGCCCAACCATTCGAAGGGGCAATAATATACAATTCTTTTGCAACAATCTTTCCATCTACCGAAAGTTTGTAATTTGTATGAGGACCAGAAGTAATTGTTTGTGTCCCAATTTGTACCTGTCCGTTTGCAAACCACCTTAAAGCAATTTTATTGACATTGTTAATAGTACCAAGTGCACCACCACTATATCCGAATAACACAGGACCATCTATGTTTTCATTTGCATCTGTTGTAAATGGTTGAGCAATATTTGCACCAGGATCGTTACCAAACCAACCCAGCCCGTGGTGATGATTCCGAAGAAAAAGTGTATAGTTGTTTAACTCAACATTACCTGCAATATCTACTTTTATAATTGGATCGGCAGGATTGACATTTTTTCCAATTGCAACTCTTCCATCTGTTGCACATAACTGTATATTTCCACCATTTATTCCTGTACACATGTAAACATCTTTACCACAAACATTATTGATTGACAGATCACTTCCTGCAGCTTCAATAAGGGCATTATTACCATTAAAGCCCATTGACATTGAATATTGGCTATTAATTCCCCAACTTTGAATTAAATAACTAAACTGATTCAGCGTCGATGTAAATGGTGTATTAGTACCATTGCATCCACCGTGAGCATCTGGCGATCTTCCAAAACCAAAAATTTCCGGATGTAACGATGCAGCAGGCAAATAAGAAATCGTTTTATTTCCAGCAAAGGTTACTGCGCCCCCAACTGTTAAATCATTTGAAATTTTCACATCCCCATTCACATCTAATTTAGCTTGCGGAGAACTTGTTCCAACTCCAATATTGCCATTGGTAGCTAAACGAAGAACTTCTGCATTATTGGTTTTTAAAACTACATCAACATTATCAGTAGTGCCAATAAAATTAATGGCGGGATCAGTATTTGCGGTGCCGTTGAACGACCATGCGTTCAGTGCTCCGTCTGCTCCGGTAGCACCGGTAATTCCCGTTGCTCCAATAGCGCCAGTATAGCCCTGAATACCTTGTGTGCCTGTGGCTCCAGTTGCACCTGTAGCACCTGTAGCACCTGTAGCTCCTGTAGCTCCTCCCGTGCCATTGGAAATTACAGTTACGATTGCAAAAGCTGTTCTGGAGCAACCATTTGTTGTTCCTGTTACAGTATATGTAGTAGTTGTTGTAGGGGAAACAGAAACAGGATTAGTAGTAAGTCCGGCAGGAGGGATAGAGGGAACTCCTCCGGTCCAAAAATAACTTGTAGCCCCACTTGCAGTGAGAACAGCCGTTTGTCCTGAGTTTATTGTTGGGGAATTTACGGTTACGTTTATTGCCGGGCTAACTGTAAGCGTTGCCGCACCTGATGTACTTTTACATGTATCACTACTCACTATGCAACGGTATTGATAACCAGTAAATGCAGGTGGAACAGTCGTTATAGTTAACTGGCCCGTTGTTGTTACTGCATATGGAGGGGTACCGCTAATGTTTGTAAATCCTGCCCCCTGATTAACTTGCCATTGGTATGTTAAATTTGTTCCACTTGCCATTACCGAAAACATTGCATTCATTCCGGTACAAGTGTTGACCGGGGTTGGTCCGCTGGTTATTGCCGGAGCTGAACAAGTAGTTGAGCAATTCGTAACTGTAAGCATTGCTCCATTTGATGTACTTGAACAAGTATCGCTACTTACAATACAACGGAATTGATAGCCATTCATTATAGCTGTAACGCCTGTGATACTTAGTATAGGCATAGTAACTCCACTATATGGGGGCATATTGGATAAGTTTGCAAATCCCGTACCCTGATTGACCTGCCATTGATAACTAGGGGCTGGTGCGTTTGTTGTAACGGAAAAAGATGCCGCGCTGCCTTCACAAATGCTAACCGGGATTGGGATTACCGTTAAGACCGGAGGGGTACAAGTTGTACAATTTGTAACTGTCAGGGTTGCTGCATTTGATATACTTGTACAAGTATCAATGCTCACAATACAACGGTATTGGTAACCGTCTAATGCCATTGTAATCCCTTTGATGTTTAGTGTGGACAGAGTAACTCCCATATATGTTGGAGAACTACTTAAGTTTATAAACCCCGCCCCCTGATTAACCTGCCATTGATAATTTAAAGCTGTATCGAATGCCGCCAATACAGAGAAATAAACTGAAGGTAAGCCTGCACATTCACTGCTGGAAATTGGGTTCACCGTTATGAGTGGAGGAGTGCAAGGAGGGTTTATGGTTGCAATTGCATTAATGCTTATTAAAATAGCAACGAATAAAGTAATTTTTCTTTTCATATTGTTGGTTTTAAGGTTTATTCTTTTGAGGTTCTAAGTTTTTCGGGACAATAACAACATTTCGACAATTCATTAAAAGTACCCTTCTAAGTCACGCTAATCTTCGACAAGATTAAACAATTTATTTAACAATCACAAACTTTATTTTTATTTTGTCATTGACATAAATGCGGAAGTCAATTACACGCTGCTCATGATACAAATCAAAATTCGTATTTGAAAACGGATTAATATTAGGAAGGCGGGGAGCAAAGTTTTAGCTCTTTTGTTTGCGGTGCATGTGTGATTGATTGTGCGAGCAAACAAATGTGCTAAAATGTGGGTGGACATTTTTTTCTTTTTGCGTGGTCGGCAAGTGTGTCGATGAGAGAACCACGAGTTTGTTTACCGAAATTGTTTTTTCTCTTTCCTCGCCTTGTGTATAACG
>JAVHPE010000221.1:0-2005 GCA_036170475.1 Bacteroidia bacterium | reverse complement strand
TCAACATTTATGGTTTATTTCACGCCTTTTTGGTAAATACAATATATTGATTATCAATATAATAATTTTCTATCTACCATTTTCTATCAACATTTTGGCAAAAAAACACTTTTATTTCACTCATTTTGGTTAATAGAATAGACTGTCCATCTATACGAACCATCTTTAATTAGAATATCGTTTTTCACCATTTTATCAAGCATTGATTTTATCATTCTTATTGGTATTTCACTACCAATCCTAGTTTGAATATCACTTTTACCAGTATGTCCATAAATCTTTATATCCTGATAAATCAACTCCTCCAAACGGTGGTTTTCAATTCGCTTCAGATTGGTTTTGCCTTTAAAGTTGGCTTTCTTCAAAAAGTCGGGATTAACCAAATATTCAGTTGCTTTTGTTTTTCCTTTTGAAATCACCAAATCTAATTCAGTTAATCTGCCCAACCAATTTGTAACCACATTGGGGGTATTAGGCAAATTCAACTCTTTAGAAAATTGTATGGCAGAAATGGAGTTGTGCTGTGCAATTAAGCCAAGTGAAATTAATTCTTTAGAATTAAGCACAAACTCAGCATTGGCTCTATTGATTAAAGAAACAATTTCGGTTTTAGAAATGTGTTTGCTGATGGTAAATTTCACAAAATCATCGCCTTGATATGGGATTGGGATATGTTTAGCATTCGATAATAAAACTTGATACATTTTGTCGATGCCTGACCCTTCTTTATCCATTAAATGTAAATCATAAAACACTTGTGCTAAATAGGGATTGCGCCTTACGTTTTTATGTAAAACATTGGCTGCTGTTATGCCAATTGGGAAAAGCCCCGGGTTTACAACTTCCAAACGGTCTGAATATAAATTGATAAAAATGTCACCTCTTGTAGTATAAGGTCGATGCACCAAAGCATTTGCCATTAACTCACGAATAACTTCTTCTTCATAATTCGGAACAAATTTTCTAAACATTCCATCTGCAACGTCAATGCCTTCTTTCCAATCAGGTATTTCAGTCCATATCGCTTCAATTAATTCTTTAGGATTAAGAGAATGATTTTCCCAAAGTATCTTGTTAACCTTTTGTTCTCGTTCATCAAATTTTAAAAAATGAATAGTAGGTGCATAAAGCAATTTTGCTCTGTCGTTTCTTTTGCCAAGCCAAAGCACACCAAGATTTGTAAGAAAGCCATCCTCTGCAAAAAAATAATGGTCTAATAATTCATCATCGGTCTTTTGTTTAACGTTGTCAGAAGCTCTAGTAGAATTCTTTATGTCTTGTTTAAATTTTAAAAATTTGCCTCCATCAATTTCTGAAATAGGAATTCTGGTTTTTCTAGTTTCCCAAATAAAGGAGGGTTTATCAGTAAATAAACGAGAAAGTTCATCAGGTAAAAGTGGGACGCAAGTGTCATCACTTCTATAATAATATTTTCCATCTGTTGTAGCAGCAATAGTTGATGCACTAAATAAAACATCTAACTCAATATACTCACCACCATTTTCTGCTGTTTTTATTATTGCATTAACACCAACATTAACAGCGTTTTCTGCAATTTTCTTTTTTATCTTGAAAGGTAAATATGGATCAATTTTCTGAGAGGCGGGAGGTAAGGAATCACCATCGGCAATTCCAATAAGTATCGTTCCTCCTCGGCTGTTTGCAAAACAAACACAATCTTTTGCTAGTTCTTTCCAGTCTGCGGTTTTGCCAATAACGGTATCTAATCTTTTTTTGTCTATGTATTGGTTTTCTCTCATTTTACTTCAAATAGTTTACAAACATCGGCAAATGATTTTAACTCATTTTTTATTTCATCCCATTTCTCTTGTTTTACGTAAACGGGCGTGTAGGTGTATTCTTTCTGAACAGCGTTGATGTCTTTGCACCAAGTGGCAAGGCGTTTTATTTTACGTATATCGTCCAAATCTTCGCGCCCTTTTGTTTCCAAAATAAAAAATGTTGTTGGTGAAGTTTTAATAAAAAAGTCGGGAAAGAATGAAGC
>JAVHPE010000220.1:0-2009 GCA_036170475.1 Bacteroidia bacterium | reverse complement strand
AACTCAAGTTTCCGATTTCGTAAACACATAGTTATCAACAATATATAATTGATAACTATTTGAAAAAAAGCTGCATAATTCAATGTAATTTATTAATTTTGATGTAGTTAATAACCAAAATCAAAAAACACATAAATTATGCAACAGCACGAAATTAAAAATAATTTATCAGAAGTTGATAAAATTTCACAATCAAATCTCGGTGAGGCATTTTTTAAAGTAGTGGAAGAGTTTAATCTCATGAGTTATTTTTCTGGATTTGATGTCATAAAACGATGCGGATTAAAAGTATCATCAGGATTAATGATATTATTGGTATTACCATTTTACGGTATTGAAAGTGTTTGGATGATGTACAGATTGGGATTTAGCAAACAAGAGGAGTTTGAAAATTCGAAAGGATCATTTTATGCGATTAAAAATAATGAAAAAATAAGTTGGCGATATTTACTTTCCTTATTAACAAAACGTTTTTTATATCTGATTAGCAAAAATAATAATTTAAAAAAGGAGGGAGTAAAGGCAATCATATTAGATGATAGTGCTCTTTCCAAATCCGGTAAAAGCATTGAGGGTGTTAGTAGAATTCATGACCATGTAAGTGGCAATTTCATATTTGGCTATAAGTTATTAGTGTGTGGATTTTGGGATGGTGGAAGCTTTATACCATTGGACTTTTCGCTTCATAGAGAAAAGAGCAAAAAGCTTAAAGAATGTCAGCAAACCGTTAAACGATTAGAAAGTGCATTAGAGTTACATAAAGAAACATTGACACAAGCAAAACAAAAATTATCAAAAGCCAAATCAAAAGAGAAGGAAGCAAAGCTATTGTTTGAGAATAATCCCAAAAAAACAAATCAGAAAAAATATCAATGCAGTCAAGAGACAACTAAAAAGAAAGAATGCTCCTTACAAAACGCAAAAAAACAATTAGAACAACATAGATTAAAATTAGAATCAGCAGCAGAAGAATTAAAAAATAAACTAAAAAGTGGTTCAAATTACGGCTTAAGCAAAAAGGATTACGATAAACAATATTCCAAAAAAAGAAGCCGGAATACAAGTGGCAGCAAACGTAAAAAAGAACTTGACATCTCAAAAATAGAAAATGGAATAAAAATGATTCAGCGAGCTGTTACAAATGGGTTTATTCCGGATTATGTACTAACAGACAGTTGGTTTTTCTGCTTACAACTATTGAATGCGGTTAATAGTTTAGAGAAACAAATACATCTTATATCTATGGCTAAGATAGGTACAGCAAAATATACTTTACTCAGTAATGGAATGGATTATTATCCAACACAGTTAATATCATTAAATCAAAGACAATCGAAATACAGTAAAAAAATAAAAGCACATTACATTAAGCTAAGAGTGTTGTATCAAGGTCAACGAATAGATATGTATTTTATTCGTATGGGAAGAAATACAACATGGAGATTGCTTGTAACAACAGACCTTAATATTAGTTTTCCGAAATTAATAGAAACGTATCAAATACGTTGGAGCATTGAAGTATTTTTCAAAGATTGTAAACAGTATTTGCAATTAGGAAAATGTCAGTCTAACGACTTTGATGCGCAAATTGCTGATACTTCAATGTCGTTGATTAGATATTTACTTTTGTCATATTACAAAAGAGTACATTATCAGCAAACCATAGGTGGGCTATTTGCTGAAATATCTCAACAAATAATCGAAGCATCACTGGCAGAAAAACTATGGATGATATTTATAAAACTTCTTATTGAATTATCAGAAATTAATGGAATTGATATATCGGAAGTGTTTATTGATTTATTAAGAAATGAAAAAGTTGGTTATAAAATTTTAAAATTTCTTGAAAATGAAGAAATATCGCAGGTTGCATAATACAACATTATTTGGAATTATATTAGTATTGTATTGAATATAAATGGCTTATCTTGTTTTTGATGACATTTTAATTGTGGCTACACTTACGCTATGGATTAATTATCAACAAGATGTGAGGTCGTAAACTTGAG
>JAVHPE010000219.1:298-34967 GCA_036170475.1 Bacteroidia bacterium | reverse complement strand
ATTTTTACAAATAAAAAACTTATTTGCGCTCTATTTTTAATAGCTTTACTTTTGAATTAAATAAAATCTGAGTAGTTATAAATTTTAAAAAGATGTTAGTAAAAAAATTATCTATAATTATTCCTGCCTATAACGAAGCGGCAACCATACACCTTATTTTGAATAAAATAGAGGCTGTTTCATTAATTAATGATATTCAAAAAGAAATAATCATTGTTAATGATTGTTCATCCGACAATACAGAAGCGGTAGTTAATGAATATATAAATAGTCATAAAAATTGCGACATTGCCTTACATAATCAGTCCTATAATCAAGGGAAGGGAGCAGCCTTACACAAAGGAATTTCATTAGCCACCGGCGAATATTTAGTTATACAAGACGCTGATCTGGAATATGACCCGCAAGAATACAATGTTCTTTTAAAGCCTGTTACCGACGGATTTGCAGATGTGGTTTATGGCTCCCGTTTTGTGGATGGCAAGCCACATCGGATATTATTTTTCTGGCATACGATTGGAAATAACCTGTTAACATTTATGTCCAATATTTTTACAAATTTGAATTTGTCGGACATGGAAACATGCTTTAAATTATTTAAAACGGAAATCATCCAAAATATAAAATTAAAAGAAAAACGTTTTGGTTTTGAACCTGAAGTAACGGCAAAAATTTCACGAATTCCTAAAATCAGGATTTATGAAGTAGGAATTTCTTATTATGGCAGGACATACGATGAAGGAAAAAAAATTAACTGGAAAGATGGATTCAGAGCACTTTGGTGTATTTTGAAGTATAATATGTGATATGCTGATGTGTCGATGTGCTGATGTGTCGATATGCTGATGTGCTGATGTGCTGATGTGCTAATGTGCTAATTTTAAAATTTGAAAATGGTTCTCCACGAAAATTATTCATTAAAAAAATTAAATACGTTTGGTATTGATGCCTCCGCACGTTATTTTACTGAACTTACAGGTATTGAAGAAATCCATGAAATTCTTTCCCGACAAGTTTTTTCCAACATTCCAAAATTGGTTTTAGGAGGAGGAAGTAACTTATTATTTACCAAAAATTTTGATGGACTTGTTTTAAAAAATAATTTGAAAGGGATTGAATTGATAAAGGAAGATGCAGATTATTATTTTGTAAGAGCAAGTGCAGGTGAAAAATGGCACGACTTGGTAATGCATTGTGTTGCCAATAATTACGCTGGTTTAGAAAACTTGTCATTAATTCCAGGGAACGTAGGTGCAAGTCCCATGCAAAATATCGGAGCCTACGGAGCTGAAATAAAAGATCACTTTTATGAACTGGAGGCGATGTCAATAGCCGATAAAACAATTCACACATTTACGAATGTCGATTGCAAATTCGGATACCGTGAGAGTATATTTAAGCGAGCGCTGAAAAACCAATACATTATTACATCTGTTACCTTTAAATTGCTTAAAAAGCCTATCTTTAATACCAAATATGGAGCTATCGAAATAGAGCTGGAAGAAATGGGTGTCAAAGAATTGAGTATTCAAGCCATCAGTAAAGCAATATGTAATATAAGAAACAGCAAATTACCTAACCCTGCCGTAATTGGGAATGCCGGAAGTTTTTTTAAAAATCCTGAAATTTCTTCTACTAAATATGAGTTACTTAAAAATCGATTTCCAACAATAGTTGGATATGTTTTAGAGAATGGAAATGTTAAGTTAGCTGCCGGATGGTTAATTGAGCAGGCCGGCTGGAAAGGGAAAACAATTGCTGATGCCGGTGTTCATAAATTACAAGCATTGGTTTTAGTGAATTATGGTAATGCGAAAGGAAGTGAAATTTATGACCTCTCGCAAAAAATTATGGATTCGGTAAATGATAAATTTGGTGTACAATTGGAGAGAGAAGTGAATATTATCTGATCAAAAAATAAGTACGGATTGTCCATCTTTTGGTTAACAGTGACCTCCTGTTAAATTGTTTACCACCTTTCCAGTGGCTTTTTAGTAGTACAGAATAGTTGGTTCAGTTTGAAGGTAAAAACCAAGTATTATAAGCATTTAGCTCTAATTTGTCAAAAATACTTGCAGCATATATATTTTTTCAAATTGCTAATTAATAATTTTCAAATTGTTAAATTTGCACACAGTCCTAGTGTCTGATTGCATATTGTAAAATTGTACACTTGACTAATTACGTATTCAAAAAAATGCAAAAACTTTATTTTACCATACTCATATTCTTATTCTGCGTCATTTGTAATTATTCAAATGCTCAACCTGCTGAAAAATTAAGCGCTAAAGATTATTTGGCTGAACAAGATTATAACAGCGCCCTTTCAGAATTTCTAAGACTTTATAAAAGCAAAAAAACCGATCCGGAAATTAATTTCCAGATCGGTTTTTGTTACCTTAACGTTAATGATGATAAATCAAAGGCAATTCCTTTTTTGGAGTTTGTATATAAAAAAGGAGGATATGGTGATGAGCTCCTTTTATATATGGGCATGGCTTATATGTACGGCTATAGGTTTGATGATGCTATTAAATTTTTTACTGAGTACAGAAAAAAGACCAGTCCTAAAAAATATGACATTATAGATCATTACATTGAAAATTGCGAAAGTGCCAAAGTATTGGTAAAAAACCCCGTGAATGTAACCTTTGAAAATTTAGGTAAAGAAATCAATTCAAAATTTCCTGATTATTACCCTTTTGTCACGAAGGATCAATCAACCCTGTATTTTACAACCCGAAGAGAAGGCAGATCACAAAAATTAAAAAGCTGGCAAGGTTATTTTACTTCTGATATTTATTTTTCAAAAGTTGTTGCCGGGCAATGGACAAAGCCTAAAAGTATTGGTTCCATTAATACAGCGGAAGACGAACAGTGTGTTTTTGTTACTCCAGACGGAAAAAAAATGGTTATTTACATGGATAATGAATTAGTTTCAGGCGATCTTTTTCTGGCATCAATGGTAGGGAAAAGTAAAACATTTTCAAAACCTGTACCTTTTCCTGAACCGGTAAATACTCCCGATCTTGAATTAGAAGGGTGTATTACCGAAGATGGTGAGATGCTTATCATTTCGAGCGACAGAATAGCAGGGATGGGAGAAACGGATTTGTATATGTTTAAAAAACTTCCTACCGGAGAATGGGGGAATCCATTTAATCTTGGATCAAATGTAAATACCAAATACAAAGAATCATTTCCTGTATTCGATGAAAAAAATAATGTTCTCTACTTTGCATCCGAAGGACATGCCAGTATGGGAGGATCTGATATTTTTAAATCTAAATTTAATGTAGAAACTCAAACATTCGGACCAGCGGAAAACATGGGGTATCCTATCAATACTCCCGAAGAAAATCTGGAATTTACACTGGCATCAAACAAACGAGATGGTTATATTTCAGCCGTAAGAAAAGAAGGTTTCGGAGATCTTGATATTTATAAAGTAATATTTAATGATGTGGAAAATCAGGTGTCAATCCTCAAAGGTATAATATCAACAAGCGATTCCGTTAAAAAAGATATTGACGCAATGGTATCGATACTGGACGAGAAAACAAATGAAAAACTGGATTCGATAAAGGCAAATCTGAAAAGCGGAAAATATATTTTTTCGATAAGTCCCGGTAAGTATAATCTTACCGTATCAAGCCCCGGTTTTGTTGATTACAAGGAGACCATAAACATTCTTGATAAATCAGATTTTGTTTTCGAAATAGAAAAAAATGTTCGGCTTATAAAGCCGGGAGAATCCCCTCCTCTACCAATGAAAGATGCCATCAAAGAAACTCCGGTAAAACCCGATCCCAAAAAAAAGAAATGATAATTAACAGATAATACTGTAATAAAAAAATGTTATTGCTGACTAATTTTTACTTGATTTATTATCATCCGCATACCATTCAGCCCAGGAAGTGGCCGTTTCACTTAAAAGTAAATGATGTAACTTGGTTTCTTCAGATAAATGAGGTATTATTTTTTTTACAAAATCAACTACTAAATTTTCGCAGGTAGGCTGATAATCCACCAGAAAAATTTTTTCGAAAATGTTTTCTTTTTCTACAAATTCCTTATGAGGAGAATTGGCATTAAGAACCAAGGTATGATCAAAACAGTCGATGATGTTGGAATTTACAATCTTTTTTAAATCTGTAAAATCGACCACCATCCCATTTTTAGGATGCTTTTTTACATTATTTATCTTTCCTATTATAGTGACCGATAATTTATACGAATGACCATGAATGTTTTTACATGGACCATCATATCCGTATAGCGCATGAGCCATTTCGAAATGAAATACTTTTGTAACTCTTATTTTATTCATATATAATTATATAATAAGGACTAATAATCAATCTTATCCGTTTTCTGCTTCCACTCGTTAAATGCGATTAGCGCTTCTTCATGTAATAATTGCTCAGTAGGTAGATGTCTGTTACCTACATTAAGTTCAATTTCATTGTAAATAAATTGATCATCAAATCCAATTTCAGCTGCATCCGCTTTAGTATTCGCAAAATACATTTTATCCGGTCTGGCCCAATAAACAGCGCCCAGACACATTGGGCAGGGTTCGCAACTGGTGTAAATTTCACAACCTGATAATTGAAAACTACCTAATACTTTACAGGCTTCCCTGATTGCCACCACTTCGGCGTGAGCAGTAGGATCATTGGTAGATGTAACTTTGTTAAAGCCACGCGCTATCACTTTCCCGTCTTTAACAATTACTGCCCCAAAAGGACCGCCATTACCTGCACGCATAGAATTTATCGACAAACGAATAGCTTCACGCATGAATTTTTCTTTTTCTTCCATTAATAGTTTAGAATATTTTGATTCCGGATTAGTTGAAATCGTTATTGGGCTAAAGATAAAGCATTTTCTGATTTTTGTCAAACACAATTATTTTTTAAAACGCTTCCGAATAAAGTGTTCTAAAATCTGCTCTGCTTACAGGTTTTGGATTATTTGGATGAGCGAAATCTGCAAACGCTAAATCCGCTAATGTATCCAGATGTTCTTCTTTTACATTAATATCGCGCAATTTGTGAGGAATGCCTACCTTAGTATTCAAATCAAACAGGTATTGAATAACCGCTTCGCCTGTATTTTCTTTTAGTTCAAGGGTGCGTGCCATTCTGGAAAAATTTTCTTCAAAACCTGCAATATTAAAACGCATACCATAGGGAAGATTTACCGCATTGGCAAGTCCATGATGTGTATCCAGCAAGGAAGATAAAGGATGAGCCATTGAATGTACCACTCCTAATCCTTTTTGAAAAGCAACAGCACCCATCATTGAAGCTAATAACATTTCGGCACGAGAAGCTAAATCAGGCTTTTTTACAGCCTTTTCCAGTGAGTGAGAAATTAAACGCATTCCTTCCAACGCAATTCCATCACACATAGGATGATAGTTCTTTGCCAGGAAAGCTTCCATATTATGAGTAAGAGCATCCATGCCGGTAGCGGCAGTTATGCCCGCAGGTAAACCCATCGTTAACAAAGGATCGGCAAAAACAATTTTTGCAAGGAGCTTTGGAGAAAAAAGTATTTTTTTCTGATGTGTTATATCATCTGCAATAATACCGCTTCTGCCAACTTCACTACCTGTTCCGGCAGTAGTAGGAATGGTAATAAAGTGCGGGACATCATTTGTCACATAAATATCTCCTCCGATAAGATCATCATATTTAAAAAGATCTTCTCTGTGATTGATACGCATTGCAATGGTTCTTGCCACATCTAATGCAGCTCCGCCACCAATACCAACAATGCTATCACGATGTGTTGCATCATATACATCTCCTCCTCTAATCACATCGCTCTTTACAGGATTTTTGTGTATTTCTGAAAACACCTCAACAGACAAGCCTTGTTTCTTTAAATCTGAAATTATTTCCTTAAAGAAAGGAAGTTCTGCAATTATTGGATCGGTTACCAATAATGGATTAGCAAGCTTATTTTGCTTTAAATAGGCAGGCAATTCTTTTACCGCGTTTGCACCAAATCGAATAGTGGTAGGAAAATTAAATTGAACAATATTATTAAAATCCATGATTTATATTTATTAAAGTTTATTTGTTTGTTGTTTTTCTATTAACTATTAACTATTACCCATTGCCTATTCTCATATCTCAATACTCATATCTCAAATCTATTTTATATAACTTCAAAATACCTCTTCAGTTCCCAGTCAGTAACCACTTTGCAGAACTGTTTCCATTCCCATTCCCTGGTCTGTGCAAAATGCTCCACAAATTTTTCACCAAAAAGTTCTTTTGCAATTTCAGAATTTTTCATTGACTGAGTGGCAGCCAACAGGTTAGCAGGCAATACCCCATGCGATTTATCGCGATAACCGCTTCCGATAGTTGGATCCTGTAACTTGAGTTTATTTTTGATTCCATATAAACCGCTTGCCAGACAAGCTGCCATCGCTAAATAAGGGTTTGAATCAGAGCCGACCACTCTTGCTTCAACTCTTGCCGACTTGCTTCCAAGAGGCAAAGCACGCAGTGCAACAGTTCTGTTATCGACAGCCCAGGTAACGGTTGTAGGAGCCCAGGCTCCTTCTACCAGGCGTTTATATGAATTTATAGTAGGCGCAAGCATTGGTAAAATAAAAGGTAAACAATACAACTGGCCGGCGATATAGCTTTTGAATAGTTCGCTCATCCCAGCTTTATCCTTTTCAGAATAAAATAAATTGACCTTGCTCTTTTGATCCCATAAACTCTGATGAACATGGCCGCTGCATCCGGGAAGATTTTCACTCCATTTCGCCATAAACGTTGCCATTATTCCATGCTTATAGGAAATTTCTTTTACTGCTGTTTTAAAAATCACTGCACGATCAGCCGCCTCCAATATCGAGGAATAGGCAATAGCCGCTTCATAAACACCTGGTCCTGTTTCGGTATGAAGTCCTTCAATAGGAATATCAAATTTTTTCAATTGCTCAAATAAAGAAGTAAAGAAATCATTTCGTAGTGTAGTGCGTAAAATAGAATAGCCGAACATGCCGGGGCTCAAATGATTGAGTCCGATGAACTTTTTATCATGAATGCTCTGGGGAGTTTCTTCAAAATTAAACCATTCAAACTCCTGGCTGAAATAAGGTGAATATCCTAATTTTTCAGCTTTCCCGATTACCTGCTGCAATAAATTTCTTGGGCATACATAGGCAGGTTTCCCAATCAACTCACAAAGAAAAAAAGGTACATCATTTTCCCAGGGAATTTTCCGGAACGTTTTTAAATCAATGCGGGCCGGGGTATCGGGATACCCTGTATGCCAGCCTGTAAATGTACCGTTATCGTATGCAACATCGTTTGAATCCCAGCCAAACACCACATCACAAAAACCGATGTTACTGTTTATGGCAGATAAAAATTTATCAACGCTGATGTACTTACCGCGTAACACGCCATCAAGATCAGTAAGTGCCACTTTTACTTTTCCCGAAGGGTGATTTTTAACGTACTCTATAATTTCTTTTTCTGTCATGGTAATGATGCGTTATATAAACTACTAAAATGTTTTTTTACCACTAAGTCACTAAGCCCACTAAGTTTTTTTCTACTCTTTTTTGTGTTTCTCTGTGTTCTTAGTGCCTTAGTGGTATTATTTTTTTGATTAAACTATTTTTTATAAAACAATTTAAAGGTAATGAATGAACCACCTATCAACCCAAAATAAATGATAGCAAGGTGGAAATTATAATAGGTCATTGAAAATACTGAAATAACAGCAATGGTCAATGCCAGTATAGGAGAAAGTGGGTATAATGGAACTTTGAAAGGTCGTTCCATTTGAGGTTCTTTTTTTCGAAGAGCAATCAATGAAATCATGGCAATGATATAAAGCGTTAAAGCACCAAATACAGCCATGGTAATTATTTCTGTGGTTTTGCCGGTCAGCAAAATAAGGATACCTATCAGTGTATTTGTTAATAAGGCATTGGCAGGGGTTTGAAATCCGGGATGAACTTTACTTGTAAATTTAGGAGCATAGCCGGCCTTTCCAAACTCCATTGTTGATCGCCCACCGGCAAGCATCAAGCCATGAAAAGAGGCAATCAGTCCAAATAATCCAACCGTCAGTAACATATGGAAAAGCAGACTGTTGCCACCAACAACCATTGCCATGGCCATAGGTAATGGTGAATCAGATGTTTTACCTCCTACATTATAAACAATAGCTTCCCAACCTCCGACACCAATAGCAGCAACAAATGTAATTACGCACAGAAGTACTAAAGTAATAATTGCGGAACCAAAACCTCTCAAAATATCTTTTTGAGGATTTACCGTTTCTTCCGCTACATTAGCAACCCCTTCAATACCCAGAAAAAACCAAATAGCAAAAGGAAGAGCAGCAAAGATTCCCAAATATCCATGTGGTAGAGCATTATGTATCAAGTTTTCTGATTTAAAATGAGGAAGAGTAACTCCTGCAAATATGAGTAATTCAACAACGGCAAGTAAAGTGATTATCAACTCAAAAGTAGCGGCAGCCTTTACTCCATACATGTTTAACAACGTAAAAATTACATACACCGTTATTGCAATCCAAAGAATATCAAACTGAGGAAAAATGAGATTAAAATATGCGCCAATGGCAAATGCGATAGCTGGTGGCGCAAAAATAAATTCTATATTTTGTGCCATACCGGCAATAAACCCCGCATCTTTTCCAAGGGCACGGTCGGCATAATCAAAAACACCACCAGCTTTAGGAATTGCACAGGCAAGCTCAGAGTAGGAAAAAGTGAATGTAACGTATAAAATAATAATGAAAAGTGTAGCGATAGCTAAACCTAATGTTCCACCTTTTTCCAGCCCCAGATTCCATCCGAAATACATTCCTGAGATTACGTATCCAACACCCAGACCCCATAACATAAGGGGTGTAAGTGTTTTTTTTAATTCTTGTTTATTTGGTGGCTGTTCCAATAGAAAAATTTTAACAAATTAAAATGATCATCTGCAAATTAGAAAATTAAGTTTTAAAATTAACAAATTTTCAAATTATAATTCGTCTTTCAGTAATACCAATGAACCTATTTTGGTGTGTTTTTCGGTAGGAGTAGATTTTTTCTTATAAATAATCCGATAGGAGTAAACGCCTTCAGAAACTGTTACATCTTTCACTTTCCCGTTCCACCCTTTATTGATGTCATTTGATTCAAAAATTTTCTCTCCCCATCGGTTAAAAATATACATTTGGAATTCTATTAAATCATTTCCATAAGCAAAGAAAACATCATTAATATGGTCACCATTTGGAGTAAAAGTGTTTGGAACATAAATGGTTTCAATATCTGTTACAGTTAAGCCTACCGACATACTATCCAGACAGCCCGGTCCATAAATTGCGTAAAGTGTTATGGTATATGCCCCAGGATTCGCATAAATGACATTCGTGTTGAAGTTAGCCGAATCCAGTATTCCGTTTCCAAAATCCCAAAGCCATGTTACATAATTTGAACTATTATTCTGTAATGAAATATCCGTACCCATAAGAACATTACCCAAAGGTTCTATTTGAAAAAATGCGTCGGGTCTTAAATTTACATTTACAGCCGCCAGAATGGTTGTATCATCACTACAACCCAGTACATTTTCGACAGTCAATGTAACATTATAAATTCCCTGATAGGAATAAACATGAATAGGGGGCGCAATTCCGTTATAAGTACTTCCGTCGCCAAGATCCCAATGCCATTGAACGACATCCGTAGAAGATGAATCTGTAAACAGAACTGTACCTCCGCTGCAAATGACTGTACTGCTCTGCAAAAATGCCGCTGTTGGAGCAGGAAGGACATAAACAGTTCCGTTAGCGACATCAGAACAACCATCTATTGAACTTACTGTCAATGTAACATTATAGGTTCCGGGAGCATTATAATTGTGTGCCGGATTTTGAAGCGTGGATGCAGGTGTTCCATCGCCAAATGTCCAAAGCCATGAAGCTGAACCGGGAGAGCTATCAAAAAAGTGGGTAGAAAGTGGGTAACAAACAGTATCGTTGAGGTAAGAAATAGTTGCTGATGGAACTATCAATACAGAAATAATATTAGGCTGTATGATAGTATCAGAATAGATGAAGTTCCCGGCAACCAGTGTAACAGAATAATTACCCGGGGAAGAATACGTATGTGTTGGATTTTGTAATGATGATGTCGGGCTTCCATCTCCAAAGTCCCATAACCACCAGGTAATACTCCCTGAGCTAGTATCAGTGAAGATAACGGATGTGCTTCCGCAGACAGGAGTTTGATTATACATCAATCCTGCATAAACAATGGGAGGAATTACAATATTCAGCGTATTGTTACAAATCCCGGTGCAACCATTCGTATCAGTTACAGCAACAGAATAATTATAGGTACCTGTACCACCGTATAGATGTGTTGTTGATGCTGAAGTATCTGTTCCTCCATCACCAAAATTCCAGTTGTAAGTATATGGTGAAGCCCCACCGGAAACATTCTCGCTGAAACCTGTATTACCTCCGAGGTAATTATTTGTTGAGCTGCAAGTTACTATTGGAAGTGGATTCACGGTTATAACAAAAGGCAAAGAAGTAACCGGAGAGTTAAGCGGACAAGGGTAAGAGCTTGTCATAATACATGTAATGGCATCGCCATTATTGAAAGTGGAGGATTGAAAAGAACTTGAAGTGACTCCGGCACTAGTTCCATTCACATTCCATTGATATGCGGGATTATTGCCACCGTTTAAGGGTACAGCAAAAAATGCGGCTTGCTCCCCGGCACAAATCACTGGGGCTGATGCGGAAACAAAAACATCGGTAGTCAGGAATGGAACAACATGTACATAAAAAGTGTCTAGTTTAGACCATCCGCAGCATGGCGATTCAGTTTTAAGAGTAATCATATATTTCCCAGTGGTAGTTGGAAATGCATACGTAAATGTAGGACTGGTTCCTGTTTGGTCAGGAATAACAGATCCCGGATTATACATTTTCCAATCATAGGCTAAAACAGTAAAGGCAGTAAGGAAAGTAGCAGTAAAACTTTCGGTATTCCCCGGACAAACTGTATCAGAGCCTGTGATTGAAGGAAGAACAAGGGTTCCATCCGAAAAAATTCCGGTAAAATCGGTAAACATATAAGGGACTCCATCTACAACCAGCGTTATTGAATGGCGGCCCATACTGGAATATTGTGTCATAGCCGAATCTCCGTTTCCGCTGAGTGGTATTGAACCACCGTCAAAAAACCATTGAATGATTCCTGTTGCATTGGTAGTGTAATTAATATCGGAAAAGGTACAACCTGAATTTTTAACATAAATTGCCGGCTCTACAGGTGCTTTCATATCCGATTGAGCAATTGCGACACCATCAGGATCTTCAAATAAAGGTAAACTCACACCTGCAACGCCATTACCACCGTTACCACCCTTACCGCCTGCTCCGCCAGCACCACCGGCGCCACCAGTACCAATATCACATCCAATAGGACCAGCACCGGCACCGGAACTGCCTCCTCCGTTTCCTCCCGGAGTGCCACCCAAGCTACCACTGCCTTGTAAGCCGGTATTAAGGGAACAATCCTTCAATGTAGTATTTACGCCATTAGTATCAATGTAGATTCCGAAACAACCACCCCCTCCTTTGCCTCCTGTTGCTCCAAAGCCTCCTTGTCCACCTTCGCCACCACCGCCACCGCCCGGACCCGCTCCATTTGAGTTTAAACCGAAACAAACAATGAGACAACCTTGGGAACCACCTCCACCACCTCCACCACCTCCACCACCATTGTCACCTTGTGCTCCATCCTGTCCATCTCCCGGTATAAAATATTTTTGGAAAGCAATAACTCCATTTGCACCATCCGCACCGTCTACACCATCTATACCATCTGCACCATTTGCGCCAATACTTGCAGGAGTTTGATCGCAACCAATAGAAATAGCTAATCCACACATTCCGTTTCCCCCTGTTCCACCAATACCACCACCAGTCCCAAGCCCTGTTAGCCCAGCCGAACCATCAGGAGCTGTTCCTCCACCAAAACAGGCTCCAGTGCCCCTGGCACCACCATCACCGCCAGTTCCTCCTGCAGCGCTACCCGGATAAGAACCGGAACCACCTGCTCCTCCTCCGGTACAACATGGTCCGTCTTCATCTCCCGGCTGACCTAATGCACCATTTGCACCATCTACTCCGTCAATACCTGGAACGCCATTCACGCCATCCGTTGCGTTTCCTGCTGTAATCGTTAAGCGTGAAAAATTATAGGACGAACTATTTGATACATGAATTCCATAAGTACTTACACTATTGATACTGGGAGAAGCATCATTAATAATAATTGTTATATCATGGATACTAAAATTACTGATGTTATTACATTCTACAGCCACAATACGGCTTGGAACTGTATCCACATTGGTTGAATCTCTGTAAATAACAGAATGTTGCGAATTTGTTTTTTCCCAGTTGTTAGCAGGGTCAAAGCCTCCATCCATAGTGATACTGCTAATCATCGGAAGCTCATTAGAAATAGTGTAATTTCCAACAGCAAGCCGTAGCTGATTATTGATACTGCTGGCAAGGATAAAAGCGTAAGGAAGCGATGCCGGATTTGCTTTTGTTCCTGTCGCTCCGCTGGAGGCTCCTGTAGGGCTTACATAAATAATATTACATTCCTGGGCAAAACAAGAAATCCCTGTTTTCCAGATGGGCAGAGAGATGAGAGCTATTAATAAGAGTTTGTATTTAAATTTAAAAATCATCTATATTTCTTACAAATTATTAATTCAAGTAGCCGCCTTAGTAAAGTTTTTTTTATAAGTTCCACAAATGGATTATAAAAAAGCTGTGTGTTTTTCTTTTTGCTTGATCAAAAAGAAACAAAAAATCAAGAACAAATCCCGCAATACTGCGGGACTCCCCGCAAGCAACACGGCATCGCATTTGTTCATTCCCAACGCGCGTTTTCATAAAATAATTTTGCTTACATTTTAATCATTCTTTGCTGGAGTTATTTTAAAAATTTTACTAACCGCAACACGGAATGAAATATTATTATCAACCAACATTTTCATTTAGCAGAAATAAATTTTACATGTTTTTCGCTCTCAGCTGCATAAGCCAGACATGCCTGAATGTCTTCTTTTGTAAGCTGAGGGAAATCAATTATTATTTCTTGAATAGTCATTCCTGATGCAAGGTATCCCAACACATCCGATACTGTGATGCGGAGGTTTCTTACACAAGACTTTCCAGAACGCACATTCGGATCAATTGAAATTATTTCACTATACGCTTTCATATGTCATTGTTTTTGTTTTACCCTATAGATTAGTAATTCTCGCTCAATTTAAATGGATACAAGATGCACCCAAAAGGTTGCTTTAAATAAAACTAATTTTTTATTAATCCTGATATATAAGTTTTGTATAATGTTTCTGCCCATTGTATTCTATCTCTAACAAGTACATTCCGGGAACAAGTTTATCCTTAATGTCATCCATTTTGATTTGCTGATTCCCTTTGCTGATATTTTTCTTTTCGGAAATCAGTCGAATCCCTTCAATATTCAACAGCGAAATTTGCATTGTGCTTTCTTTCTCAGGCGAAATGTCAATGTTTAATTCAGAAGAAAAAGGATTTGGGAAAACATGAATGTTCGCATCTGAAAATAAATCATTAAGACCAACCTGAATCTTCACAAATGCGGGTTTATAAGTAGTGTCAGAACAACCATAACTATTGGTAACAATAAGTGAAATGTTATAACTTCCGTTAGCAGCATATACGTGAATCGGGTTTTGTATGGTTGCAGTAGCGCCATCTCCGAAATTCCAGAGCCATGAAATAGCATCTATTGAATTATCGGCAAAATAGGCAGTATCGTTGGAAATGAAAGCCTGAAAATTTGCAACGGGTTTTGAATACACAAATATCTGGCTTGTTACCGTTGAGCTGTCCGTTCCGGTAGCTCCAAAAGCCATTAGTGTTACAGTATATACACCCGGATTGGTATAATCGTGTATTGGATTTTCTAAAACAGAGGTTGTTCCATCTCCAAAATCCCATAGATAGGTGATTGCATACACACTATAATTTGTGAAATTCACTTTCAACGTGGCACAACCAATAGTAACAGATGATTCGAAGGATGCACTTAATTGTGAAGTGATAATTACTGTGCCAGAGCAAAGCCCGGCACAACCATTAGAATCAGTAACATTTACCTGATAATCATAGGCACCTGCTAATTGATAAATATGTGAAACGCTATCGCCAATGCCATAAGCATTATCACCAAAACTCCAGGAATAAGAAAATGGAGCCTCTCCACCGGAATTTACAGTGGCAGTCAAATTAGTTGGACTACCTGAGATGAGCGAGTCGGCAGTACAAGTGACTACAGGCAAGTTAATTACTCTTACCCCGATAGATGAGGATGTATCTTTTTGTCCTGTGGAACAACCAAGAGCTGAGGTAACAATACAAGAAATACTGTCCGCATTCACTAATGTGGATGAAACAAATATCGGATAATTACCTCCAGAAGGAACTCCATTCACCAGCCATTGGTAGCTCGGATTTGCTCCTGCATTAATGGCTGTTGCGCTAAAAGTAAATGTGCCGCCATTGCAGGCAGTATTTGTAAGGTTTTCGGATTGAATTGAAACGACCGGCTGTGAGATGCCTTCTACATGCACAGTGACAGTATCGGGAAATGATTCACCACAGCAATAATCCACACTTCTCAGGTACACCTGATATGTCCCAGCAGAGTCAAATGTGTATGTTGCACTTTGAAATGCAGCTCCTGTTATTGTATCTGTGTTATTATTTCTTACAAAATACCATAGATAATCATCCGCCACTACCGAGCAGGAAAAAGTCGGAGAGTCACCAATACAAGCACTTGTACTTGATGCGGAAATACTTGGTACAATTCCGGCACCATTGCTGAATATCTCAATGAAATCAGTAAAAGTGTAAGAAATTCCATTGTTCACCATTGTAAATGTTTTTCTTCCCTGTGTAAGATATTTTGTTGTCGCAGTAATTCCGCTTCCTGATGCAGGGGAAGCACCAGCTCCAAAAAACCAAATCACTGTTCCAGTAGCATTTGTTGAAAACGTAACCGGAGCATTGGTGCATCCTGAATACTGAACATAAACAAAGGGCTGCTGAAGGGAATAAATATTTTGTTCGCTCACAGCAGTTCCGCTACCATCTTCATATAAGGTATAGCTGACTCCTTCAGAGCCGATTCCTCCATCTCCACCATCTCCTCCTTTTCCTCCATTACCACCCATTCCCCCTGCTCCAACATGAGTATTTGCAGCGCCTCCACGTAAACCACCCAAGCCGCCAATGCCGCCATTTCCACCAGCACCACCCATTCCACCAAGTCCGGCAACACCGGAAGTTAATTTGGTATCTTTAATGATTCCATTAGCGCCATTATTATAAATATAAATTGCAAATGAGCCACCGCCACCTGTTGCACCTGTACCACCTGTCGCAGCCTGACCGCCTTCACCACCACCACCGCCACCGGCTCCGGTACCATTCCAGTTGGGAGGTAATCCAAAAAGACAATCGTAAGGAATACCACCAATAGAGCCGCCACCGCCACCGCCACCGCCACCACTTCCATTTGTCCCGTTTGTTCCGGTTCCGCCATTTCCGGGAACGTAAAATCCTCCTGTAAAAGAAGCAAGTCCATTTGTTCCAATAAGTCCGGCAAGTCCATCAGCACCATCAGTTCCTGCACCCCCATCATTCAGGGAAGTACGTGGGGGTGTAGTGGGATAAATACAGGTAACTATTTTTTGTCCGCCGCTTCCTCCATAGCCGCCGCCGCTTCCGCTTACTACACCATTCAGTCCGGGATAGCCATTAGTAGCGAACGTTGGCTCTCCGCAAAGCTGGCAATCGGCAGTGCCTCTGTCGCCACCATCTCCGGCATTTCCTCCGGCATTACTTCCGGGGAATGTGCCAGATGCACCTAAACCACCTAAGCGGGGTCCTAAATCATTATTTGATCCATCCTCTCCCGGGAAACCAGATGACCCGCCAACTCCATTACCACCATTTGTTCCCCCTGTACCGTTGCCAGCATTTCCGGCAATTATTTTACAACGAACAATCTGATAATTAGAACATCCATTCAAATGAATACCATAACTGGAAACTCCGCCACCATAGCCATTAGCTGTTCTTATCGTCAAATCCTGTAAACGGAAATTGGAAATTGTAGTGCAATATACTGCCACCAAACGGTTTGGACTGGATTCCACATTTGAGTTGTCACGGTAAATTGTGGTGGTGGTGGAGTTACTTTTTTTCCAGGTAATTGCATTATACCCTCCTTCCAAAGAAAGGTTGGCTTTCATATTTATCGGGTTGGAAATATTATAGGTTCCCGATGCCATAAAAATTTTATTATTTGTCGCATTTGCCAGGGTGAGTGCGTAAGACAAAGATGCCGGAGCGATTTTTGTGCCGGATGTTCCTGAGGATGCACCATTAGGCGTTACATAAATGACTGTGCATTGTTGAGCAAAACACAAATCTGTACTCATACATTCCAAAAAAGAAACGATGAAAACGATAATTAAAAATTTGTATTTATATTTCAAAATCATTTGATTAAACGTCTGTTTATATCTCTAATTAATAATCACTTTTTTAACAATAAATATTCCCGAATCAGCATCCTCTTTTCCAGCTCCTGCATCTAAATGCGAATCAGGCAAAATAATTTTCACAAAATAAATTCCTTTCGGATGTTTACTTAAATCGATTGATAATGATTGCTCCTTAATAGCCGATCTTTCAAAAACTTTTTCCCCAAGTACATTCACTATTGTCAGATTTTTTATCTTTGACAGACACCCTGAGCAGTCGGCAATCTGCAAAGTAAATTTTCCATCACTTGGGTTTGGAAAAATTTGCAGTTTGTAATCTGAGAACTCTAATTCATTGACTCCAACACCGGAGGCTATTACAACAGTGATGCTTGTTACCGTTGCGGAACAATTAGCATTATATGAAGTAAGCGTTACGGTATATGTTCCAACAGTAGCATACACATGAGTTGGGTTTTGCTCAGCAGAAGTGTTGCCATCACCAAAATTCCAAAGCCATGAGATAGAGTTGGCACTTGTATTTGTAAATGTTACCATTCCTAATCCATTGAGATAAACAGTGTCGTCAGAAGCACTGAACGAGGCAGTAAGTCCAAGTGAAACACAATCATTTTGAATGGTAATCAAAGAAGTAATCGTATCAGTACAAGTAGTGTTATTAACAATGAGAAAAATAGCATATTGTCCTGCCGCTGTATAGATATGTGTTGGATTTTGCAGGTAGCTGTTAGCTGTACCATCTCCAAAATTCCAGTTCCACTGGGTGGGTATAGGTAAGGAAATATCTGTAAAAGAAACCGATGCACCAACTAATGCTGTTGAAGCAGCATTGAAAGCTGCATTCAGTGCAGGAAGGATATTTAGTGTTACGCTATCCTGTGTTGAACATCCGGCAGGACTTGTAACTGTAACAGCATAAATTCCTGCAGTTGTAGTTTGTAATGTTTGGGTATTCCCTCCGGTGGGAGCACCATTCAATGTCCAACTGTAAGTAGATCCCGGGTTTTCTCCATCCAAAACAGGGCGTGGTTCATTAGAACAGATCGTATAGTTATTTCCAAGTTCAATTGCCGGATCTTTTATGGTAAGTAAAAGTGTGTCTTTACCAATACAGCCTGTAGAGCTCGTCACAGTGACAATGTATGTCCCTGAACTGATGGTTTGTAATGTCTGTAGATTCATCCCAACCGGATTTGCATTCATTGTCCATAGATAGGTTTGCATTCCGCTCATTCCAGCATCTAATATTGGCAGAGTTCCATTGGTACAAATAAGAATGTCGGGACCCAAACTGATCGGGAGTTTAGTATAAATTGTGAGATTCATGGTAGCATCACTTGAACAACTTCCATAACTAACGTTTACAGAATAGGTTCCGGGCAAAGTAGTTTGCAAGGTGGAAGTATTTCCTCCGGTAACTACCCCATTTAATTTCCATTGATAAGTAGCACCAGGATTTCCAGCATCAAGTAATGGCTTTTGGTCCGTAAAACACATGGTTGTATCCGGCCCAATATTCACAATTGGTGCAGTAATAACTTCAATTTCTTTTGTCATTACAGAAGTTCCGCAGCAACTTGTTGTTGTAAGTGTTATGGTATGAAGCCCTGGAGTGGAAAAAGTGACGTTACCCGGACTTTGAACGGAAGATGAAGAAATTGATCCTCCCGGTATGCTCCAGTTATAGGTAGTCGCAGTGCCTGTAGTAGAAACATTTACTGCATCACCTACACAAACTATATCTACGGAAGTAGAAACAGCAGGAGGATCAAAATCAGTTGGAATATTTATATAATTTGCAAGAGGGTAAGGGACGCCATCAATAATAAGAGTAATACTTCTGAAACCGGGCATTCCGCTATCATATTGCACCGTAACATTTGCGCCTGATGCAGTGGAAGGATTTGCTCCTACTCCAAAAACCCAGTCGATATTGCCGGTTGCGGTGGTAGTAAAATTAACATCTGCATTTGAGCAACCAAAAAATGTAGCTGTAACAGGAGGTTCAAAAGCATTATACATATTGGAGAGCATCACAGGATCCTGCCCTTGTTGTTGATAAATTGAAATACTTACACCATCCGATCCATTGCCTCCATTACCACCTTGCCCTCCGTGTCCACCTTGCCCTCCGGGTCCTCCTTCCCCTGTCTGGCAGCTATGTAATCCTGTAGAATCATTCATCAGATTACCACCAAGTCCGCCGGCACCACCAAGTCCACCTGCACCACCTGGACCTCCTGCACCACCCTGTCCTCCCAGACCCGGGCTCAAAGAACAATCCCTAATCACTCCATTGATTCCATTCGCCCATATAAAAATTGCGTAAGAGCTCCCTGCGCCAGTTGCACCGGTACCCGTAAAACCACCTTGTCCTCCTTCGCCACCGCCACCACCGCCACCACCGGATCCGGAAACATAGCTGATAGTGTCTCCGGTGTTAGGATCTATAACGGCAGGCTCGCAACCTTTTCCACCACCACCACCACCACCACCACCACCACCACCATTTTTCCCCTGCAATCCAAGTGTACCTGTTCCCGGAATATAATACCCTCCCGTATAGGATGTTGTTCCTTGTATACCGCTTAATCCGGGCAAACCATCAATACCAACCTCCCCAACCAGTCCATTGTTTTGTGTAGGATCTCCCCAACATTGCTGATAATATTGCGCCTGACAAACTCCTGCACCGCCATTCCCTCCGGGAACACCGCCATATCCAAGTCCAAAAAGTCCGGAAAGTCCGCCATTGGTATAATCACTACCGGGTTTGTTATAATAATAACCCATAAAAGTATCAATAACAAAACCGCCTTTTTCTCCGCCCACACCACCATTTCCACCAGCATAACTACCAGTAAAAGAACAACAGGCACCAAGTCCTCCAACTCTGCAGCAGTTTCCTACATCTTCACCAGGTTCTCCAACAAGTCCATTCGCCCCGACCATACCGGGGAGTCCAACGTTTCCGGGTATACCATCAGATCCGTTTCCCGCATTTACTTTGCAACGTGAAATAACATAATTGGTGCAATTGTTAATATAGATTCCATATACAGTAACGCCATCGCCAACAGCATCAGCAATATTGATGGTTAAATCCAACAGACGAAACCCGGAAACACTCGTGCAGGATAAACCGATAAGTCGATTGGGATTAGAAAGAACATTTGAATTATCACGGTTAATGATCGTGAGGGTCATATTACTTTTTACCCAAGTGGTAAGATTAAAACCACCTTCAATTGTTACATTGTCCGGAATGCTGAGGGCAGCACTTAAATTATAAGTTCCGGCTGACATTCTGATAATTTTATTTGTTGGACTAACAAGTGAGAGTCCGTAAGAAAAATTTGCCGGTGTAGCTTTTGTGCCTGCAACTCCGCTTGATGCGCCAGAAGGACTTACATAAATATAATTACATTCCTGAGCAGAAACGCCAAGAATAGAAAAAGCGAAAATGAAAACAATAAAGTATTTGTATGAACTATTCATTCTCAATTTTTTGGAAACATTTAGTCTGCATATCCCTAAGGGAAAGTAATGTTAATAAAACATTTAAAAATATGCAAATAAATTACAAAAAAATAATGCAGGTTTGCGTAAAATAATTAGGCAAAGTTTGGAAATAATAAAAACAGCCAGCGTTATTTTTTACAATTTAATAGGAATAAAAAACTTCAAAAATTTTTTTCAGCAGAATCAAAAAAATGTTATTATAAGAAGTTCTTTGATATGCTATAGACTATAAACTACCCGGGAATGTATGATTTGCTGTGAACAGGTTATTCTTTTATAACTTTCTTAAATTCACACGTTTTTCCATTTTCCAGTTTTATCAAATAAACACCGGAAGAAAAACTATTTGTTTGCACAATCGTCTTTTCTAATATCTTCCCTTTGAAGATCATTTGACCTTTTGAATTTAAAATTTGAAAATCTGTTACTTTTTTATTGCCCTTGATTTCAATAATTAATTCATCCGATACAGGATTAGGATAAATGGATAAGCCCTTTGTAGCAATAGGAGCAAATCCAACAGTCACTATTTGAATGCAAGCGGAAGTATCGGAGCACAACCCATTTGTTATTATAACAGAATAATTCCCATTTACAGTTGCTGTGAAACTTTGGTTAGTCTCTCCAACGATTGGAGCAAAATTATTATCGCAATCGAGCCATTGGTAGCTATCCGCAGTTGAATCTGCTGTTATTGTCATACCGGAAAGTGTAACCCCAATATCCACTGAATCTACTGTCAGGTTTAAAGTATAGATACTATCGCAACTATTTATTGTTGGGTAACTTGCAATATAGGTCCCTGCGGCTACATAATCCACACCCTGCCAGTTGTAAATATCCCCATTACAAATAGTTTGATTTTCGATGAAGGAATAAACAGGATTTACAGTAATTGCTATGGCTGAAGAGGCTCCATCGCCGCAAGCATTGCTTCCTTTTACAGCAATACTGTCGGAAACCGCAGATGTTCCATAATTAACGGTAATACTATTTGTTGCACTTGTACCAGTCACACCGGAAGGTAAAGTCCACACATAAGATGCGGCATTAGTAATTGCAGGAACAGTATATGTTATGGAATCCATACCCTGGCAAACGGTGGTTGTTCCTGTGATAGTTCCTGCACTTAAAGGCAATACAAATGCGGTAATTTCAAGTGTTGAAGGAATCCCATCACCACATGTATTATTTCCTTTTACAGTAATACTGTCGAGAGTCGTAGATGTTCCATAATCAATTGTGATACTATTTGTTGTACTTGTGCCTGTTGCACCTATGGGTATAGTCCAAGCATAAGTGGTAGCATTAGTAATTGCGGGAACAGTATACGTTACAGAACTTTGACCTTGGCAAATGGAGGATGCTCCTGAAATTGTTCCGGCATCATCGGGTAATGGATTTACTGTAATCGCCAATGTTGAAATTGCGCCATCACCACATGAATTATTTCCTTTTACCGCAATATCTCCGGAAACCGCTGATGTTCCATAATTAACCGTAATACTGCTTGTGGTACTTGAACCTATTGCTCCAGTAGGTAAAGTCCACACATAAGAGGTAGCATTTGTAATTGCAGGAACCGAATAGGTTACAGAATTTTGACCCTGACAAACAGCAGATGTTCCTGTGATTGTTCCTGCACCTACCGGCAATGGATTTACTGTAATCGCCAATATTGACGTTGCTCCGTCACCGCATGTATTGCTTCCTTTTACCGTAATGTTTCCGGCTATCGCTGATGTTCCATAATTAACGGTAATACTATTTGTTGTACTTGCGCCTGTTACATCGGACGGTAAAGTCCAATCGTACAATGTAGCATTAGTAATTGCAGGAACAGTATAGGTTACGGAATTTTGACCCTGACAAACGGTAGATGTTCCAGTGATTGTTCCTGCACCTACCGGCAATGGATTTACTGTAATCGCCAATGTTGAAACTGCACCATCACCACATGTATTATTTCCTTTTACCGTAATATTTCCGGAAACCGCTGATGTTCCATAATTAACCGTAATACTGCTTGTGGTACTTGAACCTATTGCTCCAGTAGGTAAAGTCCACACATAAGAGGTAGCATTTGTAATTGCAGGAACCGAATAGGTTACAGAATTTTGACCCTGACAAACAGCAGATGTTCCTGTGATTGTTCCTGCACCTACCGGCAATGGATTTACTGTAATCGCCAATATTGACGTTGCTCCGTCACCGCATGTATTGCTTCCTTTTACCGTAATGTTTCCGGCTATCGCTGATGTTCCATAATTAACGGTAATACTATTTGTTGTACTTGCGCCTGTTACATCGGACGGTAAAGTCCAATCGTACAATGTAGCATTAGTAATTGCAGGAACAGTATAGGTTACGGAATTTTGACCCTGACAAACAGTAGCTGTTCCAGAAATTGTGCCGGCAGAAACAGGCAGATCACATGACGTAGCATACGCTTTAATACAAACATCATAAACGTAAGAAGTACCATTGCCTAGTGCCAACCATGAGCTACCATCTCCGCTAATCCAGCACATATCCGTTTCGATGACAGGTGTGGCATAACCGGAAACATCACCTTCCAGTGGGATTGGGCTGTTAAAGGAAGGAGTATTGTACTCCACTTTAATATAAAAATCATTCCCTGCTGAAACATTAATAGCTGAAGGCAGGTCGAATGTATAATACCCAGGCAAAGAACGGTTTTGTGGAGTAATTGTTCCAAGCAGATTCGATAATGTGCTTCCGTCGAAATCATCATAAACACTAATATTCACAGTTGCATTACTTGCTGTAAGCCAGGTGCCAACTTTTAAAACAGACTGGTTATCTGTAGGTACATATTTTACCAAACTATATGCGGTATTACTGCCATAGCCCATTTGGAGAGTGGCGCCTAGTTCGTCATAATTAAAAATTGTCGCGTTCGCATTATAGGCTAATCTGGAAGGAAAATAACCAACGGTAGTATTTACCAAAGCATCATTATATGAAATATAAAAGAAACCACTTTCTCCCCATGAAGTACCCCAGCTATTTTTAATTATCCAGGCACCTGTACCACCAGCTGTTACTTTGTTATTGTCCCAGCCAACCAAAAGTACCGCATGATTAGTGGAACTGCTTCCGCTACAGTAATAGGTAAAGTCAGATGAATTATAATTCGCATCATCATAAAACATATTGGTATAAATAGCCCCATAATCAATTAACGCTTGTTTAATGGTATTATCGTCAGTCGGGAGGTAACAGATGTCATAAACATATCCTTGTTCAAATAATCCAGAAGGGCAAGCATTTGGAGTGACGCTAAAAGGATCGTCTGTTTCAGACATAGGTCCCGATTTCCTTGAGAGATAGGCCGCTGTCATATCCAGGTTACCACCATTGCAAGAACCATAGTCGAATCCATTACAGTTATTGAGGTTGTCTTCCGACAAGTCATGAGTACCATATCCCAGAATTTTCCATCTTGATTCAATAGATCCCATTGCGGCAAAGGTCCAACAAGCACCGCATGAACCCTGATTTTTTACCGGTGTTACCAGTGACGTGCCGCCATTTCCAGCGATTCTTAAATCGTATGAAGCATCAGTAATTGTTGATTTTGAATACAAAAAGGATGTAAAATTCATTTTGGTTGGCGATGGAATATAGCCAAGACCGAAACCATCCCCGGTAATTGATTTTCGGTTCCCGGAATTAAGATCATCCAGATATTGTATATAATCCGGATTCAGTGGAGCTACCTGAGGGTATGTCTGGGAAAAAAGATTTAAGGAAACCAGGAAAAACAATACAGGTGTAAAAATTTTCTTTTTCATAATCAATTTAATTAGGGGTGTAGAGATTTGTTATGTTATGTTACCTTATCTGTAACCAGTTAGTGCCATCGGAAATAATTTCCACACTGGTATTAGCTGCAACTGTTGTGGTACCTAAGCCAGTTATTAATGAAATGAAAGAACTGGTCGTCATGATAACGCCACTGGCTACCAATACATACCTTCTATTAGCGCAGGTATTTGCTGCAGGCAGGGTAAGCGTTGCGGCTGTGGTACAATACCATACTTCCGCTGTATTATCCGCTGTGGTAGCTATAGTAAATTTTTTTATGGTAGTTGCGATTGCTCCATTTACTTCAAGAGTACTTGTAGGAGCGACTGTACCAATACCAACATTCACAGCATTAGCTCCTGTACCGCCAAGCACCATTGCATTGCTAATGTTTACAAGAGCATTACTACCAATGGCAATGGCATTTTGGAGTGATCCTGACGGAACTCCCGGTCCGGAATTATGACCAATAAAAATATTATAGCTACCTGTTGTATTTGCATTTGCAGGCGTTGCGGTATAACCTGCGTTATACCCTATGGCTATATTTTTGGCACCGGTGGTATTTTCAAAAAGGGCATTCGATCCAACAGCGGTATTTTCATCCCCTGTGCTATGATAAAGCGCATAAAATCCGGTGGCGGTATTAGAGTTTCCAACTAAATTGGAATATAATGCCTGCACACCACTAGCCGTATTGGATCCTCCTGAAGTATTAAGATAAAGGGATGCAAACCCAGTAGCACAATTGTCATTTCCACTAATATTTGCTTTCAGCGCAGATACTCCGCTTGCAGTATTGTTACGACCACCCGCATTAATCCAGAGTGTTTGATATCCAAGTGCGGTATTATTATTTCCAGTATTATTTCCCGGGAGAATTGAGCCTCTTAGTGCTTCCAAACCCAAAGCCGAATTAGTATTATTAAAAGCTGTTCCATCGTTATATGCGTATTGCATGGCATTATAGCCAATGGCGGTAGCGCCAGACCCGGCAACATTAGACTTAAGTGCATTATAACCAATGGCGGTAGAATTAGAACCAATAAGATTGAAATAAAGAGCATAATTTCCGGCAGCCATATTATAGTTTCCGGTAGAGTTGGTAAAGAGGGCTCCAAATCCCTGTGCGGTATTGGCTGCTCCGTTGGTATTTGCTTGAAGGGCGCCACTTCCAACAGCAGTATTGTTTTGCCCACCGGAATTAGTATAAAGGGCACTCTCTCCTAAAGCGGTATTGAAGCTTCCTGTAGTATTATTTGTAAGTGCACGCGATCCATTGGCAGTATTTTGACCGCCGGAAGTATTGATCTTTAATGACTGACACCCAACAGCGGTATTTGAGTTTCCTGTATTTGATCCGGGGGCGGCAGAACCTCTTAATGCCTCAAACCCAATAGCCACATTATAATTGACAAAAGCCCCTCCGGCATTGTTTGCATATTGCATCGCGCTATGACCGATAGCGGTGGCAGAAGATCCCGCAACATTAGAATATAGCGCATTCATCCCGTTAGCCGTGTTTTTACTTCCAATAGTATTGGCTTGAAGCGCGTAATCTCCTATAGCCGTATTTTGATACCCGGTTGAGGTGGATGTGGGCTGGTTGGAATAAAGTGCGTCATAACCAACAGCGACGTTATCACTAATCCATGCGGCACCAGCGGTGTATGATTGAGTATATAGCGCCTGAGTGCCAACAGCAGTATTTTGACCTCCTGAAACGTTAGACTTAAGAGCCTGATATCCAAAAGAGGCATTGTCATTCCCAATGGTGTTAGTAAAAAGCGCAAAATATCCGGCGGAGGTATTATTGTTTCCCGAAATGTTTCTAAATAAGGAATAATATCCGTTGGAAGTATTATTATTCCCACCGATATTCTGATTCAGCGCCCACATACCTGTTGCGGTATTATAATTTCCTGTCGTGTTGGAATAAAGAGATCTGGCTCCTATTGCAGTATTTTCCGCTCCTGTGGTATTAGACCAAAGTGTTTGGTAACCGATAGCGGTATTTTGGTTTCCCGAATTTGCTGAAGCGGTTGCAGAACCTCTTAATGCCTCATACCCTACCGCCACATTTAAATTAGTAAATGGGGCAGCCCCGCTGTAGGCGTATTGCATTGCATAGGAACCAATGGCAGTAGCATTGGAACCACCAACATTGGAAGAAAGTGCCTGAAATCCATTTGCAACATTATAGTCTCCTATTGTATTACCACTCAATGAGCTATACCCATTGGCGGTATTAGAGCTTCCAGTGGTATTACCAGACAGTGCTCCATACCCATAAGCATTATTATTACTTCCGCCAATATTTTGAAGCATCGCCTGATTTCCAACAGCGGTATTAAAATTCCCGGTAGTATTGGCATTAAGAGCAAGCATACCATTGCCAGTATTCCCCCCTCCTGCGCCAATAACATTTCCTGCCTGATATCCATAAAAAGTATTGGCTTTTGTCCCGTCTATTCTGCCCGCTTTTTGACTATTCACTTTAATATTTAATGGGGTATTATCTGTAGTGCCTATAAAATTGGTACCATCAACGGTACCTGTGTTACCCAGTATTGACCAGTCAGCAGCATTGTTGGTGCTCCCGGACACCATACGCCATCCCGGAATAGCAATATTGTAAACAAAATTACCAACACCTGTTGTAGCAGGTATGGTGCAGCCACCGAAAGTAGCAGGGTTATCATCTTCATTGATAATGGTAAGAAACTGTCCATCTTGTGGTGTAACCACCGACAAAGCATTTGCCTGAACCAATGCAACATATGTTAACCTGAATAAGGAAAAATTATCCGGAATAGTTACGGCTGCAGCGGCGGGTTTAAGGGTATATCTGGCAGAATAAGCTCCATTAACATCCAATGTAGTTCGTGGTACAGAAGTTCCTAAACCAACCTTTACCGCATCTGCACCATTACCACCAAGCACCATTGCATTATTTATATTTACTGTAGCATTTTTACCAATGGCTATAGCATTCTGCAGGTTTGAACCAGACCCAACACCAGGTCCCGAATTATAACCAAGAAAAACATTATAACTGCCGGTAGTATTTGCGTTTGCGGAAGTAGCGGTATATCCTGCATTATAACCTATAGCTACGTTTTGCGATCCTGTGGTGTTGGAATACAGAGCATAGTTTCCTATTGCGGTATTCTGATAGCCACTTGTGGTTGACGTTGGATTGTTAGTATAAAGCGCTTTATAACCAATAGCAGTATTATCACTATTAAAGGCTGTAGCATAAGATTGGTTATATAATGCTTCATCGCCAATTGCAGTATTATTGCTTGCAGTAGTGTTTGCAAAAAGTGCACCTAATCCAATACCAGTATTTTTGGTTCCTATAGTGTTGGAATAAAGAGCCTCATATCCATGAGCGGTATTATTAGATGCGGTATTGTTTAAAAGAGCCCCAAATCCGTTTGCGGTATTAAAATTTCCTGTAGAGTTAGACAAAAGTGCCTGATAACCCGTGGCAGTATTGTTTTGTCCTGTAGTGTTGGAATTAAGCGCCTTAAATCCATTGGCGGTATTATCATACCCAGTAGTGTTGGAATAAAGCGCATAATTCCCTAAAGCGGTATTCTGAGAACCGTTTGTGGTTGAAGTAGGATTATTAGTATAAAGAGCTTTATACCCTATGGCGGTATTATCGCTGCTAAATGCGGTAGCGTATGACTGTGAATATAATGCCTCGTTACCAATTGCCGTATTATTGCTTGTTGCCGTATTGAGATATAGAGCAAAATATCCGTTTGCCGTATTATTGCTACTTGATGTGTTAGACCAAAGAGTTTGGTAGCCTATAGCGGTATTGTTATTCCCGGTATTATTAGACGGAGTTGAAGACCCTCGTAGCGCCTCATAACCTACCGCCACATTTTTATTTGTAAATACACCCGCAACACTATTAGCATATTGCATGGCATTTGTACCTATGGCAGTACCATTAGATCCGCCAACATTAGAATAAAGTGCTTGATAACCATTAGCAGTATTAAAGTTTCCTGTGGTATTATCATTAAGGGCTCTATAACCATTGGCGGTATTGCTACTTCCTCCGGTATTATTATCAAGGGACTGAAATCCTGTGGCGGTATTGTTGTTTCCGTCGAGGTTGAAAAGTAATGCTGAAGATCCGTTCGCAGTATTAAAGTTTCCGATAGTGTTGGTGTTAAGCGCCTGCATTCCAATAGCGGTATTGTTCCATCCTGTGGTATTTGCATACCCTGCAAGATATCCTAAAAAGGTGTTTGCGGTGCTATTATCTATTCTGCCGGCTATTTGGTTGTTTACTCTAATGTTAAAAGGTGCATTATCCGTAGTACCAATGAAATTGGTGCCATCTATGGTACCCCCATTGCCCGTTATTGTCCAGTGTGTCCCAAGATCCGCTCCGGTGGCGCCTGTAGAGCCCGTTGATCCCGTTGCGCCGGTACTCCCTGTTTGTCCGGTAACGCCGGTTGAGCCAGAAGCACCAGTTGTACCAGTTGCGCCGGTTGTGCCGGTTGTGCCGGTTGCACCCGTTAACCCTGTTGAACCGGTAGTGCCTGTAAAACCGGTTGAACTCGTTGAACCAGTTGCGCCGGTTGAACTTGTCGAACCAGTTAAACCGGTACTACCAGATGAACCTGTGTTACCCGTTGAGCCGGTATTAGCTGTTGAGCCAGTAAAGCCCGTGGCACCCGTTGAACTTGTTGAACCTGTTAAACCAGTACTACCAGAGGAACCAGAATTACCTGTTGAGCCGGTATTAGCTGTTGAGCCGGTGGAACCAGTTTTTCCAGTAGAACCGGTCATGCCCGTAGAACTTGTAGCTCCTGTAGAACCTGTGGAACCCGTATTACCAGTTGAACCTGTCGAACCTGTCCGCCCAGTTGTGCCAGTCGCTCCTGTTATACCCGTTGAACCTGTAAATCCCGTGAATCCAGTTGAACCTGTGAATCCAGTTGAACCAGTTGAACCAGTATAGCCCGTGGCACCTGTGGATCCTGTCCGACCGGTTGCACCGGTTGAGCCAGAGGCTCCAGTATATCCTGTTGAGCCGGTATATCCCGTTGAGCCGGTATATCCCGTCGAACTAGTCGAACCGGTAAAGCCCGTAACACTTGTAACACCTGTCGATCCGGTAACGCCTGTATAACCTGTTGATCCGGTATTTCCCGTTGAACCAGTATATCCCGTTGAACTAGTTACCCCGGTATTTCCCGTGGTACCCGTAACACCTGTTGATCCGGTAACACCTGTAAGTCCCGTTGAACCTGACGAACCCATTGGACCCTGAGCACCATCCAAATTTACAACCCATAATGGAAATATTCCCCCGCCGGTTATTGAGGTTACGTTAACGGTAATAAATCCACTTCCAGAGTTGTAACTTGTTACAGTAGCAAGCATAAAATTAGAAGTTGAATTGGCAATAACGATATGCTGACCAATAGAATATGCCAAACCGGGTTCCACAAAAAATCCTTGAGCTCCCAAAACTATTGACATGGAAGTAGTAGAATTTGTTGAATATCTGTCACCTGTTGCACCCGTTGAGCCTGTAAAACCAGTATTACCTGTTGAACCTGTATCGCCGGTAAAACCAGTATCCCCAGTGCCTCCTGTTACACCTATATCGCCGGTTGAGCCGGTAGCACCAGTATTACCGGTTGAGCCAGTATCGCCGGTTGAACCGGTTACCCCCGATCCTGTTGGACCTGTTGTACCTGTTGATCCGGTATCTCCAGTAGAACCAGTATCCCCTGTAGAACCGGTAAACCCCGATCCCGTCGCACCCGTTGAGCCGGTAACGCCCGTAAAGCCAGTGGAACCGGTATCGCCGGTAGTACCAATATCACCGGTAGAACCGGTAGAACCAGTTCCTGTAGCACCGGTTGAACCGGTAAGCCCTGTTGATCCAGTAATGCCCGTTGACCCCGTTGTACCTATATTACCCGTTGAGCCAGTAGCTCCGGTTATTCCTATTGCGCCCACTACACCTGTTGCGCCAATCAGACCGGTACCGCCGGTTACACCAACAGCACCTGCAAGGCCAAAAGCTTGAATCCATTGAGTTCCTTCCCAGTAATAAATCCCTAATCCTCCACCCGCCATAGTTGGATTATTGTTATATACCATTAAACTTACTGCTGGATTGGTAATGGTAGCGACATCATTAATGGATAATAAACCTACACGGGGAATAAGTAAACCCTGATTGGTGGAGGATATTTCCAAACGTGCAGAAGCATCAGGAGTAGTGGTTCCTATACCCACATTTTGCTGAGCGAAACTCTCCCCCCCATTACCTCTCCATAAGAAAGTGATAAAGAAAATTACAGAGATGGTAAAGATTTTTTTCATTTTTTCTGCTTTTTCTTTGTTCGACTATATCTGCGTTTAGCCAATAAAATCAATTACTTTAAAGATAAAAAAATAATATTTTGAGGGAAATTGTATTACTAAGTTTTATGTTAAATTTAATAAATTTTTGCGTTAAAGATACAAAGGGGAGCAAAGATAAAAATATTTATTATTTATTATGGAATATTTGTAAGTTTTTGAGGCAAATTTTGGGAGTGTAGAAAATCTTTTTTTATAAAAACCCACCGGTACCCATTTTTTTGTTTGAAGATTATTTATTATTTCTATTGGGAATACTTCGGCTAGATGCTGGTAAAATTAAGTGGGGCAAGGCAACCGCTTAACAGAGGGACAAATAACTGTTCATTTTTCAAAAAAAATTTTAATTTTGCTCTAATTTTCCTTGATAGTTACGTTACTTGTTCCGAAACATCCTGGATCATAATACGCATTTGAGGCCGTTCCCGCAGGTGTATATACATATAATGTTACCGTATGGGCACCTACTGCCAAACTAGGGAATGTCGCATACATGGTTACCTGATTGTTATTTGTGAAGGTAACTGAACCTGCATTATCTTTAAAATAAGCTGTTTTTCCGGCATTAGCTGATGCGGCGAAACCATCTATTCTCAATTCATAATCAACACTATTTGCACCAACTAAATCACCGACATTAATAAATGTTTGAAATGTAACTTCAATGTTAGTTGATGCATTAATTTTTGTAAATACAGCCAGATTAGCACCTAACTGAGCTGGAGTAGTTGTAACAAACGCTAATGATTGACATGATGGGGCGGCCACTGATGTGATAGTGCTTGACTTCTCCCAAGTAGCAAGTCCTGTGCCGTCAGAAGTTAGTACTTTTCCGTCACCAGGCACACCTCCAGTAATTTTCACTTGCCCTGCAACTTCAAGTTCAGTGGTAGGAGCTGTTGTTCCAATACCAACTCTGGCTGTAGCAAAATCTCCATAAATTAATGGTGGGTTAGCACTACTATTGGCGATATATAGTTTGTCAGAGCCTGTTTCAAAATATCCAGCCTCAGCACCAAGGAAAACATTACGAGAGCCTACAGAATTATAACCAGAATATAATCCTAAGGAGGTATTCTTATCTCCTGTGACATTAGCATAAAGTGCAGCAACTCCATTGGCGGTATTACAGATTCCTGTAGTGCTATTATAAAGTGCATATACCCCATTGGCGGTATTGTAGATTCCTGTGGTATTAAGGCGAAGAGCTTTCGATCCTGTGGCGGTATTATCGTTTCCTGTAGTATTCTTCCAAAGCGTAAGGTATCCGTTTCCAGTATTGTTAGATCCGGTAGTATTGGAATAACCAGATTTACTGCCAATGAATGTATTATACATTCCACCGCCACCAACATTATTAACTCTTCCGGCATATAGCCCGACAAATGTATTGTTTATATTATCCGAATTAATCCATAATAAATCGGAGCCTGCGGAATTTACTAATTTGAACAATGGATTGCCAATACTTTGTGTAGCATTTGCCTGTATTATTAATTGTGTATTGTCGGCACTGCCTTTAATATGCAATTTTGCGGATGGTGCAGTATTGTTTATCCCAACATTAGTTCCATTATCATAAATGTTGCTATTGCCCAGAGTAGCTCCATCGGGAGTCCATTTAGGGACGTAATTAAGTGTCCCTGTACCTGTAACAATTCCAGCACTGGTAGAAGATCCGGCCAAAAGATTACCATTAAGATCTGTTACAACAAAACGGTTTCCTGTTCCAGTTAATGTTTGAAAACGAACGCCACCTGTAGTATGAAGTTGAGTTGATGGCGCTGAAGTCCCAATACCTACATTTGCCCCGTTGCCAAGTATCAAGGCATTGCTTGCAGAAACCAACGCATTTGCCCCGATAGCTGTGGCATTGGTTAGTGCGGCTGAGCCTGTTGCATTATAACCAATAAAAGTATTGCCGCTGCCTGTGGTATTTGTATTTCCTGCCAAATTTCCAACTGCGGTATTTTGATTACCATTTGTTGTTGCGTTAGGCTGGTTAGAATAAAGTGACTTATAACCTATTGCAACATTTTCGCTATTAAATGCAGTGGCATAGGATTGTGAATGTAATGCAAGACTGCCAATTGCCGTATTGCGGTTCAATGTGTTGTTATTAATAAGTGCCTGATATCCAGTAGCAGTATTGTCGCTTCCAGAGTTCCACTGAAGAGCCCATGAACCGGTTGCAGTATTATTGACTCCTGTAGAATTATTTTTAAGGGCATAATATCCAGTAGCAGTATTATCAGATCCCGATGTGTTTGTATTGATAGTATAAACCCCACAAGCGGTATTGCGATTTCCACTAGTGTTTAAAGCAAGTGAATAATATCCAGTTGCAGTATTGTTAACCCCGGTATTATTAACATTTCCAGCCAGATAGCCCAAAAAAGTATTTGCAGTTGCAGAATTATTCTCTATCCTGCCAGCTTTCAAGTTATTAACTTTTATATTAAAAGGTACGTTATCTGTAGTCCCAATAAAGTTGGTACCATCAACCGTGCCGGCATTCCCCAGCAAAGTCCAGTTTGTTCCACCACTGGATCCAAATGTTACCCACTTAACTCCATCCCAATAGTAGTATCCGGGAGAAACAGAATTTGGAGGAGAAACAATTGTGGCGGTATTGTAAACCATTAATGAAACAGCCGGAGAAGTTATTGGTCCTGCTGAATTAGTTGCAGTAAGGGCAACGCGAGGAACAAGTATTCCTTTGTTTGTCGAAGATACATCAAGTTGGGCGGAAGGATCCGGAGTAATTGTTCCAACACCCACATTGCCATTATTAACATCAAAGAACATAGCGGTAAAAGGCGAGCCATTTTTTTCATTACCTAAAAATAAATTAGCCCCATCATCAACACGAAAAGTCCATTCAAAGGATGGTTGATTGAAATTTCCTAATTGCAATTGAGGCTTGGTATATGCAGGTGGACTCAACAGGTGTAGAAATGCTTCAGGAGAGGTTGTTCCAATACCAACATTTTGGGATGTTCCGCCAATGCTTATCTTGGCAGAATTGGCACCTATATCCAACCTGTTAGTTCCGGTAGCATAAAATTGCGGGTTACTTGTAAGACTCGAAAACACCAATGCATCTGTAACACCACCGCTTTGTCTGAATATGATATTATTAGCCGAACCGGCTGAAATATATAAATTGTTATTATTAGCTTCCGCTATTCCACCTCCATTAGGGAAGCCGGTTCCATCTCCTGTATCTCTAAATCTTAAACCGCGGTTAGCCGCAAAATCACCATTATCCATAGCTAAAACACCAAGAGGGACATCCAGCCTGGTTGCCGGAGTTGTAGTACCTACACCTACAAAACCGTTATTAAGTATGCTGAGATTAATTGAACTTGAATTATTAATGAAGAATACGGTACCACCAGCCTTACTGTTCCGGAAATTAAACTGACCATCTGCTCCACCATCTACCTCAATGTTAGTTTCCCCATAAGTCTTTAAATAGCCACCCCCAACATCAACAACATGCAAACGCCCTGAGGGATTTGAAGTTCCGATACCTACATTACCTTCTATAATAGCTCCATTGGCAGGTGCCGCTGTTGCGCCACTATATGTTGTTCCTACGGCTACTCCTCCTTCTACATCTAATTTATTTGCTGGCGAAGTAGTTCCGATACCGACATTATTTCCATTATCATAAATAATGGAATTACACATATCAGTAGGGCTGGTAAACTTTGTTACATAATTTGTACTGGCGCTACTACAAATTGTTCCAGGACCGGTGGCACCCGTTGATCCGGTCGATCCGGTCGATCCGGTAATACCTGTATTGCCGGTAATACCAGTAATACCCGTTGAACCTGTAAAACCTGTGAAACCCGTTGCACCAGTTGCGCCCGTTTTCCCCGTCAAACCAGTAGCACCCGAAGCACCTGTTAATCCCGTCAATCCGGTTAAACCCGTATCCCCTGTAGAACCCGTAGAACCGCTTGCGCCAGTTGCGCCGGTACGTCCGGTCAAACCAGTAGTACCCGAAGCACCTGTTAATCCAGTCAATCCAGTTAAACCCGTATCCCCTGTAGAACCCGTGGAACCACTAGAACCAGTTGCTCCGGTTCGTCCGGTCAAACCAGTAGCACCCGAAGCACCTGTTAATCCAGTCAATCCAGTTAAACCCATATCCCCTGTAGAACCCGTGGAACCACTGGAACCAGTTGCTCCGGTTCGTCCGGTCAAACCAGTAGCACCCGAAGCACCTGTTA
>JAVHPE010000219.1:0-198 GCA_036170475.1 Bacteroidia bacterium | reverse complement strand
ATCCAGTTAAACCCGTATCTCCTGTAGAACCTGAGGAACCACTAGAACCCGTTGCACCGGTTCGCCCGGTCAAACCCGTTGTGCCGGTGTACCCTACCGGTCCTTGTATTCCACTTAAATTGACTGACCATGAAGAGGAGGCTCCGCTTCCACTTGTTGATGTTACATTTACCTGCATTGACCCTGTACCCGGGTTGT
>JAVHPE010000218.1:0-35070 GCA_036170475.1 Bacteroidia bacterium | reverse complement strand
GCAAAACTATAAGATTTATAAACTTGCCGCAACATGCGGTAGAGTGGAGGGATACTTTGCAGATGGAATTTACAATTTCCCTGATACAATAGGAACATATACTGTAAAAATTGGTACAGCAGGCAGACCTTTTATTGCACAATGTATTTATCCGGGCATTGATTCTACTGTAACTCTTACTGATAGTACTCCTTTAGCCACTGATGTAAACTTTGCTATTTCCTGCAAGCCGGGCTTTGATATAGGAGTTCAATCTATTGTCCCAAATGGATGGATTTTCCCCGGGCAACAACATAGCGTTAGTATTGTCGCGGGAGATGTAAGTCATTGGTATCATCTTAATTGTGCAGCGGGTAATAGTGGTCAGGTGCAAGTGACAGTTACTGGTCCTGTAACTTATAATGGTATTGCTTCTGGTGCGCTAACACCTTCCATTGCCGGTAATGTGTTTACTTATACCATTGCTGATTTTGGCACAATTAATAATTCGCAAGCTTTCGGATTGTTATTTACTACCGATACTACTGCACAGGCAGGAGCACAGATTTGTATAAATGTAACTGTTACACCTACGACCGGTGATAATGATACAACAAACAATTCCTATCAATTTTGTTATCAGGTTGTAAATTCCCACGATCCTAATAATAAAGAAGTATTTCCTGTAGATGTATTGCCCGGCTATCAGGATTGGTTTACCTATACCATTCACTTTCAAAACACAGGAATAGTACCTGCCGCCAATGTTCGCTTAATAGATACGCTAAGTAATAGTTTAGATTTAGAAACTTTTCAGGTAATTAATTATAGTCATTACAATACGGTTTCATTACAGGGGAAGGTGCTTACTTTCCATTTTCCATATATACTATTACCTGATAGTGCCAATAATCCCATAGGTTCTAAAGGTTTTGTCCAATACCGCATCAAACCAAAACCAAACTTGCCTTTAGGAACACAAATTGAAAATACCGCCAGTATTTATTTTGATTACAACAATCCTATTGTTACAAATACTACAACTAATGGATTTCTGCAAACAGTTTCAGTAAATGAAAACAAAAAGAATATTTGTAAGCTCAAACTGATTTCAGTATGAGTGAACAAATGTACAAATTATAGTATAGGCTTTAATTGAAACTGTTGGATTAATTTATCCACGATGACCATCTAATATAAAGTTCTGTTTTTGTTCAAAACCAAAGATCGTATGATGTAATATTGCATCGATGAGTTTACAATCCATACTATCATTTACGTTTCAATATTTTAGAAATTTCTCTAAGCGAAAGCTGATAAATTCTATTCTCATTTTAAAAGATCAGTATCTTGGATTAGTCAATAAAAACAATGAGTTAGAGGACGAAGTTAACAGCTTAAAGGCGGAGCTTTCAAAACTCAAGGTACAAGCGGTAAACAAGACAGCTAATCAACCTACATCAAAACAACCGGAATGGGAATTAAAAGGAGTAGGGAATGACGGGCAAGGGAAAAAGAAAGTCCGGGGCAATAAGGGTCGAAAAGGCGCTGGGAATAAGGTAAAAGAACGACCTGTAACTCGTCAAGTATTAGCAAAAGTAGAAATCTGTAATGTTTGCGGGAGGGATTTAACGTATCAGCCGACACTGCAAAGTGAAAACATACGCATCATTGAAGATATACCTTCAATGCCAATAGCACCTGAAGTGATAAAAGTAAGGCAGGAAAAAAAATATTGCACTCATTGTAGTAAAGTAGTTACAGCAAGTTCAGAGTTGGCTCTGCCAAAGACTGACATAGGGCTGAATACGACAATAAAGTCAGTTTATATGTGGGTAAATTTATGCTTGCCATATACCCGTATAACTTCTTATCTGAATACATTTTTCGGACAGATTATTAGTACAGCAGGACTTGCAAGTCATATGGTGATGGTATCGAAAATCATGAAATTGGTTTATGAAGAAATATTGGAAGATGTAAAATCAAGCCCACGCATACATGCAGATGAATCAGGGTGGCGTGTAAATGGAAATCTATGGTGGTTATGGGTGTTTGGGAATTCTAATTCGGCATTTTATACAATTGATAATTCAAGAGGAAGTGATGTTGTGAAAAAAATTTTGGGTGAAGTCTTTAGCGGAGTGTTGGTTATAGATGGTTGGAGAGCTTACCTGTTTTTAATTTGCAAAAAGCAAAGTTGTATGGCTCATTTATTACGAAAAATCCGGAAATTTCATTTCGCTTTTCCCAATCTTGGTAGTGTATTTAAGTTTTACATCAGGTTCAGAAAAATACTGAGGGATGGAGAAAGTCTTCAGTTGAATCGAAAAAAAATTGGAGAAAAAACTTTCAAACAAAGGCTTGATAAGCTTCATGTCAGATTGAACGAATTATTAAAATGGCAAAATCCAAATGATATTTTAAAAGACATTATTGAGAAAGTTGAAAGGCAACGACCATACATTTTGACTTTTGTAGAACACGAAGGACTTCCATGCCATAACAATTTTGCAGAATCACTGATTCGAAAAGGTGTACTGAAAAGAAAAATTTCATTTGGAAGCAAATCACAGCAAGGGTCCGAAGCTTATGCAATTTTGTTATCAATCCATACGACTTGCCAATTAAGAAAAATCTCCTTCATAGACTTTATGACTCAAAGTTTAAAACATTATATTCGCACTCAGAAACCTTTGTTATTAAAGGAATATGTGGCTAATCTGGTTGTACCAGCAATGGCTGCATAACAATCATTCTGAATTCAGTTTGAGCTTACGAATATTTTATTAAGCATATATCCAAACCCGGGCAATGGGCACCTCTCCCTAACCCTCTCTAAAGGAGAGGGGACTGTAGAAATTTACAATGTGCTCGGTAAAAATATTTATCAATTCGAAATCAAAAATTCGAAATCTGAAATCGATATAAGCCGACAACCAAAAGGCATTTATATCATCAGAGTATATGAACCTGAGCAATCGCTGAACCAACGAATAATTATTCAATAGAAAATTTTCATGGTTTAATTCCGCATCTAAAATTCCGCGAAAACCACCTTTATGCCACGCCAATCAAAAAGCAAGGGTTGACCCTATCGGGACAAAAAAGCACGGGTTGGTTTTTATTTTACCAAGCGATTGCTCTTACAGGGCATTTGAACATTCGATAAATTAATTGTTGAAATATACTTTTACTAATCCATATCTTTGTTGTAAAGAATAAATATCCCTGCCAATGTTAAATACAGAAGAAACAATTCAATCACAAGTTAAACATGATTTTTCAAAAGAAGAATTTATCCAGATAGTTCTAAATGATTATCGTATTGCCAATGAAAGCAGAGAAGCCAGCCTTTTAGGCAGACGTGAAGTGCTTTCCGGAAAAGCTAAATTCGGAATTTTTGGGGATGGGAAGGAAATAGCTCAATTGGCGATGGCAAAAGTTTTTCAGGATGGAGATTTTCGTTCAGGATATTACCGCGACCAGACTTTTATGTTTGCCACAAAAAACCTGACACTACAGGAATGGTTTGCAGGATTATACGGTCATACCGATTTGGAGGCAGAGCCAATGAGTGGTGGACGTCAAATGGGAGGACATTTCGGGACACGCAGTCTCAATGCCGATGGCAGCTGGAAAGACTTAACAAAAATAAAAAATTCTTCACCTGATATTTCACCTACAGGTGGTCAGATGCCGCGTTTATTAGGTTTGGCAATGGCTTCAAAATATTACAAAGGAAGCAGTGAATTACAAAACATAAAATTTAATAAATTTTCTAACAAAGGAAATGAAGTCGCTTTTGGAACAATAGGTGATGCAAGTACCTCTGAAGGATTATTTTGGGAAACCATTAATGCCGCCGGGGTAATGCAAATCCCCATGTTGATATCTATCTGGGATGATGGACTCGGAATTTCTGTTCCTAAAAAATATCAAACAACAAAGGAAAGTATTTCTGAAATATTAAAAGGTTTTCAGCGGGAGAAGGGTAGTTTGGGATATGAAATTTTTAAAACTAAAGGCTGGGATTACGCCCATTTATGCGAGACGTATGAGAAAGCTATAAAAATTTGCAGGGAGGAACATGTTCCTGTTTTAATTCATGTGGAAGAAATTAATCAACCGCTTGGACATAGCACTTCGGGCTCACATGAACGTTATAAATCAAAAGAACGCTTACAATTTGAAACAGAATTTGATGGTATTAAAAAAATGCGTGAATGGATTTTAGATTGCAAATTAGCGACTGAAAATGAATTGGATGAAATCAGAGAAAAAGCGAAAAAAACGGTATTGGAGGCTAAGTCCTTAGCCTGGAACGCATACCATGATCCAATTATGAATGAGGTAAAAGAGGTATGCGTAATTATGGATAGCATCGCATCTCAATCTTCAAATGCCGCGATTATTATCAACCTGAAAAACGAATTAATTGCTATTAAAGATCCAATTCGAAAGGACATCATAAAGACTTCAAAAATAGTATTGCGGTTAATACGAGATGAAAATAATGTTCAAAAAAAACAATTAGTTGATTGGCTTACCAGTTCGAAACAGGCGAATCATAACCGTTACAGCTCCAATCTGCATAGCGAATCTGAACATAACGCACTTACAATAAAATCAATAAGTCCTGAATATGCCGGAGTGAAAAAAATGGTAGATGGCCGGGAATTGCTTCGCGATAATTTTGATGTAATACTTGCTAAATATCCGGAAGTAATGATATTTGGGGAGGATTCAGGAAAAATTGGGGGGGTAAATCAGGGTCTGGTAAGTTTACAGCAGAAGTATGGTGAAATACGAGTGTTTGATACCGGTATTCGTGAAGCTACAATAATGGGACAAGCTATTGGTCTTGCAATGCGTGGCTTACGACCAATATGCGAAATTCAGTATTTAGATTATTTATTGTACGCCCTGCAAATTATGAGCGATGACTTGTCTACAATACAATATCGTACCAAAGGCGGACAAAAAGCGCCCGTGATTATTTGCACCCGTGGACACCGCTTAGAAGGTATATGGCATAGTGGTTCACCCATGGGTATGATTATTAATGCTATCCGGGGAATTTATGTTTGTGTGCCACGCAATTTAACACAGGCGGCAGGCTTTTATAATACTCTTTTGTGTGCGGATGACCCGGCTTTGGTAATTGAACCATTGAATGGATATCGCCTAAAGGAGCAGTTACCTAGTAATTTAGGAGAATATAAAATTCCCTTAGGTATTCCTGAAACAATTTTGGAAGGCAGTGATGTAACCCTGGTAACTTACGGATCTTGTTGCCGTATCGCTTTAGAAGCCGGGAAACAATTGGATGAAGTGGGTATTTTTATTGAAGTGATTGATGTACAAACACTCTTGCCATTCGATCTGAATAAATCTATTATTGAATCTGTAAAGAAAACAAATCGCTTATTGGTATTGGATGAAGATGTTCCGGGTGGAGCAAGTGCTTATATCTTACAAAAAATACTGATAGAACAGGATGCCTATCAATACCTTGATTCGAAGCCCAAAACATTAACATCAAAAGATCACCGACCGGCTTATGGTACTGATGGAGATTATTGTTCCAAACCCAATGTGGAAGATGTATTTGATGTAGTCTACGAAATGATGTCAGAAAGTAACCCTGCTAAATTTCCTAAAATTTATTAACCCTTTCAAGATTCCGGAATGGGAGGTAACGACGTAAAAATTTATTGCCCATCCATTCGTGTAACTGTAAGCACTCCATTTACAGTTTGTAGTTTTTTCATTAGTGCGGTAAGGTGATTAGTATCATGCACAAACACCATTACAGTCCCTTCAAAAGTCCCATCATTAGTGTCAAAACTTATTGAACGCATATTTACATTCAGTTCATCAGAAATAATTTTTGTAATGTTATTTACGATGCCTACTTCATCAATACCTGTAATTTTTATACCGGCAAGGAATGCAATTAATTCCGGACTGGTCCATTTGGCTTTAACAATACGGTAAGCATAGTTTGATAATAATTGTATCGCATTAGGGCAGTTTATCCGATGTATTTTTATTCCTTCATTAATAGTAATAAATCCAAATACATCATCCCCCGGAATAGGGTTACAGCAAGGTGAAAGTTTATAATCAAATTTTTGAAGATTCTCGCCAATAACCAGCATATCGGCTTTGCCGCGTGCTGTTATTACCATTTGCTCTAATGATTTTGCAGGCTCCTCTTTCCTAATGTTACCTGATTTGTGTGTAATTTTGCCATGCTCTTGATGAAAATCTTTTAAATGTTTCAACTCAATGTTACCAACTGAAATACGATAAAATAATTCCTGACTATTGGGAAGTTTAAAATAATTTGCAAGGTCATTAATATTGGTGGTGCTAAAGTCAATCTTTAAATGCTTGAATTTACGTTCAAGCATTTCGCGGCCTTCATCTGATATTTTTTTTCTCTCCTCCTTTAATGCGTTTTTTATTTTTGCTTTAGCGCGCGCTGTTACCACATACCCCAGCCAATCTTCTTTAGGGGTTTGTTTGTTAGAAGTAAGTACCTCTACCTGATCGCCACTTTTAAGAACGTAACTGAGAGGAACCAGTTTGTGATTCACTTTTGCACCGATACATTTTTCACCCACTTTAGTATGAATATCAAAAGCAAAGTCAAGTGCAGTAGAATTTATAGGTAAAGTTTTTATTTCACCTTTGGGGGTAAAGGCGAAAATTTCATCGGCAAATAAATTAAGTTTAAAATCATCTAAAAATTCCAACGCATTTTCTTCCGGACTTTCTAGTATCTCGCGAATCTTTCTGATCCATTCATCCAACTGGCTTTCTGCACCGCTGCCTTTATATTTCCAATGCGCGGCATATCCTTTTTCAGCTAATTCATCCATACGGACAGTACGAATTTGTACTTCTACCCATTTCCCCTCAGGTCCCATTACAGTAGCATGTAAACTCTCGTAACCATTCGCTTTGGGAGTAGAAATCCAATCACGCAAGCGATCCGGGTTGGGATGATAAAAATCGGTTACGATAGAATAAATGCGCCAACAATCCGCTTTTTCATTTTCAGGAGGAGAATCAATAATTATCCGGATGGCAAACAAGTCAAAAATGTTATCAAACGTAACACCTTTTGTTTTCATCTTGTTATTGATTGAATAGATTGACTTAGGCCTGCCAATGATTGTAAATTTAATCCCTTGTTCATCCAATATTTCTTTTATTGGAAGAATAAATTTCGCGATAAATTTTTTTCGCTCTGGTTCAGCTTCAATTAAATGCTTTTGAATCTCTTTGTAATTCTCCGGTTCGGTATATTTTAGACCTAAATCCTCCAGTTCACTTTTAATTGCATTCAATCCTAAACGGTGTGCTAAGGGCGCATACAAATAAAGCGTTTCTGAAGCAATTTTTAATTGCTTATCGTGCTTCATGCTATCAAGTGTGCGCATATTATGAAGGCGGTCGGCAAGTTTAATCAGTATTACACGTACATCATCCGATAAGGTAAGTAACATTTTTCTGAAATTCTCTGCCTGTTGAGATGAGCCTTGATCAAATACACCGGAAATTTTGGTTAGTCCATCAATTATTTTGGCTTCTTTTTCACCGAATGCCACCCTGATATCATCAAGGGTTAGATCAGTATCTTCCACAACATCATGCAAAAGTGCACAAACAACGGATGTTGTTCCTAAACCAATTTCTTCCGCACACGAATGCGCAACCGCTATGGGATGATAAATATAGGGTTCTCCGGATTTTCTACGCATGTTTTTATGCGCTTCTAAAGCAATGTCAAATGCTTTTCGGATGAGCAGTTTATCTCCTTTTTCAAGAGTCCGACGACAGACTCTTAATAGACCGCGATAACGTTTTAGTATTTCTTTTTTTTCCGCTTCTACATCAATTAAAACTTGTTCCTGCATGTGTTTGAGAGTATATAAAATAGAAAAACAAAGATACAAATTATTAGAAGAGATACCTCTTTTTATAAATTCATTTTTAGGTATAAGTGCTTAGGCACTCCCAAATTTTCTACCTTTGTTTGGTGCAAAAAGATGAATATTATTTCAGATACAACAGAAGGAACAATTTGGGGACAATCTTTGATTTACTTCCAAGAAGGAGAGGCGTGTTCGATCCAAAGAGAATAACAGCAATTAATTCAAAGGATGTTTAAAAGCTTATACCTATCCCTTTTTAATGACAATCATTACAATCAGAGAAAGCAACTAAATTGTGCGCTGTTTCTTTTTATTTTTACAGTGGTAGGTTTGGGAATTGATTCCGTTTTTTTTATTCAAAAATTTTTTGATGGAAGATTAATAATGAATTGTTTTGCGATGATTCATTTTTTTATTTTTTTTCTTGTATCAGATGCTTATTTAAGAAGATTGATGTTTGTAATGGTTTTTCTTTCTTATATAGGGGAATTACTTTTTTGTAATGTATTTGGGATGTATCATTACAGAACATCCGTAATTCCATTATATGTCCCTTTGGGTCACGCCATTTTATATGCTTCCGGCTACGTTTTTGCTCATAGCGGCTGGGCATTAAAAAATGATAAAATTCTACGACAATTTTTTATTCCATTTTTTATAGCTTTGATTTTGAGTGTAGGCATTTTCCTGAATGATATATTTTCAATGATATTAGGTGTTTTATTTTTTATAATCCTAAAAAGAAAACGCTGGCAAAATTTGTATTTTTTTATAGCCTGTTGTGTTGTTATTTTAGAATTAGTAGGAACGTTTTATCAGTGTTGGACGTGGTATCCAAAAGTTTTTGGCGTTATCTCTACAGTAAATCCGCCCTTGGGTGTTGTCTTTATCTATGCAGGTGGGGATGTGATTTTGTTGAAACTTGTTTCCTATGGAATAAGAAAGAAGAAACAAGAAGTTATTTCTTTGGGGTAATTTTGTGGTTAAGAAATTTTTTAGACTGTTAGTCTTTGCGACATTATATTGTAAACGCTTTGTAAATAAAAGCTAAACCAATAATAATTAGAATTACTCCTAAAATTAGCGTTATTTTCCGCAATATGGTATGACTAAGACGTTTGCTGATTTTATTTGCAAAATAGGCTTTTAAAATATCCGTTGTAAACACTAAAGAAAGAGTTGTAGCGAAAAATAAAATAATGTGAATAGTGGTATATTCTTTATTCGAGCTAATAGTACCTACCCATAAAATCCACAAAAAGATGACAGAAGGATTTAGCATATTCAGAAAAAAACCTTTCGTCATAAACAAAGTCACGTTTACCGCTTTTATTTCTATCCCTTTTTCTTCTTCTTCTTTTGTTTTATGAAAAATACTGAACAATCCGAAAGCCACTAAAATACAGCCCCCGATAAGCCCAACATAAAAAGTATTTTCAGGATTATCAAACAGTTTTGCAATACCCAGATAAGCGAGTACCACACAGATTAAATCACTCAAAAATATTCCAAAAGCTAATGCCAATCCCGACTTAAATCCTTTTTTGCTGCTCGTTTGTAATAGGGTAAAAAAGGAAGGTCCCGGCTGTATTGCCAATACAAACCCAAGCGCGAAGCCTTGTATGATAGCTTTTAAGATCATCGTTTTATTTTTGCCCTTTTTCTTTTAAATACGTTTCCCAGTCCTGCAATTTTGTGCTTTTTAACACACGTGGGAATTTGAAGGCTGCCCCTATTTTTCCTTTGGATTGCATATAATCATAAAATACATGGCTTGGCATAACATCAACAATTATTTCTTTTAATGCTGCAATGCGCTCTACACGGTAATCATCATTCAATTCCTTTAGTACCTCATCGATACGTTTACGAAGCACAACGGCATCTACTTTTTCATCCGTACCAATAAACCAATGATGTGCAAATAATGAACCATAATTAATACCTGCTACGGTAAATTCTTTTATTGTAATGTTCAATTCTCCTGAAACAATTTCAATGGCGTGGTTCATATTATCTTGTGAAAGATGTTCACCACATAAGCTTAAAAAATGTTTTGTGCGACCTGTAATAATAATTTCATATCGTTTGAGTGATGTAAATTTGATAACATCACCAATCAAATAACGCCAGGCACCAGAACAGGTAGAAAGTAATAAAGCGTATTCCACATCTTCCTGCACATGCCCTATATGATATGTTTCAGGGTTTTCAACAATTGTCCCTTCCGAATCAAAATTTCGTTCAGTGAAAGGAACAAATTCAAAAAATATTCCATTATCAAGCACCATTCTGCAAGATTCAGTACCCTGTCTGTTTTGGTAAGCGATAAATCCTTCTGATGCCAAATAAGTATCAAAATACATAATGGGTTTTCCCAGTAATTTTTCAAATCCTTTTTTATAAGGAGCTATAGCCACACCGCCATGAACATATATTTCCAGATTAGGCCATATATCATGAATGTTATTTACTTTGTACTCAGCAATAATTCTTTCAAAAAGAATTTGAATCCATGCCGGAACGCCTGCGACAATGGCAATATCCCAACTTTTCGCTTTTTTAGTAATTTCCTCTAGTTTGGTTTCCCAATCACGTTCTTCTGAAATTCGTTTTCCGGGTTTATAAAAATGTTGAAAATAAAAAGGGATATTTTTAGCAGTGATACCACTTAAATCGCCTTCAAAATAAGTACCGTTATAATTCAAATGAGTACTACCGCCAATCATCAATGCTCCGCGCTGAAAATGCTCTTTTGGAAAATCGTAGTGCCCCTGTAACCCTAATTGACGTATCGTTGTTTTTTTTATTGCACGTAACATATTGGAGGTAACAGGGATATATTTGCTGGAAGCGTCAGAGGTGCCGGAACTTAAAGCGAAATATTTTACTCGTCCGGGCCAACAAACATGAGCTTCTCCATTAACAGCACGATACCACCATTTTTTGAACATCGAATTGTAATCGTGGGTTTGTACCGTATGCTGAAATGTGCTGATTAAATCAGGTTCATTAAGTATTTTCGAAAAATTATAATGTGTACCGATAGCCGTAAATTCGGCTTTTGTAAGCAGCTTTTTTAAAACCTTAGCTTGCTGTTTGGTACCGTCTACTTTACGTATGCGGGGTATTCTATCCCTAAGTTCAAATGTCCGTTTGAGTATAGAACCTAAAATTGCCATTTGTTGTTTTATTTTATGATTAAAAGGATATAATTTTCACTAAAATACTCATTTTTTTTGAATATGATTTTCATTTCAAGACAACAGATCGATTTTGAAAAATTAAAAAAATGTATCCATTTTATCTATTTTTTTATATACTTAAAATCGTGATTATTTTTAATCGCTTTCAGCGAATGGAAAATTAGTTTTATCACATTTTCAACATCCTCTTTATGTACACTTTCTACTGTGGTGTGCATATAACGCAAGGGTAAAGAAATTAACGCGGAAGGAACGCCACCTGTTGAAAAGGCAAAAGCATCAGTATCAGTTCCGGTAGCTCTTGCAGCTGCTGCACGCTGAAAAGATATTTTGTTTTTGTTTGCCGAATCAATAATCAGTTTCAGTAAATTATTTTGAACGGCAGGTCCATAAGTAAGCACCGGACCTTTGCCGCAGGATAAATCACCGCTGGAAATTTTATTCATCATCGGTGATTGTGTATCGTGACAAACATCTGTGATAATAGCTACGTTTGGCTTAATAGTCTGGGAGATCATTTCGGCACCATGCAACCCAACCTCTTCCTGCACAGAATTAACGATATATAAACCAAAAGGTAATTTAGTTTTACTCTCTTTTAATATGCGTGCTACTTCAGCAATCATAAATCCTCCTGCACGATTGTCTAAAGCTCGCCCTACATAATAACGATTGTTCAATATCATAAATTCATCTTCGTAAGTAATAACACAACCTACATGAATACCTAAGGCTTCTACCTCATTTTTTGAATTACAACCACAATCTAAAAATATATTTTTCATTGAAGGAGTCTCTTCTTTGGCGGCATCACGTACGTGAATAGCGGGCCATCCAAAAACAGCCTTAACAATGCCCTTATCTGTATATATGTTTACTCGCTTGGATGGAGCAATCATGTGATCACTACCGCCGTTTCTGCACAGGTAAATAAAACCATCCTTGGTAATATAATTTACAAACCACGAAATTTCATCGGCATGTGCCTCTATCACTACTTTAAATTCAGCTTTCGGATTGATAATGCCTACAACGGTTCCATAATTATCAACAATATAATCGTCAATATATGGTTTGATATACTCCAGCCAAAGTTTTTGCCCTTCACATTCAAAACCTGTTGGCGATGAGTTGTTCAGGTAATTACGCAAAAATTCAAGTGATCTTTCTGTAAGTATCGACTTCGTTTTTTTTTCTTTTTTCTTTGCCATATTTTTAAAGTTTTAGATATGAGATATGAGATATGGGATTTGAGAAGTTCCTTTTCTCATATCTCATATCCCATATCTCACATCTCGTTTATTTTTTTCTCCACCCAGGCATTTACAACATCTTCTAAAACATCCATTGGAAGCGGTCCTGAAGTTAGCACTACATCATGATACTTGCGAATATCAAATTTATTGCCCAATTTATTTTTTGCCATTTCACGAAGTTCCAGAATTTTATTCATGCCAATTTTATAACCAGTTGCCTGAGAGGGCCAAACAATGTATCGTTCAATTTCTTTTTTGTTATCTCCTTCCGGATCAGGAGTATTATCTTTGAAATATTTTAACGCTTGTTCACGAGTCCATTTTTTACGATGAATTCCTGTATCTACCACCAGACGAGCTGCACGGAATAACTCCATTGCTAAACGACCGAAATCAGAATAAGGATCCTGATAAAAACCAATTTCTTTCGGAACGAGTTCAGAGTATAAACCCCAACCTTCTACATACGCTGTATTGCCATCATTTTTGCGAAATTTAGGCATATTGGTTAGTTCCTGTGCAATTGCTATTTGCATGTGATGACCGGGAATACCTTCATGGTATGCCAATGCTTCCATCTGATACGTTGCCTGATCAGCCATTTCAGATAAGTTAATATAATAACGACCCGGGCGGGAACCATCCAGTGCAGGTTCTTCGTAAAATGCCCCACCTGTTGACTTTTCACGGAAAGGTTCTACCGCCTTTACAACAATATCCGCTTTGGGTTTAGTAAGAAATAACTTATCAAGACTTAATTTCATGTCGTCAATAATCTTCACGGCTTTCACACGATATGCTTCTTTCCCTTCAACAGTATTTGGATAATAGAATTGTTTATCTGTTCGCATAAAATCGAAAAAATCATTCAGGTTATCATTTTTGAAATGCACTTTTTTCATTATTTCTTTCATTTCAGCATGTATGCGGGCAACTTCTTTTAATCCTAATTCATGAATTTCATCAGCTGTTAAGTTGGTTGTGGTGGTTTGTTTTAATGCTGCATCGTAAAAAGCATTACCATCAGGCAGTTTCCAGGCACCATCATCTGTTGTAGCTTTTTTCTCCAACGTATTCCAATAAGCCATTAATTTTTCATACCCAGGTTTTACCGAAGTTATTAATGCTTCAGATGCTTTTTCAATCAATTCTTTTTTAGCGGTTTCATCCATTTCTTTTAATGCACCTACTTTAGCCATAAAATCTGCTAATAAAGGATTCATCACTTTGCCTTTTTCAAAAGGAACACCTGACAAAACATTTTTACAATCATTAATTACATAAGGGAAAACAAATTTTGGAGGGATGATATTTTTTTCTTCACGAATTTTTAAATTGACAATTAATTGATCGAACAATGCATTTACCCCATTAAGTCTTGAAATATAAGCTTCCGCTTCGCTTTTGTTCGATATGGAATGCATATTGATTAAAAAAGAAGGTATTTCGGAATGCATTCCCTGCATCTGCGTTACGGGGTAATTATGAAAACGCCACTTAAAATTTTCAATTTCATTATTGCAAGCTTTTTCAAACAAACGGTAAGAGATTTTTGCCTGTTCGTCTAGTGCATCAGCATTTATGTTTTTATGCAATGAATCCAAATTGGCTTTTGTGATTTCCAATTCTTTTTGAGCGTGTTCATCACTGATATCAGTCCATTTGCCATAATCTTTTTTTATTCCTAATCGTGTTTGACGCTGCGGATCGCGGTCAACAGCGGCATCAAAAATTCGGTCAAAAAAGTCATTCGCTTTTTTTGTTTCCTGTTTAATCTCTTCAGAAGTAAAGGTGTTTTTTTTATTGGAGGTCTTCTTACAATCCCCACATGCACCATGTATGGCAACTGAAAAAAGTGCAATTGAATAAATTATTCTTTTCATTATTCTTTTTTTTATGAGATACCCTGACAGGGTTTCAAACCCTGTCAGGGGTATTAAACAATGAGTAGGTTTCTTTATTGTTGTTTTAAAAATTGTAATTTTATGCTTAAAATAATTAAAAAAGAAACCCTAACAGGGTTTGAAACCCTGTCAGGGGAATGGTAATCCGTAAATAAAATCACACGAAAGCCTTTTCCTCCTTTTTGTTTCTGAAAAACAAAATGAGAACAAGCCATCCAAGGATGGTGCATACTGAAGCTACTACAATTGGCAAATTCGGATTTAATGTATGTATATAACCATCAATGATTGGTGGGACAGCCATTCCTAAGGATTGTATAGATTGATTAATACCCAATATTTGTCCTTGCTCGTTTTGCCCAACCTGATTTGAAACAACTGTTGTAAGGTTTGGTTGTGAGAGTCCTTGAAAGATAGAAATAAAAGGCAGAATAAAAAAAATGTAAGATACCTGACTTGATGATGGAAATAAAAGCATCGGGAGAGTAATCCCAATCAGGATGCCGGTAACCCTGATAATACTCAATGAAGAATATTTTTTTGTTAAAGGTCGTTGGATCCCACCTTGTGCTAAAACTATCCAGATACCGATGAATGCGAAGATATTGGCAATTTGAGAAAAATCGCTATAATTAAATTTATGAATCAAAAATACTGCGAAAAATTGAGTGAAAAAATTCCAGCCCAATGTCATTAAGAATACCACAAAAAAAATGGTCCTCAAATGTTTTAATCGAAAAGCAGTATTGATGTTGCGAATACCCGTAAATAAACTAACAGGAGTATTATTTTTTTCTTTCAATGTTTCAGGGAAAGAAACAAATACAAATACTAAATTTACAGCGGTTAATATGGCAGCAAACCAAAAGGGTGTTGCGGCATTAAACCATGAAACTAAATTATGGTCTGCCAATTTACCACCCATAAACGGACCAAGGATAAAGCCTAGACCAAAGGCAGCACCTACCATTCCAAAGTTTTTAGCTTTTGTTTTTTCATCACTCAAATCAGAAATAGCGGAAAAGGCAATAGAAATATTTCCACCGGTAAAGCCGTCTAAAATTCTGCTGAAGAACAGCAAGTAAATATCATGAGTTACAATTGCATAAGCAAATAACAGGTAGCCAATTAAGGTTCCGGATATCGAAAGAGCTAATAACTTTTTTCTTCCATAACGGTCAGAAAGTGCGCCTAGAATAGGAGCACCAAAAAACTGAGCTAAAGGAAAAGCGGCAATTAAAAATCCGAGTATGATGGATCGGGTTTCCTGACTCGTTTCATCCGGGAGCATGTGATGTATTGGGCATAATAATAATGGGGCTATTACCGGAATCACTATACCCACTCCTAAGAGGTTTATAAATACAGTTAAAAAAATTGTAAGTAAAGGTGATTTTTGCTTGATAGTATGTGTCATACGTTTTAAAAAATGAAATACAAACGTAAGGATTTTGTTTGGTTTTTAGAAGAAGAATACTTCATCATAGTAGAATTTTGAAAATAAATGATGTTAGCTATTACAAAAATCTTATTACATTTATTGCATTCAAAAAATATTTTATCTATGAAAATCAAAAAAATAGTACTTGCATTGCTTTGTATTTTTACAATACATGGTTTAAACGCACAAACTGATACCGTAAAAGCCAAAATATTAGATGATGGATCGCAGGATGCTGAAAAATTCTATAACAGCGGCATTGCGAATTTCGCTAACAAAAATTTTAAAGATGCTTTAAAAGATTTTGATCAAGCCATTGCTCTTAAAGCGGATTTTGAAAAAGCATATTACAATCGCGGCAGCACTAAATTTGAAATGAAAACATATAGTGATGCTATCGCGGATTTTGACAAATCGATTTCGTTGGTACAAAATCCTGATAGCTATTTTAGTCGAGGTCAGGCAAAATATGCTCTTGCAGATAAAACAGGAGCTTCTGCCGATTATTCTAAAACTATTGAAATAAAATCAGACTATGCGCAGGCTTATTACTATCGTGGTGGAATAAAATTTGAAAATGCGGATTATAAAGGTGCTATTGATGATTTTACACAAGCCATCAGAATTAAACCTGATTATGCTTATGCTTTTAATGACCGTGGTAGCGCAAAGAGACAATTAGAAGATCTTGATGGAGCTATTGCCGATTATAAAAAGGCAGTAGTAGCTAATTCCGAAATGGGTTTTTCGTACAATAATCTGGCAAGTGCTGAACGAAAAAAAGGGGAATTCAAAAGCGCTGTTCATGATTATACCGAAGCAATTAACAAAAATGAAAATTATTACATTGCCTATAACAATCGCGGCAGCGCAAAATATGATGAAGGTGATTATGAAGGAGCTATTCAGGATTTCACAAAGGCAATTGAACTAAAATCGGATTACGCTTTTGCATTTAATAACAGGGCTACTGCAAAATTTAAACTAAAAGATTACAAAGGTTCCGCGGAAGATTGCACTAAAGCGATTCAGTTAAATGCCAGTTACGGTTATTCATACTTGAATAGAGGCATAGCAAAAGAAATGCTAAGGGATAACATCGGCGCTTGCTCTGATTGGGAAAAAGCAGTTGAGCTTGGTGTTGAATCTGCTAAAAATTATACAGGAGATTGTAACTAATTTACCAATGTACTAATGACCAATGACTATTGAACTAATACCTATGAAAAAAATAATATTGCTTTTTACAATAGTGCTATCATGCACTGCCTACGCACAGAACGTAGAGTTTACCAAAGAGAACTTTGCTAACAATAAAGATGCTTTTAAAGACGCGAAAAACAGGCTTGAAACCGGCGACAAATTATTTGAACAAGGTCCGATGTTTTACAAATTAGCTGTATATCACTATTATGCGGCAAATCAATTTAATCCAAATAATGCAATACTTAATTTAAAAATTGGTAAATGTCTTTTATATTCAAATAACAAGTTAAGAGCAATTCCATTTCTTGAAAAAGCTTTAAAACTTAATTCTGATGTAGATCCACAAATTCATTACCTGTTGGGAAAAGCATATCATTTAGATATGCAATGGGATAAAGCTAGTGCTGAATTTAAAACATTTCAGAGAGCATTAAATCATGGAACAGCTGAGGAAACAATTGCTATAACCGAGGCAGACAAACATATAGCAGAATGTCTGGTAGGGAAGGAGTTGGTGAAAAAACCGGTTCGTGTGTTTATTGATAATGTAGGATCTGAAATTAACTCGCAGTATGCTGATTATGGAACAGTAATTTCGGCCGATGAAGAGGTCATGCTCTTTACCTCACGAAGGGCAAATACTACCGGTGGGAAAATGGATCCGGGCATCAATGATTATTTTGAGGATATATATATATCAACCAAAAAAGACGGAAAATGGACTCCTGCTTTAAATATGGGCCCACCTATCAATACTGATGACCACGAATCAACAACAGGTTTATCGGCCGATGGGCAAAAGTTCTTAATTTATATCGGAAAAAATAATGGTGATTTGTATGAATCGGAATTAAAAGGAACGGTATGGAGCAAACCTGACCGCATGAATAAAAATATTAATACTGAATTTCACGAATCTTCTGCTTGTTATTCTCCTGATGGTAAATCAGTCTATTTTGTTTCCGATAAACCGGAAGGTGGTTTGGGCGGTCTGGATATTTACATTTCAACAAAAGATGAAAAAGGCAGATGGGGTAAAGCCGTTAACCTTGGACCTACCATTAATACAAAATATAACGAAGAAGGTGTATTTATTCACCCGGATGGAAAAACATTGTATTTCAGTTCTCAGGGACACGAAACAATGGGAGGCTATGATATTTTTAAATCGGTATTTGATGACAATACAAAAACCTGGAGTAAACCTGAGAACCTTGGCTACCCGGTAAATACAACTGATGATGATGTGTTTTTTGTAATTTCGGCAAGCGGGAAACATGGTTATTATTCTTCATTTAATGATAAAGGATTTGGTGAAAAAGATATTTATATGGTTACCTTTCTGGGTCCCGAAAAACCAATGATTATGAACAATGAAGATAACCTGCTTGCCAGTTTGGCTGCACCTGTTAAAGAAACTGTTATTGCACCAACGATTGTAATTAAAGAAGCCCAGCTGACCATTTTAAAAGGTGTTATTACTGATGCTTTAACGCAAAAGCCTTTGGAAGCAACCATTGAAATTGTTGATAATTTAAAGAACGAAGTAATTGCAAGTTTTACATCCAATAGTTCTTCAGGTAATTATTTGGTTTCCTTACCGGCAGGTAAAAATTATGGTATCGCGGTAAAAAAAGAAAATTATCTGTTCCACTCCGAAAACTTTGATATACCTATGACTGCTGCATTTCAGGAAGTAGTGAAAGATGTGGCATTAAAAAATGTAGCTGTGGGAAGTAAAATTATTTTAAAGAATATTTTCTTTGATTATGGTAAATCCACAATTCGTTCGGAATCAACAAATGAGCTGGAGCGTTTAACAAAATTATTAAATGATGTACCTAATTTAAAGATTGAGATTTCGGGTTATACCGATTCAAAAGGTTCGGTAGAATTTAACCAGAAATTATCGGAGAACCGCGCAAAAGCTATTCTTGATTACCTTGTAAAAGTGAGCATTGCCCCCGATCGCCTCACTTCCGTTGGTTATGGTAAGGAACAACCAATAGCAAGTAATGATACTGATGAAGGTCGTCAATTGAACCGTAGGACAGAGTTTAAAATTATGAGTAAATAAAATCTGACAGGTAAGTGTTTAAAAATCGCACACTATATGTGACACCTTTTGAGTGATTTATTTATTTTGTAACCAGCACATCCATAATTTGTCCTGCTTCATAATAAGCGTACTTAGCTTCCGCCTTTTAATAAATCATTTCTTTTTTTTACAATAATTCTATACTGTATTATCTTTGACGAACAAATGAAAAAAAGTATTCTCTTAATTTATTTACTCTCATTTGTCGCTATTTTATCAGCACAAAATAAAAATGTATTAAAGGTCTCTAAAATTGATTCTACCGATCAAATTGCTCTTGATAAATTCTGGAAGTTTCACGATGGTGATAATACAGCATGGGCATCTTCCTCTTTTGATGACAGTAAATGGGATACGATAAATACTAATTTAGCATTTGACAAAAACGATTCAAATGTTTTCAAAGGAATTGCCTGGTTCAGGCTTCATATTTATATTGACTCTGCATTAGATGATACTCCCCTTGCCCTGTTAGTGGATCAGGAGGGAGCCTCCCAAATTTTCATAGACGGAAAGTTGATTCATACATTAGGAAAAGTATCAGCAAATCCAAATCTAGAAAAAAAATATACTCCCGGCAATATTCCTCTTGCTTTTCAATATCATACTACAGGCAATCATCTTTTGGCTATTCGATATTCCAACCTGAATTATCTCCGGCTTTTTAAAAAATACGAGGCTGAAAAACCCGGTTTTACAATTACTGTAACAAAACAGGATGAATCAGTACGGCATATTTTTAATGAGCAAATTCTGGTAACATCAGTTGCCCTGATTGTAGGAATCTTTTTTATTACCTTAGGTTTTGTGCATTTATTGATTTTTCTTTTTTATAGGAAACATCGTACGAATCTTTACTATAGTCTTTTCGTTTTTTTATTTGGATTTCTTTTTATTATCCCCGCAATCAGTAAAAATTTAAGTTCACCCGAACTATCAATACTACTTAATTATTATTACCTGTTTTTATTTCCATTATTCTTTTATGCTTTGCTTGTGCTTCACTATTCCCTATTTAGAAGACCGTTTGGAAAGTATTTCGTGTTCTCATCTTTCTTTCTGATTGTTGTTCTCATTTTTATGCTGTTTAAAGTTAATAATTTCTCATTAGGAGCTCTTTTTAGTTTTATCATCAGTACTGTGGTACCTTCCTTCTTTATCGTTATTAAATCAATCCGCAGAAAAACAGATGGAGCCTGGATTATTGGAACGGGCTCCCTGTTATTCTTGATTTTTATGGGAATTGTCATTATAAATATGCTCTATGGAAACGGGTTTAATGTAAGTGGATTATTTCCTCTCATTTTAATTTTTATAGCGCTTATAAGTATTCCTATCTCAATGTCAATATACCTAGCAAGAGAATTTTCAAGGACAAATAATAATCTTGAGAATAAACTTTTGGAAGTAGAATCACTGTCTTTAAAAACCATTGAGCAAGAAAAAGAGAAACAAAAAATTCTGGAAACACAAAAAGAAATTTTGGAAGTGCAGGTAAAAGAACGCACTTTTGAAATTATTGAACAGAAAACCATTATTGAGAGAAAAAACAAAGACATCACTGACAGCATAGATTATGCAAAAACAATTCAAGAAGCTATTCTTCCTGATAAGGATCTAAAGCAGCAACTTTTCACTGATTCATTTGTTTTATTTAAACCCAAAGATATTGTAAGTGGAGATTTTTACTGGTTTGCGGAAAAAAATGGGAAAAAAATAATTGCAGTTTGCGACTGTACCGGACACGGTGTACCGGGCGCATTAATGAGTATGATAGGTAACAATATTCTGAATCAGATTGTGAATGAAAAAGGAATTACTTCTCCCGCTGAAATCCTGAATAATCTGCATAAAGAAATACGAAAAACATTAAAACAGGAAATGCAAAATGAAACGAAAGATGGAATGGACGCAGCCATTATTACTTTCGAAAATGAAACAGAAATTGAATTTGCGGGAGCGCAACGGCCTTTATGGATTATTAGAAAAATTGATAATGAAGAATTAACAATTGATAATGGTACGTCCAAACAACTAACAGAGATTAAAGGGAACAAATTTGCCATTGGCGGCTTGCAATCTGAATTAGAAAGGACATTTACAAATCATAAAATTTCTTTGACAAAAGGTAATTCTATTTACATCTCTTCTGATGGTTTCGCTGACCAGTTCAGCGATATTGATAAAAAATTAATGACCTCCAGATTCAAAGAACTTCTATTAAGCATACAGCAAAAATCAATGCCGGAACAGGAACTATTTCTTGATGATTTCATAGAAAAATGGAGAGGTAAACGTGAACAGATAGATGATATATTAGTGATTGGTATTAGAATTTAATATTAGAGTGTATATAAGTTAAGGCTGATTCCAAACTCTCCCTCTCCTTGAAAAAGGAGGGGGACGGGGAGAGGTAAAAAAAATAGAATTTTTTCTTAACTTATATAAACTCTATTGAAAGCAAAATTTTAAAATTTGCTATGAAAAATAAAATTATCGTATTTATATTTCTTATTTCCGCTAATTTATTGAGGGCTCAGGAAACCTATGTATTCCCTATTGATAGTGTCCCATCTTCCGGAATTGAATTAAAGGATTTCTGGAAATTCCATGCCGGAGATGATTCCTTATGGGCTAATTATAACTTTGATGATAGTTCATGGGATACTATAAACACAGAAAATCTGGATTCAACAAATTTCAAAGGTATTGGTTGGTTTCGACTGCACCTTATTTTTGACAGTTCACTCATTTCACAACCTTTATCAATAGGCATATTGCAGGCAAGCGCATCTGAAATTTATGTTAATGGAAAAAAACTAATAACTTTTGGCAAGGTAAACTCAGATGCTTCCAAAGAAGAAAGGAATTACCCTAATCTCCTTCCGGTGGCGTTGAATATTATTCCAGATAAAGAGTATGTTCTTGCAATACGCTACTCTAACCATAAAGTGGGATTTAACAGAAATAGCGATTATGGCAAAGGATTTATGGTTTTCATATTCCCTGCCAATGAGCAAATAATGTCAAATCATAAATATAACGTTGGTATCATCACAATAAGCAGTATTTTTTTCTCCGGTTTTATAATCGCACTTGGAATTGCGCATCTATTCATTTTCTTTTTTTACCGGGCAAACAAAAGTAATTTATACTATTTCTTTTTTGCAACATTTCTTTCGCTTTACTCCTTATCGCCATTTTTTCAGTCAAGTGTGAGTAATGCATCTTTTTATGATGGATTTGATAATTTAGAGAGCGTATTGTTTCCAATTTTTTTGCTGACTTTAATTATCTTGCTTCATTCAATTTTCTATGAAAGGTTTCAAAAAATTCTTTTGTTTATAACTATTTTTAGTAGTGTTACTTTCATCTTCCTATGCCTGTTTTTTCAATGGAAATTTACCAATATTCTATTTATTTCTTCCTTTATCCTGTCGATTATTGAAGTATTAAGGGTATTAATTATTGCACTAATAAAAAAGAAAGAAGGTTCACTTGTAATTGGTACCGGATGTTCTATCTTCATTTTAATTATTGCAGGTATCCTTTTATACAGATTGTTTACGCAAAATGGGGACTTTTCTGACCCATTGTTTTTTCTCCTGTTATACTTTGGTGTTTTGAGTATCCCTGTTTGCATGTCACTTTATCTGGCTAAACAATTTGCAACTACCAATTTAAGTCTAACGAAAAAATTAGTAGAAGTAGAAACGCTATCGGCAAAAAATATGGAGCAGGAAAAAGAAAAACAGAAAATTCTGGAAACGCAAAAAGAGACACTAGAAATACAGGTTTCGGAAAGAACTTTAGAAATTGTGGAGCAGAAAAAAGTGATTGAAGAAAAAAATAGAGACATCACTGACAGTATTGATTATGCGAAAACAATTCAAGAAGCCATTCTTCCAAGCAAGGAACTCAAGCAACAACTTTTCAAGGATTCATTTATATTATTCAAACCCAAGGATATTGTAAGTGGGGACTTTTATTGGTTTGCTGAAAAGGATGGAAAAAAATTAATTGCAGCTTGCGATTGTACAGGACATGGAGTACCAGGTGCACTCATGAGTATGATAGGAAATAATATTCTGAACCAGATTGTAAATGAAAAAGCAATTACTTCTCCCGCTGAAATCCTGAATAATCTTCATAAAGAAATGAGGAAAACATTAAAGCAGGAAGAACAAGATGAAACGAAAGATGGGATGGATATTGCGTTGATTACTTTTAATACTGAAACAGAAATTGAATTTGCAGGTGCGCAAAGACCATTGTGGATAATAAGAAAAATTGACAATGGAGAATTGACAATGGATAATGGTGCGAACCAACAACTAATAAATAACAACCAACAACTTACCGAAATAAAAGGCAATAAGTTTGGAATTGGTGGTATGCAATTGGAAACTGAAAGAATATTTACCAACCATAAAGTTTCGATTTCAAAAGACGATTGCATTTATATTTTCTCAGATGGATATGCTGACCAATTCAGCGATATTAACAAAAAATTAATGACCTCCCGCTTCAAAGAACTTCTTATAAGCATACAACAAAAATCAATGTCTAAACAGGAAGTATTCCTAAATGACTTCATTGAAAATTGGAGAGGAAAACGTATTCAGATTGATGATATTCTGGTAATTGGTATAAGAATTTGATGTGTGCAATTATGGAAATTCGGAAACATTTTTTAGACAAGTAAATAATAAAAATTGAAATGGAACTGCCTAGTACTTTTTGTCTTTGGGTTCACTTGCTTTTTTCGCGTTTGCACTTACTACCTTTGCTGTTGCACTAATCAACCGTGCAGTTGCACCAACAAGTCCGGGAGTACTTTTACTCACTTTGTCGGCGGTTACACCAACCTTCCCAATGATTTTTGCAGTTGAAGAAAAATTGATTTTCTGTGACCATCTGTTTTGTCCCTTTACAGCAAAACCGATAAAAACAACTATTATTAATAATAGTAGCCTTTTTTTCATTTTTTTATATTTAAGGTTACTAATTTAATCAAATTATATTTTATTCTAAACTGAAAAAAATGTTAAAAAATGCGGTATTATTTGTACCTAATCAAATTCTGACTTATCGTCCTCTTGAAATTTGAAATTCACCTGCACATAGTGCATAGGCAGTTACAGTTCCTTCTTCATCATAATATGGTTTCAACTCTATGTCACGTCCCGTTAGCCTGCTTATTCCGGATGTAAAGACTTGGGCAATATCCCAGCCATTTATCTTTTTCAAACGTCCACTTTTCTTTTCCGCGACAATTGCGTTTTTATCCATTAATTTTTCTTTAATTTTTTCTACCGCTAAGTCACGGACTGAAATAAATTCTGTTGATTTTTCAGTTTCTTTTTTCATTTCAACCTGCGCAATTATTTCTGAATTAATTGTTGGTAAGACTAAATTATCAAGTTCAATTAATAATAAATCCTTATCAATACCCAATGGCTCTTTATTCTCATCTATTATTGTTATTGATAGATTTTGGACTTCAACAGGTGCTGTCGCTTGGGAATTTTTTGAGAATTTAATTTTCTTTTTAAGTTTTTCTTTTTTTACAACAAAGGCAGCAATTCCAATTGCTTGCTCTAATTTCTTTTCCACCTTATTTGCTGTTTTAATAGGTTTTTCAATTGAGTTAGGAGTATTCTTCTCCATTTCAGTGGCTACTTCAGCTAATTTTGGTTGAGTTTCGTTGTTATTAAATAAGAAAAATAATCCAAACAATAATAAAATTGCAGCCGCTGCTGATAGATAATAATAGAGCGGAATGGCTTTTTCATTTTTATGTTTTAATTTTTCTTTCCCTTCAAATACAATAGTAGTATCAGCGGATAATTTTGTTCGTTGGAATAAAACAAACTCTTTCTTCAATCGTACATCGATTAAAACATGCTGGTTTAGTAATTGGGTTTCTTCAAGTGATAATAAACCTTCTATCGCTGAAATCATCATCTCATCGCCTGCATTAACTTGTTTTTCGGAAGAAACTGATTTTTTTAAACTGTTTTTATTTTCAAAAACAATAGAATCATCAGTAGGAAGTATTGTTTTTTGAAACAGTTCAAACTCCGTTAAAAATTGAGGATGTTCTTTTAAATATTCAGTTAATAAGCCTTTTTCAGCAGTATTTAGTTTGTTTTCAATTGCTCTGATAAAATAGTCTTCTTTATTTTCAAGTGTAATTTCCCTTTTCAAATTTGATTTATTCTCAAATTCAACAGATGAAAAATCTTCAATTGAAAAATTTTCAAAACTTTCAAATTCTTCTTTCAATTCAGAATGCTGCGAAATAAATAAAAACAAATCCGCCACCTGTGTAGGTGTCAGATTTCCTTCGTGATAATCAAGGAAAAATGCTTCGTAATTATTTTTGTTGATTTCCATTTGAATTTTTCAAAATTCCAATTAAGGAACTGCTTTTTTATTTAGCGCTAATTTTAAAAAATCTTAATTGTGAGTTTCGCACCTATTCTCTCCTCTGCCTCATACCACATTCTCCATTGCTCCAATATAATTTTTCAAAAACCCTCTAGCCCTAAAAATATAAACTTTTACCTGTGATTCATTCAATCCTGTTATTTCTCCTATTTCAAAATAATTGTAGCCTTCATAATCCCGTAACAAAATAACAGAGCGTTGTATTTCCGGTAGTTTCGTCAAGGCTTCATTCAATATTTCTTTTAAATCGCTGTATTGTCTGCTATGGCTCAAACTATACATGTTTGCTTCCGATAAATCCCCTTGTTTTTTATCCCGCCTGATGCGATCTATCATGGTACGATAAGCGGTAGTAAACATATAAGATTTTGCATTTGTAGATTCCACTTCCGAAACTTTCAACCACATTTTTTCATACGTATCCTGAACAATATCCCGCGCTTTTTCCACATCCTTAATATTTTTAAGGATAAATCGATACAGATTATCTGCATATAAATCAACAGTTTTATTAAATTCCTCTACTGTCATAGTGTTAAAGGCATTATATTTAATGAATCTGAACCGCGATTTTGTTATAGGACGAGCAGGCTATCTTAAAGTTACAACAGTCTTATTATTTATTTCAGATAGCCTGTAATCATATAAATAGTGCCTGTCCATATAGTCGAGAGTCTGAACTATAATGTTTGAGTTCGAGGCTTTCGTAGTTTTGAAAATCAGGAGTTTACTTTTGTAAATGACTGATTTTTAAAACAAGAATAACGAAGAAATCGGACATTATAGACAGACTCTAAATACCTCCAAGACCCTTCGGAGCGGAATAGTATGTTCCTTTGGAGCTAAACAAAAGAGGGAAGATGGACTTTTCTATGGTATTGTTATCATTTCATAGTCACTAAAATTACTGAATTTTACCACAATACTTAATAATTTTAATTTTTTCTCCATAAGTTTCTAATGGATACAAAAGTACCAATTTTTTGATACTTTGTAATGAGTCTAAATTGGATTTATGTAAAAAAATGCTTCTGTTTATTTTAATAACTTTGGGATTATTTTTTGGACAAACAAAACTTTGAATTTTCCCCTTTTATTTTAAAAAAGTGGACATTAATTGTAATTGTTTGATAATAATGAAAATGATAAAGCTTGCGTTTATTTCTTTATTCAATCAACGTCATTTGTTTTTATTTGGGCAAACAATTATGCTATGAAATGTATAGCAGGTTTGGATGGCTTTCCGGGACATCCACCGAAATTATTTTAATCCCTTTTCAAGGACTGGCACTATTTATCTTTCTTGGTTTATCATACTGGTTGACAGCACATAAATTATTAAAGAAAAACAAGAAAATAAATGTGTTTTTTATTACAATACTTCTACTTTTGTCTATCCCCTTGAGTTTACTGACAATTCAGATTAACTCAGGTTTCGGGTCTGGTACCGGTTGGGTTGACGCGGTAAAAATGGGATACCCTGTATTCTGGATAACAATGTTACTTGGATTATCCGGCTTATTGATAACAAGACAAACAGAACTTACTTAAAATTATCAAAACTAAAGGAACGAAATATCATTATCATAAAGTAGTAAAACTACCTGATAACATTTTCAAAATAAATCAACAAAACAACGATGAGCAGTAAAAATAAATTTTTAAAATTTTATGTTTTTATCGTTGCTCTGATAACTTCATTTAGTTCCTGTTGTCCTAAATGTAGAGAGTGTTTTTCAACCGTAAAATACAATTGGAAGATTCCTCATAATGGAATTGACATAATTAATATGAAAAATAATACACTGATTGGCAGTGAAATATTTTATAAAACCAATGCAGATGGCTTCGGTAATTTTCAAGTGGTAAAAGATAGTGGACATTATGTAATTGATAAAACAAATGGTATTATTACTGATAGTATTTCAGGATTTGTTCCAACTACTGCCGAGAATAAATATTTGCATAGTGTTGGAAAGATCACAGAAAAAAAAGGTTTATTATTTACTACTGAAATTTCACAATTTACTGTTGCTGAAAATTATAAGGGATATAAAATAGTTTTGCAGGAATGGTATAAAAACATCAGAGCAAGTAATAATCATGTTTATAGTGTATTGGTTTTTAAGGGAAACAGAAAAATCCGAAAAAAATGTCTGCCGGATATTTTTGACTTCACTTATGATGAAAACTCATTTTATATCTTTTCCAACAAGGAGATTTTTAAATATAATTTTGACGAAATAGTAAAAAGAATTGAAAGAATTCGGGGACAATATGGATTTCCTGTTTATTTTTAGGAAATAATTTCAAAAAGCAAATCCAACGGGATTCAATTATTTTGCCCTTAACAAACAAAAAAATATGAAAGAGAAAGAGCGCAAAGAAAATTTTTTAACCGATTCTGATATTGAAATAAAGAGAGTTTACCAAAAGATGAATGTTGCGGAAGAGCAACCCGGTGAATTTCCTTTTACCCGTGGTGTTCAATCTACCATGTACCGTAGCAAATTTTGGACGATGCGCCAGTATGCAGGATTCTCCACAGCTGAGGAATCAAATAAACGGTATCATTATTTATTGAATCAGGGTACCACAGGTTTATCCGTTGCTTTTGATTTGCCAACGCAGATAGGGTATGACAGTGATCACGCTTTTGCCGATGGAGAAGTTGGTAAAGCGGGCGTAGCTATTGATTCATTACGTGATATTGAAATTTTGTTTGATGGGATTACGCTGGAAAATATTACCACTTCTATGACTATCAATTCAACAGCATCTATTCTTTTAGCTATGTACATCGCATTGGCAAAAAAACAAGGTGCTGATCTAAAAAAAATATCAGGGACAATTCAGAATGATATACTAAAAGAGTATGCTGCCCGTGGTACATATATTTATCCGCCAAAGCCAAGTATGCGTATCATCACAGATATTTTTGAATACTGCGCAAAGGAAGTTCCTAAATGGAACACTATTTCAATTTCGGGCTATCATATACGGGAAGCAGGTTCTACGGCAGTTCAGGAATTGGCTTTTACCCTGGCGAATGGTAAAGCATATCTTAAAGCCGCTATTGATAAAGGTCTGGATATAAATGTATTTGCAAAACGTTTATCTTTTTTCTTCAATTCTCATAATAATATGTTTGAGGAAGTGGCTAAATTTCGTGCTGCACGTCGGATGTGGGCGAAGATTACAAAAGAATTAGGGGCTACTGATCCCCGTGCCCAGATGCTGCGATTTCATACGCAAACCGGAGGTTCTACTCTTACCGCACAGCAGCCGCAAAATAATATTCCTCGTGTTACCATACAGGCAATGGCTGCTGTATTAGGTGGTACACAAAGTCTGCATACTAATGGTTTTGATGAAGCCATTGCTTTACCAACTGAAGAAGCGGCTCGCATAGCATTACGTACTCAACAAATTATTGCTTATGAAAGTGGTATTACTGAAACGGTTGATCCACTTGCAGGTTCCTATTTTGTGGAAGCATTAACAAATGAAGTAGAAGCTGCCGCCTGGGATTATATTAATCATATTGATGCAATGGGGGGGGCTGTTGCAGCAATAGAAGAAGGATATATGCAGAATGAAATTGCCGCCTCAGCCTATAAATATCAAAACAATATTCAGACCGGAGAAAAAGTAATTGTCGGTTTGAATAAATTTAGTGTGGAAGAAAAACCTTTAGGAGATATTTTTACTGTTGACGATTCAATTCGATCTTTGCAGATAGATAAAATTAATAAAGTGAAAGAAGGGCGGGACAATGAAAAAGTGAAGAAACTCTTGAAAACACTTGATTCCAATGCTCGTTCCGAAGTAAATTTGATGCCAACTATTTTAGCTGCTGCTGAAAGTTATGCTACGCTTGGCGAAATTGCCGATACCATGCGGAATGTTTTTGGAGAATACAAGTAGTAATTTTTGTTCAGTTTATATGGGCGTGCCCCTTCGCTGCGCTTAGGGTCAGGCTTTCCACTTCAATCTTCCCCGATGAAAAATCGGTGAAGGATTTTCGTTGCAATCCCTCACGCAAACAAAAAAAAATTTCATGATGAACAATTATCAGAACATTGGCAAATAGTGGTTGAATTGAAAATTCAATATTTTAATAAATACCCTGACAGGGTTTCAAACCCTGTTAGGGTTAATTAAATTATACCAAAAGAATTATGGGTATAAAAAGCTTTTCAATATTGATGTTTTTAAAACCACAATTTTTAGCAATAATTTATATATTTGTATCAAATGAATTAATGTCTGTTTTTTATGACTGTTTATAATGAAAATTTATTTTATTTCGCTTACCCCAGATAGCTTCGTTAACCCTGAGAGGGTTTGAAACCCTGTCAGGGTGTTATTTATACAAAATTTAAAACCCTACAAATAGTATGAAAAAAGATACTGAAATATTTAATCTGATTGCCGAAGAAAAAAAACGTCAGACATTAGGAATCGAACTTATTGCTTCTGAAAATTATGTGAGTGACCAAGTGATGAAAGCTATGGGCTCTGTTCTTACTAATAAATATGCTGAAGGACTACCGGGAAAACGCTATTATGGTGGTTGTGAAATTGTTGATCAGGTGGAGCAAATAGCTATTGAGCGTGCAAAAAAATTATTTAATGCCGAATGGGTGAATGTTCAGCCTCACTCCGGTGCTCAGGCAAATGCAGCAGTTATGTTAGGTGTATTAAAACCCGGTGATAAAATTTTAGGATTTGATTTATCTCATGGCGGACATCTTACCCATGGTTCTCCTGTCAATTTTTCAGGAAAATTGTATGTGCCTAGTTTTTATGGAGTAGAAGAAAAAACCGGGCGAATTGATTTTAATAAAATTGAAGCTATTGCCCTAAAAGAAAAACCAAAATTAATTATCTGCGGAGCTTCGGCCTATTCACGTGATTGGGATTATAAAAAATTGCGCCAGATTGCAAACAAAGTAGGAGCATTGCTTTTGGCAGATATTTCTCATCCATCAGGTTTAATTTCAAGAGGGCTGATGAATGATCCATTGCCACATTGCCATATTGTTACCACTACTACTCACAAAACATTGCGTGGCCCGCGTGGTGGAATGATTATGATAGGTAAAGATTTTGAAAATCCTTGGGGAGAAAAAACACTTAAAGGTGAAATTAAAATGATGTCCGCTATAATGGATTCTGCTGTATTCCCCGGAACACAAGGGGGACCGTTAGAACACGTTATTGCCGCTAAGGCTGTCGCATTTGGTGAAGCATTGGAAGAAAGCTATATGAAGTACTGCCTTCAGCTATTGAAAAATGCAAAAGTAATGGCACAATGTTTCGTTGACAAAGGATATAAAGTAATTTCCGGAGGAACAGATAATCATTGTATGCTGATTGATTTGCGGTCAAAAAATCTGACAGGTAAATTAGCCGAAAATACACTTGTTAGGGCTGATATCACTGTAAACAAAAATATGGTTCCCTTCGATGATAAATCTCCTTTTATTACATCTGGAATACGGGTTGGCACTGCAGCTATTACTACCAGAGGCTTAAAAGAAAAACATATTCCTAAAATAGTTGATTTTATTGATAAAATATTGATGAATCATGACAATGAAAAAGTCATTACCGAAGTTCGCAAACAGGTAAATAAAATGATGAAAGAGTTTCCTCTTTTTGCAGAGTAGAAATTTTTTTGGATTAAGACCCGATAGTTCGCGCGTTTGTATAAAAAAAGCTCCGAAAAAGAGCTTTAAACATTTACCGTAATAAATCCTATTGCTGAAGTGTTAAACATAGAACCTTGTAAGGGTTCCATGTTTAAGTTTGTGATTAAAATAGAAGGTATTAACCCATCACCTTCTTTACTAAATCAGCAGCTTCCTGCAATGTTATTGCTGAATATACTTTCAGACCAGACTCATCAATAATTTTTTTAGCTTCCACAGCATTTGTGCCTTGTAAACGAATAATGATTGGCACATTTATATTACCCATATTTTTATACGCATCTACAATCCCTTGTGCAACGCGGTCGCAACGAACAATACCTCCAAAAATATTTACAAGAATAGCTTTTACTTTAGGATCTTTTAAAATAATACGGAAAGCCTGCTCTACACGTTGAGCATTAGCGGTGCCGCCTACATCAAGAAAATTTGCAGGATCGCCACCAGAGAGTTTAATAATATCCATAGTAGCCATTGCCAATCCGGCACCATTCACCATACAACCAACATTACCATCTAATTTCACATAGTTAAGATCATATTTACCTGCTTCTACTTCTGTTGGATCTTCCTCTGTAATATCACGCATGGCTGCTAAGTCAGGGTGACGAAACAAAGAGTTCCCATCCAATGTTACTTTTGAATCAACAGCGATAATTTTATTGTCTGAAGTTTTTAATACAGGGTTTATTTCAAACATAGAAGAATCAGTTGCCTCATAAGCTTTGTATAAGGATGCAATAAACTTTGTCATTCCTTTAAATGCTTCGCCGTTTAAGCCAAGGTTGAAAGCAATTTTGCGGCATTGAAAATCACGTAAACCAACTTTCGGATCAATTTCTTCTTTAAAAATTAAGTGCGGAGTATCGTGAGCAACCGTTTCTATATCCATACCTCCTTCGGTTGAATACATAATTGCATTACGCCCTTTTGCTCGATCAAGCAATACACTTACATAAAATTCTTTTGTTGGTGTTTCGCCCGGATAATATACATCCTGAGCAATCAGCACTTTATTTACTTTTCTGCCTTTTTTACCTGTTTGTTTTGTTACCAGCACATTTCCAAGAATATTGGCTGAAATAGTTTTTACAGCATCCAATGATTTTGCAAGTGCTACTCCATGTTGCTCTGTTCCTGCTATAACACCTTTACCACGACCACCGGCATGTATTTGCGATTTAACAACCCACCAACCGGTACCTGTCTGTTTTTGCAATTCTTTTGCAGCTTCAACAGCATTCTCTGGGGTGTCAGCTACAATACCTTCCTGTATTGCAACACCAAAACTTTTTAACACGGTTTTACCTTGATATTCATGTATATTCATACTACTTTTTTTAAGTTTTTACTTTTATTATTCTACGGTGTACAAAAGTATCTTTTTTGGTTAGATAAAACAAATATTTTTACAATTCATCTTCCTTACAAGAAGAAGGATACTCAATGCTCAGGAGAAACAAACAGATTCTTTTGGGCTTAGTTCAGCTCTCTGGAGTTTATCACGACATAGGAGGGAGGGAGGACTGGAGAGTCCGAGCATTATAACTGATGTTACGCAAAAGTCCGAAGGACTTAAATTTGAATAGCTCCGTATGAAATACGGAGTAAAAAATCAGCAGGGTATCACAACTCGGAAAGAGTTGAACCCTTGCAGGGTTCGTAGTTTAAACCAGCATGATAACCACAGGTTTTACCTATGGTTATTCATATTAAAATCCGTTCAGGATTTTTTTGCGTAACATCAGTTATAAAACAAAAAATCCCTCAACAATTTCTTGCAAAGGGATTCTGTAAAAATAATAAAAACGTATTATTCTTCTGTTTTCTTTTCTTTTTTTGCGTAACGGGTACGGAATTTATCAACACGACCTGCTGTATCAACTAATTTAACTTTGCCGGTATAAAAAGGGTGCGACATATGGGAAATCTCCAATTTAACAATCGGATATTCATTACCATCTTCCCATTTAACAGTTTCTTTACTTTCTACACATGATTTAGTCAAAAAAGAGTAATCAATACTCAAATCTTTAAATACTACTAAACGGTAGTTTTCCGGGTGAATTCCTGTTTTCATTTTAATTGAATTTATATTTTTAGGATTGCAAAGATAGTGATTTGAATGGAATCTGCAATATTTATATAAAAAAAATTAAAATCTGAAAAATTTTAGCGTTAAGCCAATAGTGCAACTCTTTCAGTTTGTAATCTTTGGAGCATAGCTATGCTGCGGATTATAGACAAATGCAAACGACCTTTTACAATCTATGTTCTTTTATGTCATGGAATTTTCATTTACAAAGTGTCAAAGAACCATCAAAATGTATATTTTTGATCCAACATATACATTATGACAATACAACAACGTGATAAAAATGCCTTATGGCATCCTTTCACGCAACTTAAAACCGCTCCATTTCCTATCGCTGTTGTAAAAGGCGAAGGCACTTATTTTTTTGATGAACAAGGCAACCGGTATATTGATGGCATAGCCTCCTGGTGGGTAAATATTCACGGGCATTGTCATCCATATTTAACAAAAAAAATTTCGGAGCAATTGCAAACCCTTGAACATACTTTATTTTCAGGATTTACGCATGAACCGGCTGTGCAATTAGCTGAACGATTATTGGAACGCTTGCCTGTTAATCAATCAAAAATATTTTATTCCGATAATGGTTCCACCGCTGTGGAGGTTGCTTTAAAAATGGCATTTCAATACTGGAGCAATCAATCCATTGCTAAAACAAAAGTGATTGCGTTTGAAAACGGATACCATGGTGATACGTTTGGAGGTATGTCGGTTGGCGCTCGTAACGCATTTAATCAGCCATTTTCAAAATTATTGTTTGACGTGATTCATATTCCTGTCCCGGTAAAAGGGAAAGAACAAGCATCTTTAGACGCGTTACAAATCGCTTTGCGGCAAGATGATATTGCTTCCTTTATTTTTGAACCATTGGTGCAAGGGGCAGGTGGGATGGTAATGTATTCCGCAACTGCATTGGACGACTTGATAAAACTATGTCGAACTAAAAAAGTGATTACCATTGCCGATGAAGTAATGACAGGCTTCGGGCGGACGGGTAATTTTTTTGCATGTGATTACCTGGAACAAAAACCGGATATTATTTGTATGAGTAAAGGGCTGACAGGTGGCGTAATGCCACTAGGAGCAACCGCTTGCGCACAATTTATTTATGACGCGTTTTTGTGTGAAGATAAAATGAAAACTTTTTTTCATGGGCATTCTTATACTGCTAATCCAACAGCCTGTTCAGCAGCCTTGGCAAGTATGGATTTATTTGATGCCCCCGAAGTGGCTGAAAATATCAAGCGGATTGGGCAGCGGCATCAATTATTTTTACAAAAAATTATATCACATAAAGCGTTAATTGAAGTTCGGCAATTGGGGACTATTATCGCTTTTGAGATAAAAACGAATGAACATACTCATTACTTAAATTCATTAGCGGAAACAATTTCTGAATTTTTTATTTCACGGGGAATTATTCTGCGACCTCTTGGAAATGTCCTGTATATATTGCCCCCCTATTGCATCAGTAATGAGGATTTGGATTATATTTATTGCGCTATCGAAGAGTTTTTGAATAGTTTGTAATCATGATTTTAGTACAATCCTGTTTTTACCCAAACATTTTTCCGCCATCACGAGTGTTACCAACGGCAGGCGCGAAGTGTCCCACTCGTGCCGATTATTTTTGGGCGTCTCGCCCTTGCACTATTTTGAAAAGAACCTTGTTTAAAATACATTCAAAAAAAATTTCTATAACTCTTTTTTACCCGCCATCGCGAGTGTAACCAACAGCAGGCGCGAAGTGTCCCACTCGTGCCGAT
>JAVHPE010000217.1:0-2026 GCA_036170475.1 Bacteroidia bacterium | reverse complement strand
GTCCTGCCCCATGCGGCGCGACTCGCCGCCCGCCAGTATCAGCGCCGTGCAATCGGTAATCATTTTTGAGCCAGTAAAAATTGCGTGATCCCGGCAATGTCTTCCAGCGCAAAATGCGGCAGCCCGGGATAGACCTCAGCCATGTCGGTGACAATGGCGATCAGTCCGTCGGCGATGGTGCAACGCGGCGCTTTGCCGCAAGCGCGGCGCAACACCTCGATCTTGGCACCCGGCGCGTGAGAAAACCCTTCCGCCAGCACCATATCGGCATCATTCATAAAGCGTCGCGCCAGCTGTTCCGGTTCGCGTTCGTCTGGCTCACGCGCATCGGCCACCAGTTGCAGCGCATCGCGGGTGAGCAGCATGCTCATTGCCGCGCCCGCCGCCTTATAGCGATAGCTGTCCTTGCCCGGCGTGTCCAGCTCCACCTTGTGGTGGGCGTGTTTGAGGGTGGCAATCACCAGGCCGCGACCGCTTAACTCGCGCACCAGTTTTTCCACCAGCGTGGTCTTGCCGGAACCGGAATGGCCGACGATGGAAATAACTATTGGCATGAAAACCCCCGTACAACGTAGCGAGCGATGGGAAGGCAAGGAAAAGGATTGCGAGAAACCGGAATGTATAAGTAATACATGAGGATTTCGAGCAAATTTTTGACACAGCATTCCTGAGCGTAGTAGTTGAACGGAGGTTTTTTCATGGGTGCGGACTCACCCAGGAATCGCCTTGCGACGTGATTTCCTTTTTCCAGATCGGCACGCGCGCCTTTAATTCATCGATCATCCAGCGGCAGGCATCCAGCGCGGCTGCGCGATGTTCCGCTCCCGCTGCAATGAACACGATGTTGTCGCCCGCCGAGACGGTGCAGATGCGGTGCACAATACGCGCATCGAGCAGATTGAATCGGGCGATAGCGTCAAGACGCAATTGCTGCATCTCGGAGACCGCCATGCGGCCGTAGGCATCGAAACTGATCTCGGACACGGCTCGCCCTTCGGAGAAATCCCGCGCACAGCCGATAAAGGTGGCAATGCCGCCCATACGCTTTGAACTGGCCTTGAGCGCCGCGATTTCCTCGTCCTGAGAAAAATCGTCCGATTGAATTCTGACTACATCTTTCATTTAACGATCATGGCAAAAATACCGTCCCTGATGATGAATCCCGCCATGATCGTTCCCTCACCCCCGTTCCCCCTCTCCCCCAGGGCGAGGGGTACGGTTCGTCGCTTCGCAAGTCTCATCATTAGCCCCCGGAGAATTTGGCCATAAAAGTCACTTCGCTGCTATCCGCCAGAGGCATGGACAGGTCGCGCACATGCTGACCGTTGACCGCCGTAAAGCAGACAATCTCAAAAGCGTATGGATAGCGTGCCGCCAGTTCATCGCGCAAGTTCTGCAATGTCATGCCGAGGGAGAAAGCCATTTTCAGCTCAGCACTGCCGCCCCGTTCAACCACCGGACCAAAGAACAGCACGGCGATCATTTTGCTCCCCTCAGCCACACACCGCTCTTGCCGCCGCGTTTTTCTTCCAGTTGCACAAACTCGATACGCATACCGCGATCCACAGCCTTGCACATGTCGTAGATGGTCAGCAAGGCGATATTGGCGGCACACAGCGCCTCCATCTCGACACCGGTTTGCCCCACGCAACTCACCGTGGCAACGACTTTAAGGCCGACGCAGCCCTCAATATCCGGCTCGATAATCTCGGAAAATTGCACTTCTACGCCCGTCAGCGCGACGGAATGACACATCGGAATGATGTCCGGCGTGCGCTTGGCGGCCATCACGGCGCCGACATCGGCCACCGTCAGCACATCGCCCTTGGCTATTTTTCCGCTACCGATGCGCGCCAGCGTGGCCTCCTGCATACGCAACACGCCGCTGGCAATAGCTACTCTGCAAGTATTTGATTTTTCTGAAATATTTACCATTCGCGCACGACCGCTATCGGAAAAGTGCGTTAGTTCGTTCCGTGCTTATCGGGTTGTCACACACAGTCACTAGATGTAGCATGTTAAGCAC
>JAVHPE010000216.1:0-10213 GCA_036170475.1 Bacteroidia bacterium | reverse complement strand
TTTACAATTGCTTTACTTTTTGAAATTTTTGGATTTGCAAAAGCAAGTAAAAGCATCATGATTAATATAAAAGCAAAACCACCTGTTTTGTTTAAAAACTTCATCTTATAATATTTATTATTAATAATTAAATCTTGGCTTTTATGAAAAAAATCTCATCATCTATAGAATAATTAATTTTATCTGACTACCATTCTAAACTAAAAACATTGAAAATGGCTTAACAAATCTAGCTAATACTATTTAATTCTTTATAAGCTTTTTACTTGTCACACCTTGTCCTGTTTTAATTTTTGAAATATAAATACCTGTTGCTAAATGTGATACATCAATATTTACCTCTTGATTATTTGCTTTAACCGATAATACATTTCTGCCGAGAAAATCAAAGATTTCAACTGACTGAATTGCATCATTTTTGGATGTAATAGTCCAGTTCAAATTTGCCGGATTAGGGTAAACACTAAGTCCAAGTAAATTAAAATTCTTAATTCCTAAAGTGCTTTGTGTTGAAAAATAAACATTATCAATATAAGCTGTTCCACTTCCAACAGGAGCCCCAGAAAATATTAATTGTGCAATATGACTTTTTGTTGTCAAGCCTGTCATATCAGATAATTTAATATTATAACTATTCCAACCGTTAAGCGTTGGGGTAAAAGTAAGTTCATGTTCAACATCATCGCCACCAGCGTAAGACGCATTCGCACCAAAATCGACTAACTTAATTTTAAATTGTGTAATATCTGCTGTCCATAGATCAACATGAAAATAAGACATCCCTGAAACATCAATTAAATTTGCACCTGTTGTTTCAATGCCAACGAAGTTTAAAGATGAATATTTTTTAGTATCATTACTAGCAATTACAACATCGGCAAAAGTTGCTGATGACCAAGCTGTTTTCCATGTATCAACACCAACATTTGCATAAGCATTACTAAACATCGAAATAACATTAGATTGCAATTCGGTTGGTGTTGGAGCAGCTATATCTGGTGCTGCTGTATTTGATGAACCAGATCCTGGATCTGCAGTTTTTTTAGCATTCCAAGTAACATTGTCAAAGTAGCAAATATCATCTTGTGCTCTTGTAGTTGGCCAATCTGGGAAAATTACAAGTCTATCAATATTATGATTTTCGCCACTAGAAATATAACTTGAAATATCATAAGTAAGGGTTTCCCAAGTATTGATTAAAGTATTTGGTTTTTTTAGTTCAAAGATGGTTCCATCAGTTGAATTTACAAATTTAATCCCTACATCACTAATCACAGGTTTGTAAACCATAATACTAATAGTATTGTTACCTGTTTCTAATAACCATGTTCCTAATGAGCCGTGGCCTGATTGTGTTCCCGCCCATGGTTGGCCTCCATTTGCAGTGCTTTTTGCTGTAAATTTCGCAACAGTTGCCGAGGTATTAATACCACCAGATACCGGATTTACAATAATTTCAAGGGCATTGTCGCCATCATTATTTTCAAATGTGGTCCAAGTTCCAACAGTACTTCCCGACTCGAAAGTAACTTGATAGGTTTGTTGTTGTGCATACCCTAAAGTAATAGCTAAAAGGGTAAATAAAAAAGTAATTTTTTTCATAAGCAATTCGTTTTAAAAGATTAATAATTAACTATTTTAACTCTTATAAAACAGAGTTAATTTTTAAAAATGGATGTATGATAAAGCTTGATTATTAAATAACTACAGCCTAAAAAATTTATTTTTTATTGATATATACGTACGTAATCAATTTCCATTGTTGCACTTGAAAAATTGGGATCAATGGTTCCTCCAAAATTTCCACCCATAGCTACATTTAGAATAATAAACTGATTGGCATCAAAAGGCCAAGTATTGCTATTTTTAGTTGAAGGATTATAAGTATAAAAAACTACCTCATCAATAGTAAATTCAATTGCTTCTGGAGACCAAGTTACACCATAAACGTGAAAAGCAGTACTAACATCCGAAACAAGTTTAGTACTTGTATTTACAGTACTACCAAAACTTGAAGGGGTGTGAATTGACCCGTGAATTCTACCTAAATCATTGCCGATATGTTCCATAATATCGATTTCGCCTGAGGCAGGCCATCCTACCGAAGTAATATTTGAGCCCAACATCCAAATAGCTGGCCAAGTGCCTCCACCTGCTGGTAATTTTGCTCTGACTTCAACTTTACCATAAGTAAAATCGTATTTTCCCTGAGTTTTTATTCGAGTAGAGGTATATTCAGCACCTTGATATGATTCCTTTTTGGCTGTAATTTTTAATAATCCACCTTCAATAATTACATTTGAAGCACGATTAGTATAGTATTCAGATTCATTATTACCCCAACCACCACTGCCAATGTCATATCCCCATTTACTACTATCGGGGGCTCCTGGCGTATCAAACTCATCAGAAAAAACTAAAGTTGAATAAGAAGTTGGCGTTACTGTTATCGTAACTTCTTTAGAAACATTTATTGAGTTTCCAGTTGATGAATAAGCATAAACATAAACTGTATAATTGTAAGTCCCCTCGTTTGTATATGTATGAACTACTTGACCGGTAGCACTGGCAACCTCTATTCCATTTCCAAATCTAAATCCGTAAGTTGTAGCATTTGTAGCAGTAGCCGTACAATGAATAACACCACTACCATCTCCGTTTGGATGATTGGCATCAGCACCCACAACATCAATTGTTAAAGCTAAATTTGTTGGAATTATTTCTGTAGGTTCGTTTGGAGGATTTGGTGTGCTTCCACCACCACTACAACTGCTACAAGAAACTAATACAACATATAATGCTGCTGATATTGCTATTTTTTTAAGCACCTGAAAATCTAAATACATAGAATAGATTTTAAATTTGAAATTGAAATTTTTAATGATTAATAAGCCAAGAGATAAATATTTACCTCCTAGCTTATTAAAATTATTTAGTAGTTACTAGTGAATTTCACAAACCAACCATTACCATCTGCACCAATTGTTTTAAGGTTTAATTCGGTAGCTGTTCTAGATAAAATTACATAACTATGATTACCACCAACATAGAAACCGTGGAAACCTATACCAGATAGTTGCAAAGTTTCTTGACCTCCTGGAGCCGATAATGTCCAATTTACTGTATAATCATCTAATGGGTAATTCTCGAATTCATTATTTCCATTTGCAGTCATTCCTTTATCTCCACCCAAATCTTGAGTCATTGGACCAGCTTGGCCATAAACGGTTCCGTTAGTTAGATGAGTAAAAGTCCCGTCAACATTAAATGTAAATGTATCATCGTAAGCACCTAAGCCTGCTTTATCATTTGGATTAGCAGCCCACCAAATCGGAAGAACAGCATCGGCTGGGCCTACACCAAAATGACCAGGTGTTTCGCTGGCAATTCTCCATATTTTACTACTGTCTCCGGTAAGCATCGTAATTAGCTCAGCTGGCGGATTATAAAGAGCCAACACCTCAACACTAGTTGTTGCGGTTGAACTTACCCCAGCATCGCCAATAGCTTCTACAATAATAGAATAGGTATGCGTTCCTGTGATTCCAAAATTATAAGTTTTTGTTCCCGAAGGCACCATTACTTCATCACCATTATAAATAAATTTATAAGTAATTGCATTGGTGGCATTAGCTGTTATATTAACAACACCACTTCCATCACCAAAAGGATTATCGGCAGTTGCACCAACAATTTCTGTTGTTATTTGCAAATTTGATGGTGCAACAATGGCGCTCATGTTATAATTATTATCAGGAGTACATCCGCTAAAAAGCAAGGTCACTGATATAAAAAGTCCTATGATATATTTTAAGTTTTTCATTTTATTAAATTTTATTTAGTTTAATTTACCTAATCAATATCTTTTAATAAAAATAAAGATTGTCAATATATACTGTTGCACTAGATGATGAAAACAGTATTTGTGTAATACCTGTCAAATTTGTTGTATATTCTGATAAAGGTATATCTACACTCTTCCAAGTTCCTAATGAAATACTTGATACTGGCGCTTCGTATTCTTTACTTGCGCCATCTGGCATATTTGTATTCACTAACTTAAGTCCAAGACTTGTAGCGTTATTAGTCCAATAATCAAAATGAACGAACGTTTTTGCTGACACATCTGTTGGATTACCATAATCTAAAACGATACCTGTATAATTTAGATTATCGTATTTTAGGGTATTGTTACCTTCTAAAGTAATTCCTGTTAATAGTGTTGTTTGACCCCAACCCGGATTCCATTCGGTTGATGTAATGTTGGTATAAGCATCACTATATATTGAAATCACACTGGCTGCATTTGCAGATGGTGTTGCAGCTGCTGTTGTTGGTGCAGCAGCTAGTTGTTGATAGAAATAAAAATTATCAATATAAACTGTTGCACTAGATGATGAAAAGAGCAATTGTGTAATGCCAGTCATGTTTGTTGTATACTCTGCTAACGGAATATCAACACCAACCCAAGATCCAATAGTAATTGTTGACAAATCAACCTGAGATTCTTTTGTAGCACCATTAGGCATATTTGTATTCACTAATTTAAGTCCAAGGCTTGTAGCGTTATTTGTCCAATAATCAAAGTGAACATAATTTCTATTAGTCAAATCAGTTGGATTTCCATAATCTAATACAATTCCTGTGTAATTTAAAGCATCGTATTTTAAGGTATTGTTTCCCGAAATTTGAACGGTGGTTAAATTAGTAGTTTGGCCCCAACCAGGATTCCATTCGGTTGATGTAATATTGGTATAAGCATCACTAAATATCGAAGTAACTGTTGAAGCTGGCTTAGATGGTGTAGGTGCCGCAATTATTGGTGCTGATGGTGTTGAAACATAGAAATAAATATTATCAATAAATGCTGTTCCTGCCGCCCAATTTGTTGCTACCACTTTAAATTGAATTACATTATTTAAGGGTAATCCTTGATTTGTAAAGTCGGTTAACGGAATGTCAAAACTATTCCATTCATTAGCAGTTAAATCTTTATGAACAAATTTTTCACCAGCACCATTACCATCAATTGGATAGATATCGATACCTGTTACATCTGGTGTCCAAACATCAATATGTAAAAATTTCATACCAGATGCATCAACTGCAGAACCAAATTGAATACCTTGATAACTTAAATTGATATATTGTAATATGTTGTTACCATTCAAATTAAACATTGCCCAACTACTACCTTGATTTCCTTGCCCCCAATCTGGGAAATAATTGGTTCCAGAAACGTTGGTATAAGCATCGCTAAATATTGAAATGACATCGGCAGCATTTTTAGCTGGAGGAGTTGGAGCAGATATTATAGGCTGCAAAATAGCAGTTACATCAAAATCAACTGAATATTCAGTAGTGGCAATTGCAGCACTTTTAGCTACAACTTTTATAGTGTAGGTTCCGGTATTAGTATAGATAAATGAGGCTGTTTCTCCAATATTTGCTGTTACTGGTATCTCATCTGGAGATTCACCAAAAAATACTTCAAACATTGTTGCAAAATCGGCTGAAGCAGTAACATTTACTTTTTTGGATATTGCCAAATCATTAGAAATTGAGACAACTAAATTTTCGGGAGCTTTAAATGAAATAACCAAATCTTGAGTAACTTCAGTTATTAAACCTGTAATTCCATTGGCTTTAATGATAAGTGAGTAATTTCCTTCACTATAAATGTGAGAAATGCTTTGTCCTTGTTTAACATTTGCAGGTTGAGTGGTATTATCCCCAAAAGTGATATCATACGAAGTAGCACCTTCACTGGTAGGTGTGATGGTAACTAATCCTGTATTATCTTGCGTTATGTTATAGACCGCAGCGACATTAGAGGGTGCTTGTACAGTTGATAAAAAATCAATACTGTTAAAATTATCTTTTGTACAACTCCATACAAGCGATAAAATTAATACTGCTCTTAAAAAATATTTTAATGCTTTCATCTTTTTAGATTTTAATTTTTAGTATCCAGTGTTTTGTGCTAGACCAGAGATATCTATTTCTTGTTGTGGTATTGGGAACACATCATTTTTACCTACAACAAACCCGTTAATTTTAGCTACTGCTTGACCAGTTCGTACCAGGTCGAAAAAGCGATGACCTTCCATTGATAATTCAAAATTACGTTCATCCCAAATTGCTTCTTTTGTTGCCGTAACTCTATGTGCTGTGTCTCCAAATGCTCTATCGCGCACTTGATTTAAGTAATTTTGAGCTTTTGCAATGTTAGGTGACGTTGATCTAACGTTAGCTTCGGCTGCCATTAATAATACATCTGCATAACGAATGGCTCTGTAGTTATTTAAATAATTTAATTCAGGCTGCGCACCACTTTCACCGGCTCTTGGAATGTATTTGTTATTAAAATAACCAGTGTTTTTGTAGCCTGGCGCATAAGAAGCCCCTGTATCATCAATCCAAGCCTGCATATCTAAGATAGAAGCATCTCTACGCGTATCTCCAGCTTCGAATGAATTAAATAAATCTTGTGTAGGAATATTAAAGCTCCAACCTGAGGCGTAAACTGGTCCTGAATATGCCCTTGGACCGTTATGAATTATTCCAAAATTACCTTCTGAGCCTTGAGGAACAAAACTCCAATCCCACCAATTTGAAGTATTTGTAAATTGGATTTCGAATACAGATTCGGAACCATTTTCACCAGTTTTTAAGAATTGCGAACCATAATCAGGAACCAAACTATAAACGCCTATTACATTTTCAAGCATCGCAGCCGATTCATCAAATTTATCTTGAAATAGATATACTTTACCAAGTAAGGCTTGTGCAGCAAACTTAGTAACTCTACCTTTTTGAGATTGTGAACTAGGTAAAACACTAATGGCATTTAATAAATCATTCTCAATTTGAGCATATACTTCGGATTTAGGACTTCTTTGAAGCGTACCTGAATCGGTAGCTGTAAGCCTTCTATCAATAAACAAAGGCACGTCTCCAAAGAATTTAACTAATTCAAAATAATAATAAGCTCTTAAAAAGTAAACCTCACCATATAAAGCTGCTTTACCATCAAATTCTAATTTATTTTTATTTTCTTCAAGATAATTAGCTCTATTAATTCCTTCATATAAAAACTTCCAAAGCGAAGTTAAATTATCATTATTAGGATTATGAGTCATTTCATCAATTTGTTGCACACCGATAACATCAGTAGCGCTCTCACCACCACTAAAAGAATTGTCTGAAGCAATATCGCCAATTAAGGCATCCATATATAACCATTGTAATGGATCGTATGTGCCAACTACGGCATCTCTATAATCACTAGCTGATTGAAAGTAAGCATCGGCAGTAATTTCATAATTTTCTATTGCCGTGTAATCAACATAATTAGTACAAGCGGATGTTAAGAAAGCAAACATGCCTATTACACTTATATTTTTGAACATTTTCATAATATTTATCTTTTAAAATTTAACATTTAATCCCATTGACCATATTCTTGGTTGTGGGTAAGTTCCTCTATCAATTCCCGTATCTAATACTCCTGAAGAAATTTCTGGGTCGTAACCAGAATATTTAGTAAAAGTAAAGGCATTTTTTAACTGTGTATAAAATCTGATTTGTGTAAATCCAGATTTTTTGAAATAGGTCATAGGAACAGAATATCCTAACTGAATGTTCTTTATTTTCACAAAGCTTCCATCTTCAACATATCTATCGGATGCTCTTCTATTGTTATTACTGTCAATAAAAGTTACTCTAGGTTCGGTAGAACTTGTACCTTCACCATGCCATCTGTTTAAGATGCCAGCAAAACGGTTTGTGTAGTTTAAGTTTCTTTCGTAGGCTCTATAAATATCGCCTCCTATTGATGCATAGGTAAACACATTAAGGTCAAAACTTTTATATTCAAAATTTAAGTTCCATCCAAGTGTAAATTTAGGGAATGGGTCTCCAATTTTTGTTCTATCATTATCGTTAATCACACCATCCTGATTCACATCTACATAACGAATATCTCCAGGTTGTGCTCCTGTTTGTGTGGCATGTGCATTAATTTCTGATTGATTTTGGAATATGCCATCAGTTTTATAACCAAAGAAATAGCCAGGAGAATAACCTTCTTCAAAACGTGTTAAAGTAGTATAAGGTATTCCGTATCCAGCACCCCAAATAAATTTATCGCCATTATTAATCTTTTCTACTAAATTAGTTGATTTTGCATAGCTGATATTTGAACTGAGATGAAAATCTTTTCCGTATGTATCACTGTAATTTAAAGATAAATCTACACCGTAGCTTTTAGTTTTACCAATGTTTGAAGCTGGATAAACCGGTGTTCCTAAATACAATGATAGTGTTGGATTAAATAACAAATCTGAAACCGATTTGTTAAAATAATCGGCTGTTAACGACACTTTATTGTCGAACATTTTTAAATCAAAGCCAATATTGTATTGAATTTGATTTTCCCATGTTACATTATCATTCGGTATCGATTGTAAAGCCGAACCACTAACGATAGTTCCGTCGAAAGTATATTTAGGGAATGTTGATATTTTCGAGAATTGAGGGCTGATATTGTCATTACCTACCGTACCATAACTACCTCTAATTTTCAAATAGTTAACTGTTTTAGATTTGAAGAATGATTCGTTAGAAATAACCCAACCCAAAGAAACTGAAGGGAAGTATCCAAATTTATTGTTTTTACCAAAACTTGTTGACCCGTCTACACGACCTGTAAAAGATGCTAAATAGCGACCTTTATAATCATAATTAATTCTGGTAAAGTATGATAGGTTTCGTTTTATGTATTGCCAAGATCCTGAAGTTTGAGAAGCTGCATCGCCTGTAGCAGCGCTAACATCGGCGTAAGCCCAAGAGTTAAAAGGAATATCTTGTGCATTAGCAGTTACATTTTCGCCTTGATTTTTGCCTATTGACAAGCCTAATACAGTTTCAAATGTATGATCTTCTTTTATTTTGAAATTATAATTCCCATATAACTCATAGGTATAAGTAAAATAATTTGTTTTAGATTCAGATACACGGTTATGTGTTGATGTTATTGTTCCATCTGACCCAACTGTAACAATTGGAGATAAATCTTCGTGGGCATTGGTACTATTATGACCAACGCCATAGTAAACTAAAGGTGAGAAATTTTTACCATAAACATCAACATAATTATATCCAAATCTTGATGTTATTTTTAAGTCTTTTAAAACATCATATTGTAACTCAAATTTCCCCGATACTTTATTAGTATTTCCGTAATTATAGGTGTCGTGAATTAGGGCTAACGGATTTTTAATTTCTTGCGTAATGGTATTACTGATACCGAAGTTTCCATTAGAATCGTAAGGTAAAACTATTGGATCAAAGTTTAGTGCATTTGATAAAACACTTCCTATATTATTTTCGGATAAACCGCTATTTTTAATATTTGCATAATTGGTATTGATAATAAAAGTAATTTTTTTACTGATATCCGTATCAAAGTTAGCGGTAAAATTGGTGCGATTAAAATATGATTTATCACCTCCGCCAACAACGCCATCCTGACCTAAAAATCCGACAGAAATAAAATAACTCGTATTTTCTCCACCGCCCGATGCTGTTAGATCATGAGATATGATTGGCGCATCTACCAAAACTTCTTTTTGCCAATTTGTTCCCACTCCTTGATCAATACTTGGGAATACTAAACCAGCCCCTGTAGATGAACTTGCTTCGTTTAAAATAGCTGCATATTGACTTGCATTTAAAACAGGAATTGTTCTAAAAACATGTTGTGTACCATAATTTGAATCGAATGAAAAAATGGTTTTTGAATTTTTCTTTCCAGATTTTGTTTTCACAACAATCACACCATTACCACCTTTTACTCCGTAAATGGCCGATAAAGCAGCATCTTTTAATACATTTATAGATTCTACATCTCCGGGATTAAGTGCATTTAAATCGTCTAAAGTTTGGGTTACACCATCAATTACAACTAACGGGTCTGTTCCTGTATAAGAAGGAATCCCTCTAATTAAAACCACTGGTTTTGAACCTGGAGATCCATTAGATATTACATTTACACCAGAGGCTTGCCCTTGTAAAGCTTCTTCAACTCTTACCGGGCTAAGTTGCTCAATGCTCTTTTTACTTACTGATGAAACTGACCCAGAAATTTTACTTACTTTTTGAGTACCATACCCTACAACGACAACTTCTTCCAACTGATTTGAATCAATTT
>JAVHPE010000215.1:0-10306 GCA_036170475.1 Bacteroidia bacterium | reverse complement strand
CACATTGAGATTAAATGCCTTTTTGAAATTTTAGACAATTCAGCGGAGAAATAGGGATTCGAACCCCAGGACCTGTTACAGTCAACAGTTTTCAAGACTGCCGCAATAGACCACTCTGCCATTTCTCCGGCGGTAAAAGTAGCATTTTTTTGATTTAAGCAGTAAAAATTCAAAAAATATATTTATTGCTTAACTTTGTAACTCTCCCCATTACTTATAAACTAATTTAAAATGAAAAAATATTTTTCTGCTTTTTGTTTAGTTGTATTTATGATATTCAATATCGATGCATCTAACAAGATTACCGCATATTTAACGTATGCAACATTTAATGTCCCTTCTAAAGGTCCTTATGTTGAAACTTACTTAACGGTAATTGGCAATTCAGTAAAGTTTGTTAAAAATAGCAAGGGCGCATACCAAGGAGCGGTTGATATTGCTATTAGTTTTAGCTTAAATGGTGAAATTAAGAGTGCTCAAAAATATACCTTAAATAGTCCGGAAACAATAGATACAAGTTCGGGTTATCCTAATTTTATTGACCAGCATCGTTATACATTAGCTGGTGGCATCTATAGTATGGAAATTTCAATCGCTGATAAAAACAGTCCAACAGAAAAGCCTTTTATCACAACAATGCCTATTACCATTAATTTCCCGGATGACAGAGTAATGATTTCAGATATTCAATTACTGGAATCGTATGTTAAATCAACTACTCCGAATATTTTAACAAAAAGCGGTTATGATTTGGTTCCTTATGTTTCCACATTTTTCCCGGAAAACACTAATAAAATAAAGTTCTATGCCGAAATATATAATTCAAAAAAAATAATAGGTGAAGGACAAAAAATAGTGCTGTATTATTTTTTAGAATCGTACGAAAAAAAAATCAAGCTTAATGATTATAGCGCTTTTTCGAAACAAACTGCGAATGAAGTGAACATTGTACTTGCTGAATTTAATATTGAAAAATTGCCTTCAGGCAATTATAATCTGGTTGTGGAGGTTCGAGACAAAGAAAATAAAATTCAGGCTGATCGCAGCTATTTTATCCAACGAAAAAATGCTCAGGGAAAATTAAGTGAGGAAGATTTAAAATCAGTTAATGTGAGCAATACCTTTGTAACATCCTATAAAAGTGTGGATACATTATCTGATTATATTCGATCTTTACGTCCAATCTCAAGTTCTTCTGAAATTCAATATGCCGAAAATCAATTGAAGGGAAAAAATTTAGAACTAATGCAGCAGTTGTTTTATAATTTTTGGAAATCCAGAAATGAATTAGAACCACAATTAATGTGGTTAGAGTATTATAAAGAAGTTATGAGAGCCAATAAAGAATTTGGCACTTATGGATTAAAAGGCTATGACACTGACAGAGGCAGAGTATTTTTGCAATATGGTGCGCCGGATCAAAGAACAAAAGCTGATGTGGAACCCAGCGCCTACCCCTATGAAATATGGGAATATTATAGCCTGTATGACAAATCACTAGCGTTGACATATCCCGATAACAAACAATCAAATAAAAAATTTGTATTCTATAACCCTGATTTAGTAACTAATAAATACACGCTTATACACTCTACTGCTCAAGGCGAAATAAATAATACCCGTTGGGAACTATTAATCCATAAACGTGACAGTCCGGCTCCCAACTTAGATAACGAAAAAGCTCCCTCACATTATGGCGGTAATGCGGATGAAAATTTTAACAATCCGAGGTAGTTTAGGTTATAGTTATGAGTTTAGAGTTTAGAGTTTAAAGTTTAGAGTTTTAAATTATTTATTGACCTTTTAATTAATTAATTAATAAAATCTGATAAAAAAATTTCAGTAACATTTGCTTTATGAAGGTTGCATTAGTCATTTTAAATTGGAACGGCAATGATTTTCTCGAAAAGTTTTTGCCTTCTGTAATTCAATACAATTCATTTAATTCGCAAATAATTGTTGCAGATAATGCATCAACAGATAATTCCATTCATTTTCTTACAGCAAATTATCCTCAAATTAAAATTATCAAAAATACTGTTAATGGAGGATTTGCCAAAGGGTATAATGACGCGTTAAAACAAGTTATAGCGGAATATTATGTCTTACTTAATTCTGATGTAGAAGTTACTTCCAACTGGATAGAACCAATAATAAAACTGATGGATGAGGATATCTCTATTGCAGCTTGTCAGCCTAAAATTAGGAGCTATTCTAAGAAAAATTATTTTGAATATGCCGGCGCGGCAGGTGGTTTTATTGATAAATATGGCTATCCCTTTTGTCGTGGGCGTATTTTTGAAAACATAGAAGAAGATAAAGGACAATATAATGATACACGGGAAATTTTTTGGGCAACAGGAGCTTGTTTGTTTATACGCTCTCAATTTTTCCATAAGGCAGGCGGCTTTGATGAAGATTTTTTTGCTCACATGGAAGAAATAGATTTATGTTGGAGGTTAAAAAATTTTGGTTACAAAATTATGTATAGTGCGGATTCAACAGTATATCACGTTGGTGGTGGAACACTAAATAAAACAAATCCCAACAAAACATTTTTAAATTTCCGCAACAATCTGATGTTGCTTTTCAAAAATCTTCCACCCCATAATTTCTTCCTAATAATACTCATTCGATTTAAACTGGATGGGCTTGCAGGTTTTAAATTCCTGTTTTCAGGACAGTTTAGCCATTTCATTGCTGTGATAAAAGCTCATTTCAGTTTTTATGCTTCCTTTGGTAAAACTTTTAAAAAACGTAAATTACTAAAACAGCAAATAAAACATTATACTACAGCTGTCTATCTCCATAGTATAATTGCAGATTATTATTTAAGAGGCAAGAAAACTTTTAAGGAAATTGATTTTAAGAAATAACCACAGAGACACTGAGAACACAAAGCTACACAGAGATAATTATAAAACAAAAATGTAAAATAACCACGGAGACACGGAGCTCACAAAAAAATACAGAAGAAAACTCTGTGAATCTCCATGTTTCGATAGTTATTTCTTTAAATTCAAACTGTGGGAGATCAATGTAATTTTTAAAACGTAAAGAAGAAAAACACTACAGCTGCCCATTCTTTTTTTACTCCGCTTGCACTTCCAATACTGCTACCAGAGCTATTTCTAACGGTTCCGTCAGAATCAATTTTGCCAATGCTGCTACCTGAATCGTTTCTAACCGTTCCATCGGAATCAAGTTTACCAATGCTGCTGCCCGATCCGTTTCTGATTGTTCCATCAGAATCCACTTTTCCGATGCTACTCCCTGAACTGTTTCTTACTGTCCCATCAGAATCTATTTTACCAACGCTACTGCCTGAACCATTTCGGATAGTCCCGTCAGAATCAATTTTACCGGTACTGCTGCCAGACGAACTTCTTAATTCTTGAGCATTAATAGTAGAAATGCCAACAAACATTAAGCAAACTAAAACGAAACTTAGTGCAATTTTTTTCATGATATTTTATTTATTTTAATGCCTACTCTTTCAGTTTTCGGCTTCCCTGTTTTTTTAATGATTTGATTTTTTTCTTTATATATTGTACTGAATTAATACAAATTACTTCGAAACTAATTTTCATAATTATTCAAATATATAAAAAATATTTTATATCCATTTTGGTGTAAAATTGACGTTTAATAGTAATGCAAATTCATTTATCTTTGGTAAAAGATTAAAACAGAAACCAAATGAATACCTTTCCCAACAAGCGTAAAATATTTAATGATCCTATTTACGGTTTTGTATCATTGCCTTATGAAATAATTTTCGATCTTATAGAACACCCTTATTTTCAACGCTTACGAAGAATAAAACAATTAGGGTTAACTAATCTCGTTTATCCGGGTGCTTTACATACTCGTTTTCATCATGCCATGGGCGCTATGCACCTAATGGGGGAAGCAATTGAGGAGATACGTGCCAAAGGACATGAAATTACTGATATGGAAGCTAAAGCGGTAACCATAGCTATTCTTTTGCACGACATAGGTCATGGACCTTTTTCTCATGCTTTAGAACATAGTATTGTAAATAATGTTACTCATGAAGATATATCGCAACTATTCATGAATAGGCTAAATAGGGAATTTAATGGTGAACTTACTTTAGCAATTAAAATTTTCAAAAATCAATATCACAAAAAGTTTTTGCATCAATTAGTATCAAGCCAGTTGGATATGGATCGTTTAGATTATCTGAAGCGTGATAGTTTTTTTACAGGAGTTTCTGAAGGTGTAATTAGTTCCGACCGTATCATAAAAATGCTGAATGTGGCAAATGATCAACTGGCGGTAGAAGCTAAGGGTATATATTCCGTCGAAAAATTTATTATTGCCCGCAGGCTAATGTATTGGCAGGTTTATCTGCACAAAACTGTTTTGAGTGCTGAAAATTTATTGGTCAATATATTAAAACGCGCTAAAGAACTGGCACAAAAAAAAGTTGATTTATTTTGCACCCCGGCGCTAAAAATCTTTTTATACAAACAGTACAGTAAAAACGATTTCAGGAATAACCCTGAATTATTGGATGCATTTGCTCTTTTGGATGATAATGATATTATGACTTCCATAAAAGTATGGACAACACATAATGATACTGTCCTCTCAATGCTTTGCAAACAATTGGTTAATCGTAGATTATTTAAGGTGGAAATGCAAAATTTACCATTTAAAGAAGCGAAAATTTTTGAAATAAAAAATGAAATAAAAAAACAGTATCACTTTAATAATAAAGAGGTAAGTTATTTTGTATTTTCAGGTAATGTGGCGAATGATGCCTACCGTAGTGATAAAATCAGTATTAATATTTTATTTAAAGATGGAACTATCGTTGATATTGCCAGAGCATCTGACCAACTAAATATTGAAATGCTGGAGAAAACCGTAAAAAAATATTATTTGTGTTATCCAAAATAATTTTTAGCGGATAGATAATAAGCAACAGTATGGGGTATAAAAAAATTTGTTTAAAATGTCGAAAATCTTTTAATATAAAGATGGAGTTTCAATCAGGTCACACTTATACTTGTCCCGGTTGTGGCAAAGAGATGAAAATAATGACACATAGATTTAGACCACCAAAAAATTCTGAAAATCACAAATGGGAACTTGTTGAATACTTAGTACTAAATGGTTTTAAATACCAGCGGATTTATGAGAAAATAGAGGAAAAAGGGAAAACTACTTATCTAAAACAAGTTGCGTATCCTGAAAATCTTAAAGAAGCAAAAATATTTGTTGAGAAATATAGAGATCAGGCTATTCGCTGAAATTTACCCTCATTTACAACTATAAGTTTGTTGAAAATGACTCTGTTTTACTTTAGGAAACAAAAACTCAGGACTGTTATCAACTTATTAAAGAAGCAAACTAAAAACAAAACTAATGGACACTTTGTCACCAAACATTTTTGTAAAAGACATTAATCAGACTATTGACTTTTACCAACAATTAGGATTTGAATTAATAACAACCGTTCCGGATCATGGCGAATTTGTTTGGGCAATGATGAAATGCGGTAATGTCACTTTTATGTTCCAGACTTTTGCCAGTTTGGCTGACGAATTGCCTGAAATCAGCAGAAATAATGGTGGCTCACTTTTGTTTTACATAGGATTGAAAAACATTAAAACATTTTTTGAAAGCATAAAAGATAAAGTAACTGTAGTTAAATACCTTGAAAAAACATTTTACGGAGCAACCGAATTTTCGATTAAAGATAATAATGGATATTTACTAACATTCGCCGAAGATGAATAAAGCAGTTATTGACAAAGGCAAAGTTTTAAAACAGATTCAGATAATAAATAATAACCGATAACAAAAATTATACATAATGAAAACAAAAACAATTTTTATCAGCTTAACCATGCTACTACTTATTTCAATTGTTCATGCACAACAAAGCGGTAACTCTGTATATGGTCAGAATTACAATTCGACTGCCGGAAAAACACAAACTGTTGACAAACTTTTTCTTACAGACTCCACTTTTATCATTCAGGCAAATATTGCATTGAATATTATTGCGGATAACTATGTAGCAACCTTTGGTGTTGCGGAACAGTCCGCAACACTCAATGATTGTAATGACAAAATTGAAAAAAGAATTCAAAGCTTTATTACCGAATTAACGAAATTTGGAATTGCCGCGACAGATGTTTATGTGGATATGACCACGCAAAATAAAATTTATGATTACAAAATGAACGGAAGCATTGAAGAACAATATTTAAAAGGTTTTGAATTGAAGAAAAATATCATCATAAAATTTCTGAACATCAAAGATTTAGAAAAAATGGTAATTTCCGCATCCGTTTTTCAGATTTATGATTTAGTAAAAGTCGATTACAATGTTACAGACAATAATAAAATTTATACCCAGCTATTTGTCGCTGCGACTGAAATTATCAATCAAAAAAAAGGACTATATGTTGGTGCTACAAATGCGAAACTTTCCGCTGTTTCTGAAATATATGGGGAGGAGTTTTATAGTTTTTCTCCTTCACAACTTTATAAAAGTTATACCGCATTTGAAAGTAGTGATGTCTATGGAGGATATAGCAACAGTTATACTAAAAAGGACTTGAGAAAAAGTACAACTTATTACTATGATAAAATGAACTACTCCGGGCTTGACAGGGTTATTAATCCAATAGTTACAGAGCCTGTTGTTGAATTTGTTTTAACACTTCAAATTAAATTTCAACTCGAGAAAAGTAAAAAATAAACCTTGAATATTAGAGTTTATATAAGTTAAGAAACAATTCTATTTTTTTAACCTCTCCCCGTCCCTCTCCTTGAAAAAGGAGAGGGGGAGTTTGGAATCAGCCTTAACTTATATAAACGCTATTATTTTAGCTCTTTTCATTCAACAATGATTTAACTGGATACTTCTGAAATCAATACTTATCAACTTTATTTCGTCAAGGCATTGATAATATCGTAACGGGTAATGATATAGGTTTTATCTAATTTAAAATCCTTTACCAATACTGCCGGATTTTTATCGGTTATCATTGCGGAAAGCGAATCAATTGGTGCTGAAATATCAACAAAAGGAAATGCCGCCTGCATAATAGTTTCGACTTTCTGATTTTTTATTTCAGGGTTAGCAACTACCTTTGCATAAAGCAGACTTTCATTCAGGGAGCCGACTATACGTTTATCTGTGGTAACCGGAATTTGAGAAATATCCATTTTACTCATAAGTTTAACAGCACTTTCAATAGTTGCAGTACTTTCAACAGTAATTAATATTCCATTGGTATTGTTATTCACAAGGTCTTTTGCTACCAATCCTTTTTTATCGAAGAATCCTTTTTCAAGCATCCATTCATCATTAAACATTTTTCCTAAATAACGTGTTCCGTGATCATGAAAAATTACAACCACAACATCACCTTCTTTCAATTCATCTTTTAATTGCATCAGCCCTGCCATAGCTGAACCTGCCGAGTTACCTGCAAAAATGCCTTCTTTTTTAGTAATTTCACGGGTCATAATTGCGGCATCTTTATCCGTTACTTTTTCAAAACGGTCAATCACATTAAAATCAACATTGGCAGGTAAAAAATCTTCTCCGATACCTTCGGTAATGTATGGATAAATTTCATTTTTATCAAAAATACCGGTCTCTTTGTATTTTTTAAAAACAGAGCCATAAGTATCAATTCCCCATACTTTAATATTTGGATTTTTTTCTTTTAAATAGCGGCCTGTACCTGAAATTGTTCCTCCTGTTCCAACACCTACAACAAGGTGAGTAATTTTGCCTTCTGTTTGTTCCCATATTTCAGGGCCCGTTTGTTCGTAATGTGCTAATGAATTACTTAAGTTGTCGTACTGGTTGGGTTTCCATGAATTTGGTATTTCTTTTTCCAGGCGTGAAGAAACCGAATAATAAGAACGTGGATCTTCCGGATCAACATTAGTCGGACAAACAATTACATCGGCACCAAAAGCACGTAAAGCATCTACTTTTTCTTTCGACTGCTTATCGGTAGTAGTAAAAATACAGTTATACCCTTTAATGATGGAAGCGATGGCTAATCCCATACCGGTATTTCCGCTTGTTCCTTCTATAATCGTGCCTCCCGGTTTCAGACGTCCGTCTTTTTCGGCAACTTCAATCATCTTCATTGCCATACGGTCTTTTATGGAATTTCCCGGATTAAAAGTTTCTACTTTCGCGTAAACAGTACCTTTTACATTTTTAGTGATATTATTAATTCGAACCAATGGTGTATTACCAATGGTTTCTAGGATATTGTTACAAGCTTTTCTCATAATACGATGCGTAAAATATTTTTAAATGGATTTTGAATTATCTTAACCAATGAAAATGAATTCTGGTTGCGAAAATACAAATTTTAAGCAGAACCTTTATTTTATTGAAATCACATTTATTTCAACCCTTCTATTCGCAGACATTTCAGTTTCATTTTTTGGGTTTGGATAAAGCATTTTACTGGCGGCATATCCAATACTGGAAATACGTTCTTTTTCAATTCCCTGACTTTGCAAATATTCACTTACTGTTTTAGCACGATCATCTGATAAGGTTTGTTCAAAAATTTTATTTTTAGAAACTCGCCCGGGCAAATTGATATGCCCTTCAATTCGTATGATCATTTTTTTATTTTTTTGCATTAACTTATAGAGCGAAAATACCGAAGAATAACTGGAAGGAAGCAATATAGACTGATCTCCATAAAAGTTAATACTACTCAGACTATATTTTGTTCCTTTTTTTAATCTGACCAATACAGTACGGATATCTGTAAAAACATTTGATTGTTTTAATTCTTTTGTATTAATTGTTTTGATAGCAAAAAAACTGCTATCGGAAGAAAAGGCAAGTGAATAATTATAATCCTCCTTCATTCCCGTATTTATCAGGTATTTGCCATCATTTTCTGTACTCATTTGTTTTACAATAATTCCTTTATTGTCGGTAAGTGAAACTTCCGCTTTTATAGGAACACTGTCAGCATCAGTTACCACACCGGAAATTGTAACTTGTTTAATGTAATTAAAATTTATAGTATGTCCTTTCCCTTCCGGATATACGTTATCCAGTACAAGTACATATTTTTCTCCTTTTAATACGCTAACAGATTTTGAATATGCCGAGCCGATTCCTTTCCCTACAAATTCATTTTTAGCTTCGGATGATAATCCTGTAATTCCTTTTGTTTCAGTACTTACACGAGATAAATTGGAACGAATTGGCTTTAGCAGTTTTTTTTGTAATGCTTTACAAAAAGTTGAATCAGTGTATTTGTAGAGTAAAAAATCATAATCATTGGAGCTATCCTTCGGTATAATTTCGAAAGCAAGTTCTCCATTGAAAATAATATTCAGCAGATACCATGCAGTATTATGCTCTTCTTCAAAAGATAATTTATCAGATTTATGTTTTGATGTTATTTCCTGAATGGAACCAAAACCACTGGGAGGCTCAGTTAAACCGTAGGTTGTGGTTTTTAAAACATTGATTTTTACCGCATCCTTGCAATCGCAGGTAGTTTTGAAAGAGGGTGAAATTAATGGCTTAATTACGTTTTTTTTCGGACTGTTTTTTTGTGCTAAAGCAGAAATAAAAGACAGGAAAAAAATCAGGACTAAAAATGAGTTTCGGATTTGCATATTTATCTGTTTTTATAACCATAATGCAAAGGTTAATAAAAAGATACAAACTATTTTTCAGCTATATCTGATTGCTTGAACAGGCGTGATTTTTGGTGCTATTTTTTTCTTTAAAATTTTTTCTTTGGATTTCGATGCGTGTCCCAAAAGGTAAGTAATTCAATATGTTTTGGCTTTATTCGATACAAAAGTAAATTATATCTGGTAATTACAGCCTCGTGAATGTTTTGCTTTTTTGATTGGCGAAACATGAGTGGATTTTCGGAAATGTAGGAGATGGTTCTATTTGCAGAGTTGATGAAATTGATTACCTCACGTTCTGTCCATTTGGTTCTTAAATATACAATTACTTTTTCAAAAGTATCCTCGGCTTCAGGCGTCCAGTTTATTTCTTTAGCCATTTTTTATACTTTTTCATTACCTCATTATGACCTTTAATTTCACCATTATCGGCTTGTATTATGGCACGTTCAACAGATTGCACTATTTCATCAGGCATTTCGTCCCATAAATCAATATCCTGAGTTTCAAATAGTGCTTTGATATGATTGATGAGCCCTGGGTTGTTAGTATTTAGTAGTTGTTTAGCCAATTCAATTTTTGTTACTGCTATGTTCATTTTGCTAAATATTTTTATAGGCAA
>JAVHPE010000214.1:0-35289 GCA_036170475.1 Bacteroidia bacterium | reverse complement strand
TCTTGATTCAATAGTACAACGTATCGATAAACTCGAAAAGGAAAATAAAACAGTATAGGTATATACGTTTAGGTCGCACATAAATTTATTGATAATAGAGTGGTTCAAGGCAAAATCAAAAATAAACAGTGGGTAATGTGATTTTCGTCCCATTATTAAAAAAAAATAAAATTTATTTTTTGACGTGAACTCTTTAAAATCAATTATTTCAGCCTAATTTGACTTATGCGACCTAAACGTATATACCTAAAACAGTAATTTAGGGTGTACGACAAATTTCCCTGATTTCATAAATTTTAGAAACCATCGCAGATATTTCGACAGGCTCAATATGACTTGCGCGCCGTCAGTCAGAGCTTGTCGAAGACCTTGGGGAGGCATTTATGTTTGAAGGTTCCATAACATGATGGCTTGCTTTAAGGTAGAGAATAAATATATTTAGGGATATTTGTCGTACACCCGTAATTTAATAATTATTAATTGAAAGATTGTTCATTTTACCTTACCTACAAAGGTTTTTTGAAAATCTTCATACTTGCTATTCTTATAGATACCACTTGCAAAAAAGTTTAACATAGGTTCAAACTGTGCTGCCTGATAATATCCAACAGATGTATAAATTCGTTTTATATCTGTATCTAAAAAAACGACTGAAGGATAGGATAGTTTACCATCTAAAATAGATATCGCGAAATCATGCACCGGTCGTTTTGTTTCAGGTGGATTATTGTTTTTAAAAACCACCCCGTTGAAAGCAACAGAATCGCGGGTTTCAGCATTAAATTTAACAGGATAAAAATTTTCATTTAAGTACTTTGCAATGATTTCGTTACCAAATGTATTTGCCGACATCATTTTACATGGACCGCACCAACTGGTATAAACATCTACCATTATTGGTTTAGGAATTTTCTTTTGCAATTCAACCGCTTCACTAAAGGTATACCAATGCACAGGACCTGTTAATTCACTGGCTGTCGCTTGAATGATGCTGTTAAAACTTTGTGAAATTAAAATAATAGCGATAATACCAACTGCAATAAACACTCTTTTAATCATGATTGTAAAATTATAAAATTTCAGATAAAAAAAACAGGTCAAACATTGAAAATTGTTTGACCTGTAAGGGATTTTTTTATTGATTATCTCACACCATTCATCATTTTTAATAATTTGCTGGACAATATGAATAAGACAACAGAAGCCGCTCCTGCCATTACCACAAAAAGCATAAAAAAGGCGTGCAGACTGTCAATCTTATACCCTAAGAAAGTTTTCTCTTTGGTCAATGAATCCTTAAAAATAGTTGCAACAATTGAAGCCTTCACTTCCTTATCTTTTACTCCTTCAAAAGAAATAGCATCTATGCTCACATAATTAACACCATTAATTACTTCCGGTTTATCTAATTTAGTACATAAGGTTACTCCTTTTTCAGTTTGTTGGGATTCAACGGCAGTAACAGTTATCATTGTTTCAGGATAAAATGAACTCAACGTTCCTGCAAATTTATTTGCCGTTGCTGTTGATAGAAACCAAACACCCATGAGTAAGGATGCGAATTTTATTGGGGCTAATTTATTTACCATTGATAATCCTATGGGCGACAAACATAATTCGCCAAACGTATGAATGAGATATAAGCTAAACAACCACATCATACTTACTTTTGTAGATGGTTCAACTCCTTTTACGCCAAATGAAATTACAACATAACCTAATGCTAATAAAAGCAAGCCAATAGATTGTTTATAAGGTGTAGCGGGTTCCATGTTTTTTTTGCCTAAAAAAGTCCATAAAATAGAAAATAAAGGAGCAAAAATTACAATTGCGATTGCATTAATTGATTGAAAAAAACTTGCAGGAATGGAATCGATATTTTTCCCATCTGAAGGGAAATTAATTATTGCATAAATTAAGTATGCCATGGCAGCAGTAACTAAAAATAAAATAAGTTCTCTAACACCTTTTTGTTCATTATTCATTTTAGTGAAAACCTTAAAACCAATGACCCCTAGTATTGCAATGATTGCAAGGAATATTGAACTTAATATACCTTTGGAAAGATGCAATCCTACTTCCCTGTTGGTTTGCTCCTCGGCAAAAAATGTTAATGACGCTCCGGCTTGTTCGAAAGCAGCCCAAAAGAAGATGACGAAAAATGCGACTATGAAAATTACCCAAATACGTTGTTTCTCAATTTTGGTAAGGCTTCTGTCTGAAATAATAAACCCGGGGGCGGCAATTGATAAAGAAAAAATAAATGAACCGATAACACCTTGACCCAAGAAAAAGAATAATGAATAAAGTACGATTTCAATACCTATCCAGGTAAAAATTTGCCCATTTGTAAATTCTGTTTTTGCTTCGGCAACAGTATCTATATCTGCGGATACTCTGTTTCTATTAGGAGTAGTCCCGATAGGAAGTCCTTCTGGCGTTACAATATAGTGGTTTTTCAACCAGATAAATAGTAATGAACTTACAGCCATACCAATACAAGCCGCTAAAAATCCCCATTTGAAGTCCGCCGGGTTACCGGTATCTCCTAAACCGCCACAAATCAATGGAGAAAGAAAGGCGCCCAAATTAATTCCCATATAAAATATAGTAAAAGCGGAGTCAATCCTTTTATCGCCTTTAGGATACAACTGACCAACCATAGTAGAAATGTTGGGCTTAAAAAATCCATTACCTAAAATAAGGGATGTTAAGCCCACCATCATTAAAATTCGTGCTAAATCAATATTTTGATAAAATGAACCCGCCAAAAACATGAAAAATTGACCTAAAGCCATCATAAGTCCTCCAATAACAATAGATTTTCTATTTCCCCAATATCTATCAGCCATATAACCACCAATCAATGGAGTTAAATATACCAATCCAGTGTAACTACCGTAAATGCCACTTGCAAATGCTTTATCAAACATTAACGCTTTGGTTAGGAATAATACGAAAATTGCGCGCATTCCATAATAACTAAAGCGTTCCCACATTTCTGTAACGAATAGTATATAGAGACCTTTTGGATGACTTTGTTTTTCTTCTGACATATATTAAAGTATTATATAAATGTTTTTTTTATTTGAACGTGCGAATATAAGAAAAATAATGAAGTTGAATATTCTGGAATTTATTTTGGGGGATAACAAATATCCCTATAAAAACGTTAAAAAATTAATCATACATTTGAATAATCAAATGCAAGTGAATATGGAAAGGCAAAAAGTAAGTTGGACATGCGTAATTATGCCCGCTGTATTTTTTACCTGTGTATTTTTTTATAACAATGCAACGGCGCAAACCATAACAATAGGTGCACAAAATTGGTGTACAAAAAACCTTGATGTAAGTACCTACAGAAACGGAGATACTATACCGCAGGTACAAGATGCCACTCAGTGGTCAGATTTAAAAACAGGTGCCTGGTGTTATTATGAAAATCAAACAAAAAACGGCTCTTTTTATGGCAAGTTGTATAATTGGTATGCTGTAAAGGATGCTCGTGGTTTGGCACCCAAAGGTTATCACATTCCCAGCGATGCGGAATGGACAAATCTAACCGATTATTTGGGGGGAGAAAATGAAGCCGGAAGTAAAATGAAAAGTACAGTCGGTTGGAATGAAAACATTCCAAACTCTTTCAATGGAACTAACAGTAGCGGTTTTACAGGACTTCCCGGTGGTTATCGTACCAATGATGGGACATTTAGTGACATTGGTAACAACGGTAGCTGGTGGAGTTCTACACAGGCTATTACCTACATCGCTTGGTTTCGCAACCTAAGTTACACCTATGGATTTGTTTTTAGGAGCAGCTATTATGAGAAAAATGGTTTCTCTGTCCGTTGCCTTGAGGATTGACAATTTTCCTCTTGGACCATTTCACAATCAAAGTCGTGTTTAAAAATGTCACATCTCTTATAAAATCCTCATAAACATTGAGTTTTTATTCCATTACAACGATTCGTCTTATATTGATTTTCTCATTCATTGTAAGTGAGATAAAATAAACTCCTGAATTCAAGTGGTAGTCTTGTGGATTAAAAGCGTACTTATAATTACCCATTGGCTGATTCCCCCTGACAAATGATTTAATTTTTACGCCAAGTACATTAACTATATCTAGTGTAATTTTTGCCCCCGTTGGCTGAGAGATACTGTATTCAATTGTTGTATTACCTGCCACGGGATTGGGATAAACGTTGAATTTATTCTCTTTCTCAGCAACATTGTAGGGATTACTGATTCCAACATTTGACGTTGGGTTGATATAAATGCTGGTTGAGTCTGCAATATAATTCTCAGCTAAAAACTGATTATTGGTTGAATCTATTGTAAACGTATAGGATGAATCCCTGCCAAGCCCCGGAATATCTACATAAATGGTATAATTACCTAAAGGAACTCCTGAAAAAGCATAGGTACCCAGAATATCCGTAATGGTAGTTGCCATAATGGATCCACCTGGGTTTTTACCAAGTTTAACATCCACCCCGTCAATAGGTTCCCCGACTGATCTGCCATAATTAACCCCTTCGATAATCTGTCCGGTTATTAATCCAAGTCCATTTCCAATGCCAATCACTCCCAACATCGTAATTTGTGGTAAGGTATCGTTTGAATCGCAATCGTGACTAAGAACAATAACCGAAGAATCGTTCCAAAGAAAAGCGCCTCCATAATAGGTTGCAATAAGAGTAGGATAAGTTAACGTATCAGGAAACACTTTGATTATATAATTTCCATGATTAATGTTGGCAAAATGAAAATCTCCTGTGCCGGTAATTGAGACTACATCAGCGGTATCAAACCGAGTTTGAAATGGAACATATTTTAAAATAACAACTGAACCGATTGTAACATTTCCACCCACATAGCCATAAATATCTTTACTCGGTTTAACTAATATTAATGCGTTATCAGAACCAGTACAGCCATCTGAATTTGTGGCAACTAATACAACAGTGAAGTTTCCGGCAGTTGTGAATAAATGTTGAGGGTTTTCGTTGGTACTTGTATTTCCATCTCCAAAATCCCAGGAATAGGATATTGCTCCAGTTGTGGAATTTGTAAAAGAGACCGTATCGCCTATGCAACTTGAAATGTCGGCACCTGCATCCGCAAATGGTGCAGAATAAACAGTAACTGTTTTTGTTGCTGCGGCGCTTGTTCCGCAAGTGTTGCCTGCTGTTACGGTTATGTTACCATTTTGTCCTGTTGTACCTGTAGTTACTGTTATCGAAGTAGTACCTAAACCCGCGGCAATAGTCCATCCTATAGGTACAGTCCATGTATAAGTAGTGGCATTGGTAACGGCAGCCACACTATAAATTTGAACCGTTAAACCTGGGCATTGTTGGTTGATACCAGTGATAGCTCCCGGTGTTACTGGTGTTGGCGGTGTGTTTAATAATATTGATACAGTTGATCCAACATTATTCGCTGTGGCTAAATCGATTTTACCATCTCCGTTAAAATCCGCGCCAACAATCGAATAAGGGGTATTTCCTGTGGCAAAATTCGCTGCTGCAACAAAGGTTCCATTTCCATAGCCTAATAAAACAGAGACATTATTCCCATTGGGATTGGAGGTAGCTAAATCGACAAAACCATCTCCATTAAAGTCCGCATTGATGATATGAAAAGAAGTGGTGCCACCAGTTGTATAGGTGGTAGCAGCACTAAAACTACCTAAACCATTGCCCATTAATATGGATGTTGTACCTCCACTGTTATTAGAAACAGCTAAATCGGGATTGCCATCACCATTAAAATCGGCGCTGGTAACTTCGGTAGGATTACTTCCTACCGTAAAACTGGTTGCCGCACCAAAGTTACCAGTGCCGGTTCCTAATAAAACGGTAATATTATTTGAACCATAAAAGTCTGCCACCGCCAAGTCTGCATTTCCATCCAGATTAAAATCGGCACTAACCAGCCCATAAGGTCCTGAACCAGCGGCAAAATTTGTAGCTGTACCAAAAGTGCCATTACCAGTGCCTAATAATATTGATACATCGCTTGAGTTTTGGTTAGTTACCGCCAAATCGGCTTTGCCATCACCATTAAAATCGGCACTGATGACTGACTGAGGTTGCGTGCCAACAGTATAATTTGTTGGAGCCCCAAAACTGCCGGTTCCGGTTCCTAATAGTATGGATACATCATTTGAAGTATAATTAGTTACCGCCAAATCAATTTTCCCATCTCCGTTAAAATCAGCGCAAATAACCACATTAGGCTGAACACCTGTTGCAAAAGCACTTTCAGTGCCAAAACTTCCATTACCATTACCCAGCAAAATACTTACCGTGTTGGAGGTTGATTGATTATCAACCACTAAATCGGCAAATCCATCTCCATTGAAATCAGCACTGGCAATAGAAAATGTACTATTTGCCCCAGCTACAAAGTCGGTTGGGGAAGAGAAACATATTTGGGCATTCGCTGAGGAGGAGATCAGAAGAGTTAGTAGAATGATAAAGCCAGAATTAAAAAGAAAGAAAGGAAGAGTGTTTTCCTTTTTCGTTTTAGTCTCTCCAAAAAACAATAGGGGAGCTACTTGTTTCCTACCCTGCATATCCTTTGACAGACTGCTGTTAAATGTATTCCATTTTGTATCATACTTACAAGTAGTAGCTGCGTCAGATTGATGTTGTTTCATATTGTCTTATTATTATTATTATTATTATTAGATTATTTAATTTAATGCGGGTTTGATCACAAAATAGAATAACGTTTTTAGATTGATAATAATGGAAAAAGATTTCAGATCCCATTCCATTACTCAATCTCAGCTGTCAAACCTCTTTCGAGTAAGGCGGTACAGACAGGTTTTAATTCTTCATACGAGCCCTTTTTAACAGAACACTTGCCTTTGTAATGTACTAGAAAAGTACATTGCTCAGCTTGGAGCGTATTATGTTTACAAATTTTTATCAGCGATTCAATAACAAAATCAAAGGTATTGAACTCATCATTATAAAGAATAATTTGCTTGTCAGCAACTTCAACATCTTCGGTTTCTACTTTTATTTCCGATTGCGTTTTTGATGAGTTTTGCATTTTATTATCTTTTTTCAGTTAGTAATATTAACCTTCGAATCACACGAAAAAATTATCAAATCGAATGAAGCCAATTGTATAATTATTTTCTTGCCTCCTCAACAGATATTTTTTTACCATCACGAAATGCAATTACAAACGCATCCGTAAGACTTTCTGAAACTACTTCCGCTTTTAATAAATTTGCTTCTTCATAGCTGCTTAAATTACCTACCGTATAAACTGTTAAACCATTATTATCTTTATAATTATTAATTCCCATTTTGGCGATTTTTAAAAATTTGTTGGCAATATCCAAAGGTACTTCTTCATTAAATGCACCTATTTGAACTTTGAATATAATACCCGCCTTATTTTTTACTGTATTATTTTGAGCTGTGGTTTTGTTTAATGGTTGCGCTGATTCATTAGTAATAACTGGTTCTTCCTCATTTGGTATGTCAACAATAGTAATTCTTGGATTACTTTTAGTATTACTTGCAGGGCTAGTTGGATGATTGATTGCAGGATTACTTGTTGATGGTATATTGGGTATTTGGGTGGCATTAAAAACGGGTAATTTATTAAGGTTAGGATCAGTTGAAAAGGCTCCATCTCCTTGCTTTTCATATTGTTTAGCTTCTGCCAGTGTAATACGTTTACCATTGTAAAATGCTGTAACAAACGCATCACGAATACCTATATCATTTATCATTTCTGTTGCTTCAGCGGCATGTAAAACACTATTATAAATACCTGAGTAGTAACGTATGTTTCCGTTGGATGTAGTTTCATTGTATAACGGTTTCATGTTATACAGTTTAGCAGCTAAAACCGGCTGTGAAAATACTCCAACTTGAACCGTATAAAACAAACTATGAATAGTTGAAACATTTTGTGTCTTGGCGATTTCTCCAACTGCATTGCTTGTTTTAATTTGAGTGTTATTGGGATTTGTTACTACCGTATTTTCAATTGCAGTAACATTGGTGGCATTTTTTTGTAAAACAGTAGCGGGAATTCCTCCAGCCATGGCATAAGCTTCGTTGATTGGGATTCGTTTACCATTCAGGAAGGCTACTAAAAAGGCATCTTTATAACCTAAACCTATGATTTTATTTTTTACTTTGTCAGCCGTTGCAAATTTCTCAAACACCCCAACAGTATACCTGATAAATCCTTTGGATGTTGTTTCTCCGGTAATTGGACTCATGCCCTGAAATAAATTTTGCGGTATTGGATTACGGAATGCGCCAATCTGAACCTTAAAGATTAAACCTTCCGGAAACTTTTCATTTATTGGAATTGGATGCTTAGCTGAATATATCGGCACTGACTTCTGTTCAAAAACTTCATTTGCCGTTAATGTAATATTAGATGAAACGGAAGCTATAGTAGGCGCATTATTAATGGGTTCACTATTTATGGATGCCGCTTTGGTAGGCACCGTTAAATTAGTATTCACTAAACTTGTGCTGACAGGATTGGTAGAATTTGAACTTACAGGATTGCTGGTCGTATTATTTGTCGCGGATTTATTGTCAACTGAAGCAAGAGAATTAGGATTACTCTTTTTATAAATACGTATTGATTCTTTTTGTTTTTCCAATGCAAGCATTTCATTCGTATGAGCATCCTCCAATTTTTTTTCTTTTAAAGAATATGACTCAGCTACATCAGCTTCTGTTCGTTGTTTTTTGGCATCTTCAAAATATTTTTTTGCCTCATCGTTTTTTGTTTTAGCCTCTTTAATATCCGAAACATTATTCCCGGATGTCGCTTTTGCTAATTGATCTAATTGGTTTTGATTGGCATCGTATTCGGTTGTATTAGCGGAAGCGGTTAATTGAGAAGCCTGCAATTTTTTATCCTGAGCTTCTTTAGTTAATTCTTCCGATTGCGAATACAATGTGTTTTTTGTTTCACTATTCTTTTGTTTCGCGGCTTGAGATTTCAAACTAACTGATTGCGACATAAATTCGTCTGCTTGTGTATTAAGCAAATCGGCTTTTGATATTTGTTCAACAGCTACCGACTCATTATAAGTAGTATGTTTTTCATTTGCTTTTTCATTTGAAGAAACTGTTAAATTGCCTGTTTCACTAGTTGTAGCTGCAGAAGTGGCAGAAGGATTTTGCTCTTCTTTTACATTACTATTTGTGGCAGAAGTAGTTGGACTTTCGATAGAAGTGGAAGTGAAATTTTGCTTTTCTTTTACTGTATTATGTTGAATAGAATTATTAGAACTGGCAATGTTTTTTGCAGAATCTGGTAGATTGGTAGTTGACGTTTTATTTGCTGTAGTTAAGGCAGCTACATAGGTATCATGATTTTTATATAAGTCAGCTGATTTTTTTTGCTTTTCCAGAGCAATCAGCTCATTTTTATTGGCATCTTTCGATAGTATTTCTTTTTCATCGTACGACTGAGCTGTATCAGCACGCATGCGTAATTTTTCTGCCTTTTCAAAATATATCAGGGCTTCATCATTTACCATGTCTGCCATTGAAATATCATCGGTGGTAGTACTTGAATATTTTTTTGCTGATTGCTCTAATTGATTTTTATTCGCGATGTATTCTGTTTTATTTGACTCTCCTTTTAGTTTGGTTGCTTCAAATTTCTTTTCTTGTGCTTGTAGCAATACTTCTTCACTCTGCTCAATCATCATTTTTTTTGTTGCCGGATCGGATTGATTATTAGCTTTTGATATTAAATTTAATGAATAAGTTAATAAAGTATCGGCTTGTTTATTAAGTAAATTAGCCTTTTTAGTTTCTTCCGATGAAGGTGTTTCAATTGATACTAATTGTTTTTCTGCGGCATTATTGTTATTAGCTGTTGTAGCATTTGTGGCATTTGATGTGATTGTTGATGAATTGTGCTCAATGTTTGTTTTAACAGTAGTAGTTGTAGACGCTACTATATCTTGTTGTTTTAGCGTTTTAGCTTTTGCCAAACTCTGGTCGGCAAGTGTCTGTTTTTCTTTTGAGCTATTTTCCGCATCGCTTATTTTTTTAGATAATAAGGACTTCTTTTCTGGGTCAGTAGTTGCTGTCAAATCTTGTTTTTGCTTTGCAACATCGGCATTTATAGCTTCCGCCCATTTTTTTAATACATTGGCTTTTTCATTTTCTCTATCACCTTCATTTGTAATTTTTTCGGTAGCAGTTAAATCAGCGGAATACTTCGTATTAATATTTGAAAGTGTTTCAGCTGAGGTGTTTGAACTAATAGTTGTGTTATCACTATATTCTTCTTTTGTTGGATTGCCAACAGAAGGGTCTTCATTATTATTTGTAGTAGAAAGTAATTGATTAGCATTCACTTTGTCTCCGGTTGTTGAATTATCCTTGGAGTTTGTTTTAGTGGTAGTTGAATTAGCTGTTATATTTTGTTGTTTCAGCGCTTCTATTTTTGCTAAACTCTGCTCTGCCTCTGATTTTTTTTCTTTTGAACTGTTTTCGTCTGCCTCAATTTTTTTAGCGAGAAGAGCTTTCATTTCTGGGTCTGTAGATGAAATATAAATTTGTTTTTGTTTTGCAACATCATCATCTATCGCTTCTGACCATTTTTTCAGCACATTAGCTTTTTCAGTTTCACGAACGCCTGCATCTTTAATATCATCCGTTGCGGCTAAATCATCCGCATATTGTTTATTAATATCTGAAGATGTTATTGTTGCTGGAGTATTAGAATTAGTAGGGGAATTATTTGCGATAGAGTTATTTGCCGGAATTTTATTAGTAGCATTTGAAGAAACTATGTTATTATTAGACTGACTGGTATTTTTGATGCTATTTACCTGCTGTTCTAATTTATTTTTATCAATAGAAGCTACCTTTGCCGCAGCTGCTTGGGTACTGCCTGTTTTTGACTGATCGATCACAGTACTTACCAGTTCAGTTTCATTTTTAATGCCATTGTATTCTTTCTGAAGCCTGGCAATCTTTATTGCGTCTTGCTCAATGCCTTTTTGTTTAGTGTTATTCTCTTCCTTCAATTCCGCAATCTGGTTATTAAGTCCATCTTTTACCTGTCCACTTTTAGCGTTGTCAGCATCAGTTTTTAAATTAGCAATGATTGTTTCGTTGTCAACTAACTCTTGTTTGAGGTCAGTAGATTCCTGAACTGTTTGATCCAATTCGTGTTTTTTGTTTTCTTCTTCTTTTTTATAACTATTTAATACAGGAAAACGATCGGCATTGCTTAAATTTAACGCATCAATTTTCTGCTCCAGTTCATCTAATTTAGCCAATGCTTCTGTAGGATTTTTCGATTTTACAGCTTCTTCCAGCCCTTTCGCATATTGCTGAGATAAATCCGCTTCTTCTCTTTTTGAAAGCGCGGTTGCATCCAATCTTTTCGCGAGATTAAACGCCACAACTGTTTCCGCATTCAATTGTTCCGCCTCTTTATTAAGCGCCTCCGCATCATCAGTAAGTGCCTGCTTTTTAATAACATCTTCCGTTGTTGATGCCTCCGTTGTTTTAGCGGCTGCCTCTTGTAATTTACTTTGAGCACTTTCATTCTTTTGATTTGCAAAGCTCAACGCAATATCTGCCTGTTCGCGTAAATCAGTTGCTTCTGTATCAACAACCGTTGCATCTTTGTATGCAATTTTAACAATATCATCATTGCTTAATTTCGCATTGATTTTGGTTGTGGCGGGTTGCTCCACCGAGGCAGTTTCATTTGTGGAAAGACTATCCTCTTTAGCTGTATTAGTAACAGCAAGCTCTGTAACCGGTGTTACATTAAGTTTAGATTTTTCTTTAATAACGTTAATAGCCAATAGGTAATTGGAATCACTAACTGCTTCATCAAATAAATTTTTAATTTGCAATTTATCGGTTTCTATGTCATAACTGATTTCCTGTTGCAACGCTCTGAATTCTTTTTGAACAGGCACGGTAACTACCTCCGATTGTGTCGTGAAATCAGGAGCTTCAATGGTAAATAAAAAACTGCCTCCATTGGGTAATTTAATTTCGTAGGAACCTGTAGCGCTTGAATTAAATATGCCAAGTATAGTATTATCGTTCACATTTTTTACTGTAATCGCGGTATTGAGAGCCTGATTTTTATGGTTTTTAATTACAGTACCTCTAATGATTGCAAAATCAATTGGTCTGCGTTCAACACTGATATGGTATAATGATATTTTGCCTGCTACACTTGAACGGGCAGAGGCAAAATATGCTTTTTTTTCATCTTTATCAGTTATATATAAAATATCATCATCCGGTGTATTAATAGGGAAATCCATATTTACAGGCTCATTCCATAGATTGGTTTCTTCGTTTAATGTGGATTTAAAAATATCATACCCTCCCATTGAATTATGCCCTTTGGAACAGAAATAGAGTACTTTTCCATCGGGGTGAAGAAATGGAAAATCCTCATCATAATCTGTATTAATCGTATTCCCGAGTCTTTGAGGTTTATCCCATTCCCCATCGGGTAATTTTTTCATCTGGAAAATATCTTTTCCATGTTGCTCATTGTCGCCATAACTCGAAAAATAAATCATATTACCATTTGTGGCAAGATATAGTATAGATTTTTCGTTTTTCTTTTTGTCGAGATTTGTTCTGAATTCTTTTTCATCCGGCTTCACTAATAATTTTCCACCGATTTCAGAAGTGTTATAAGAACGAAAAAAATCCTCTCGTCCCAATTCAGTTTTTTCTAATACCGGCAAATCGCTTATGTTGCGCAACAGTTTTTTACCATTTTTACACATTTCAATTTGCCTGTCAACCTGCAATCTTTCAGCCTTTGCAGCGGAAGCTATTTTTTTAAAAATCTGGTACTGGGTAATAGCTTCATCAAACCGGTAATTCAAATGATAGGCTTTTGCCAGGTAAAAAAAGGCTTCTTTTTCTACTTCATGATATTTTACCGAAAATTCCAAAAATGTAATAGCCCTTTCTTTATCATCGCTGGCAAAGAGCATACATACTCCCAAACGATAATTATAATTAGGATCCTTCCGGTAAAGACTTACTAATTGTGAATATAAGGGATAGGCTTTTACAAAATCTTCTTCATCAAATAACTTAGCTGCTTGTTTTTTAAACTCCTCTTCCGAGGCAAAATCAGTTTGTGCGATAAGCACATGACTGGTCAAGCCAAACAATAGCAGCAATAAGTATATTAGCCTTAAATGCTTATTCATATATAATAACTCCGCCTTATGCGGAGAATTGTTAATTTTTTTCAGATTATATAACAAACCACGAATTTTCAAGATTACAGTTTTGTCTGTTTTAACCGCAATTCGTCCTGATTTTTAGGCTTTACCCTAACTGACAAATTTAAGTTTTTTTATTGATAAGATGCCATTCTTATGAAAATTTCACAATTCCTCCATAATTAAATAAACGATAAAATATTTTGCTTAAAAAATCGTTATGCAAGGCATCTGTTCTATATTTGTAATATGAAGTCAATCCAACGATTTTTTTTGTTGCCTTTTTTTATTTTTTTTATTTTTTCATCTTGTAAAAAAGATCCGCTATTAACTGATTCCAGTGCAAAGCTCAATTTTTCTACAGAGGAAGTTTTATTTGATACTGTTTTTACTACCGTTGGCTCAACTACCAAATCTTTTAGAATTTTCAATCATAACAGCAAAACACTTAATATTTCCAAAATATTTCTGGCAACAGGTAGTAATTCCCAATTCAGGATGAATATAGATGGCGTTTCAGGAACATCGCTGAATGATATTGAAATTATGGGGGGCGATAGTCTGTTTGTATTTGTCCAGGTTACAGTTAATCCAACAAATGTAAATTCTCCTTTATTAATCAGAGATTCCATTATTTTTGAAACGAATGGCAACATACAGCATGTTAAACTTACCGCTGTTGGACAGGATGTATATTTACATAAACCTGACCACTTCTCCCTGAATGGGTTTCCTCCTTATTCCATTATTAATTGTAATGATGTATGGATAAACGACAAGCCACACTTAATTTTTGGTTATGCGGTGGTAGACTCTGCCTGTACCTTAACAATAACGGCAGGGACCCGTGTGTATCTTAATAATAAAGCTGTTTTATGGATATATAAAGATGGGACACTTGTAATAAATGGATCGCATGGTAATGAAGTTACCTTTCAGGGAGCACGTTTAGAGCCTGATTACAAAGAGATACCAGGGCAGTGGGGTAAAATCTGGCTTTCTCCCGGTAGTAAAAACAATGTGATTGACTGGGCTATTATTAAAAATGGCAGTATTGGTGTTCAGGCTGATACCTTGGGAGCTTCACCGAGTCCTACTTTACGGATTTCTAATACCATCATTAAAAATATGTCTGCGGCTGCAATATTCGGGCAAGGTAGTTTTTTAAGAGGCTTTAACTGTGTTTTTGCTAATTGCGGTCAATATGTTGCAGCACTTACTATTGGCGGAAGATACAAATTTGAGCAATGTACCTTCGCAAATTATTGGAGCAGCAGCAGTCAGCGAACAACGCCATTATTAGCCTTAAGCAATTATTATATTGATTACACAGGTGCCACTCAAATACGTGATTTAGACAGTGCTTATTTTGGCAATTGCATTATGTATGGCAACTTAGAGGAAGAAGTAGGTTTAGATTCAGCTACAACAGGTGGAAATTTCAATTTTAAATTTGATCACTGCCTTGTTAAAACACTCTTAAACATCAGCAGCACGGCACATTATAATCATATAAACCAAAATATTGATCCTGCATTTAAAGATGCAGGCAATAATGATTATCAATTGACAGCCGCATCTATAAGCTCTGCAATAGATTTTGGCGATACAGGAATTTATATTGGTAAAGATTTAAATGATAAGGATCGCCCTAACAATCTAACTACTTCTATTCCTGATTTGGGAGCGTATGAATATTATTAGAATAACAAAATTATAGTATCTTAAAATGGATTTACCTAACACTTTACCAGTATTGAATTCCATAGAAATCCGTGTGTTGGGATCATTAATTGAAAAGAGTAAAACCACACCGGATTATTACCCGATGACCCTGAATTCGCTTACTTTAGCTTGTAATCAAAAAACATCGCGAAAGCCCGTTGTTCAGTATGATGAAGAAACAGTGGTTATTGCCTTAAACTCTCTGAGGAAAATGGGGTTAACCTCAACCGCTACTGGTGGCACTAATCGTTCCATGAAATATAAACATAATTTTACACTTGTTTTTCCGCTTACAACGGCAGAAGTAGCAGTGATGTGTTTATTATTTTTGCGTGGACCACAAACAACAGGAGAGTTACACACTAATTCGGCAAGGTTACATGAATTCGAATCGTTGGAAGAAGTACTTTTGGTATTGGATAAACTGGCACTTGCCGAATTACCTTTAGTACGCCAATTACCGAAACGTGCAGGTCAAAAGGAAGTTCGCTATACACATTTATTGGCTGAGATAATTGATTTTGAGGACAAAGAATTGTCGGAAGAGCCCGCCGGTAAATCTGTAAATGAATTAGAATCCAGGTTAGCCATTGTTGAAAATGAGGTAGTCCTTATGAAAGCATCATTGGAAAAACTGGTGAAAGAATTGATGGGGTAAATTCCTTATTGAAATAAATTGAAATTATTTTCATCATTATTTCAACCTAATCCATAACACTAAAAATAAGACCTGAAATTTTAATTAACACTAACTTTTTTAGAAAATTTATTTTTACCATTTGATAATAAGATCAGATAAATTCCCGCAGTTGAATTTGAAAGATCAACATTTACTTTTTCAGATTTCTTGTCAAACATATCAATAAGTTTTCCCTGCATATCATAGATAGCAACTGTGCCAATTGATGTTGAGCTAAGCTCAAATAAATTAGTTGTAATTGAAGAGAGGATGAAATTATCAGAAACTCCATCCGCATTTTCAATTCCGGTAGAAGTATAGTTTACATCAAAAGAGGTCATCGAACAGCCGCTTGAATTGGTTACTTCCACCTGATAATCACCATTAGCAGTAATAGTGTACGAATTAGAATTGCTTCCAACCGGGTTTCCATTCATGTACCATTGATAAGAAGTATAGCCTGTTGGAACACTTAACACCGCTCCTGTTTGAGTAATGACAGGAGTATAAGAACTAAGATGAGTTGTTGTAAAATACGTAGAGTTGGTAACCGTATTATAAGCGATTGTTCTCATGGTTTGCGCAGTAGTTGGATCTACACTGCCTGTATAACTTAAATTACTGGGATCGATCTTAAAAATAGACGTGAAAATTGTTGCTGCTGCCAGGTAACTTCCTTCTAAAGAGGGATGAACATTATCGGAATAATAAAGATTCACAGATGGTAACAGGATAAAAGAACTGTTCCATGCTTTTCCAATAGGTGTTACAATTTCCTGTCCGATACCATTGTTCAGATAAATCATGTTTCCATGAATTCTGTCAATACATGCGGAAGTATTATCTCCGCTGGTAACACCACCAACAGGTCCCCATCCTGCAAAATAAATAATACGTGTACAGGAGTTATTGGCTTTTATCATATTGTAAAGCGCGACATTTGCATTTCCAGTGCTGGAGCCAATAACACCCACGTTATTTATATAATCTCCCTGATTATCCTACACAACAATATAATCCCATTGTTGAGAAGTGATTTTTGATTGTGATACAGGATCATTCACATGTCCTGTAATCTGCTCATCTGCAACTGCCATTCCAGCTTGTGTATTCTGATCAATAGTAACAGAGATTCCAGCGGCAGTTGCAAAACCGTTAAACAAGGCTGGCACGTCAAACGTATAGGTAAAACTATTTCCCAAAAACAAAACTTTAGTTTGCGCTTGAACGTTTAGGATAAAAAATAAAGCCGGAATAAGGAGTGTTGTTCGCATGATTATTTTTTTGTTTGTCATTTATCATTTTTTTACTCAACCTTAAATGTACATAATTTTAATGTTGAATCACAATTTTCTTTGTTACACTGGCTCCTTTGTAAGAAAGTCCTTTTAATAAATAGATTCCATTTGGAAGAGCAGAGGTATTCAATATTTCATCACTTATCAATTTTCGATGAAGAATTAATTCTCCCTTAACATTTAATAACTGTATGTCCCAAGGGATTTCGTCTCCTTCAAAATGAAGAATTATTTTATCGGCAGAAGGATTCGGAAAAATTTTAAAAGTGGCATCTTTCGCAACTGGTAAATTATTTTGAGTGGTAGTAAAATCCAAACCGGAAAACAGCCATTGATAGGCTGCCGGGAATTCGCGATCCCAAAACCATTCGCTATGTGCTCCATCAGTACAAGTTTTTAATCGGATTCTGGAAGTATCCAGTCCATCACTATTAAGGCTGTCCCTCATATTAACCATCAATGGAACCATGGTTGCATCTTCGGTTGTGCCGGAAACAAAGTAAAATTTCATATCCGGCTGAACACCTAATGTATATTCCTGATTAAATATAGAGTCGGTAAACCAGAAGGAAGGAGATAACAGACCTACTTTTTTGAATGTCTGCGGATATTGTATGCCACCGTACTGTGAAATTAATCCACCCATAGAACTTCCCATTATCCCTGTAAATTCAGGTTGTGGAAAGGTTCGGAACGAACTGTCAATTGATGGTTTAAGATTATTGACCATCCAATCCAGATATTCATCTCCCTGCCCGCCACCATAGGAAGCATTTATCCAGGGAGAATATTCATCCAACCTGCTTGCACCGCCATTATCAATTCCAACAACAATAATTCCATAATCCCCTTGGCTGAAAAGTGTATTTAAAGATTCATCAATTTCCCATTCGCCAAAAGAATTAAAATATTGATCAAATAGATTCTGCCCATCCTGCATATATAATACCGGATAGTTTTTTTGAGAAGTATGATAATCGGGAGGCAGATAAATCCATATCCTTCTGGTTCTGTTTAGCTGGGGAATGGGAAAGTCAGTATCCAGAATATGAACATTGGAACTTGCTGTTGTTTGCCCGTTACCACCTATATCTTCCCAGCCATTAATTTGAATGTTAATGGTTGCAGGAGTTCCGGAATAAGTATAAGTTCTGTTGGGAATACTACCACCGACAGCATCCGCCTCAACTGTAGTCCATGATCCCCTCGTAACTTTATATTCTAAAAGCCCGGCAGGTGGATTAATAGTAATTTCAAAAACATTAAAACCAGTATGCGTAAATGTATAAGAAGTATTATTTGCCGACCATGAATTAAAGGTGCCGGACAAAAATAAAGTATCCGTAAGGGGAGTCAGATTATAGGCATAATTAATGGTAATAGTAAGCTGTCCCCTGCTGATAAGTGGAACAAACAAACAAAACAGTAAAATTTTTTTCATATAAAATTTTTAGCACTATGAAATTATTTCCGAACAAATTTCAATCTACGTCAGGTTAATTGTTCTATCTTTTTCCACAATTTTTTAGCGATTTTTCGCGATTTTTTAAAAATTTTATTTTCATCCAATCCTAAAATTTTACGGTTTTTCATTACCCATTTCCCGCCCACCATTACCGACTCCACATTGGATGACTGCATACCGAATAAATAATGACCGAGCAAGTTCTCATTCAACATAGGAGTTGGCTCCATATAATTCATTACAACAAGATCGGCTACTGCTCCTTTTTTAAATGTTCCGAATTTTTTTTCGAAGATGTCTGAAACCAGTTTTTGTCCACCTGTGATGAGTTTCACATAATCTATGTTTTCATCCGTGTTTGAATCTCTTTTTTTATGGAATGCGAATTTCGACTCTTCAAGCATGTCCGCCAGGAATCCATCTGTACCAAGTGCAAGCTTACTTCCGAAAAGGTTCACTTTTGCATACCCTACATGGTTGTTCATGTTTGAACGTGGGTTGTGTATTAACCAACATTCATTTTCCAGACTGGTTTTGAATTCGTCTGGAGTTAAATGTACAGCATGTGCAAGAATTGTCTCTTTTTTTAATATTCCGGATGTTGTCAATCTGCCAATTACAGTGCTTTTGTATTTTTCTTCCGCATCTTTTACATCTAACAAATCTTCCGAAACATGGATGTGTACACCAGTTTTGTGTTTTGCAGCCATCTCTCCGCAAAGGTTCAATGACTCGTCACACATGGTAAAAGTAGCATGTGCACCCACATACCCACGGAAATGCTCATCCTTTTTATTCGCTAAAATAAATCTTTCATTTTCTTCAAGACCTTCATCGCGCTTCTTTTTACCTCCCCGATCAGTAACTTCATAACACAACACTCCACGTATCCCGGCTTGCTTCAATGCTTTTTTGAGGAGATCAAGGGATCCTTTGATGGAGGATGGGGAGGCGTGATGGTCAATAAGGGTAGTCGTTCCGCATTTTATAGCTTCAATGGCACCAACCAGCGCGCTATAATATATGGCTTCTTCATCCAACGCAACGTCCAGTTTCCACCATATTTTCTCAAGTATTTCAAGGAAATTGGCGGGCGCCGTTGCAGGCATTGGCATACCACGTGAAAGGCTTGAATAGAGGTGAGTATGGGCATTCACAAATCCGGGAAGGACAAGTTTCCCTTTCAGGTCAATCACTTTTTCATTTTTCAATGGCTTAAGCGATTTACCTTCAGCAGTAATTACCGAGCCTGTTATCCTCAGGTTTGTTTTTTTTACCTGCGTGGGAGCCAAGGTAAATATGCGGATGTTTTTAATTAACATAATTTAAATTAAAATGGCATCAATGATTTGAAAGAATTGAAATTAATCCATCTAATGTAGGTTTTACATCAATCGCTTTTCCTACTGCCTGTTTTGCTGAATGAGTGTCTTTTAAACCGTTTCCGGTAACAATACAAAGGGCGGATTCATTCTTTTTGATAATCCCTTTTTCAACAGCTTTTTTTAAACCGGCTACTCCTGTTACTCCGGCAGGTTCGCCAAATACTGCTCCAAGACGTGCTGTAGTGCGCATCGCATCTAATATTTCTTCATCTGTCACAGCAATCATATTTCCACCGGATAATTTTATTTGCCTTAATGCTCTTCTCCAGTTGCGGGGTGTGCCAACAGCAATACTGTCCGCGAGAGTATTTGTATCGGTTGGTACAAGATCTTTTCCGCTAATGAATGCATCCACCATCGGTCGAGCTCCTTCAGCCTGTACACCTAATAAACGAGGTACACGATCAATAATTCCTAAATGTTTCATTTCCTGCAAACCTTTGCCAATTCCGCCAATAGTGCATCCATCACCAACGGAAACTACTACCCAGTCGGGTAAATTTTTGCTGAGTTGTTCCGCAATTTCTAGTCCTGCTGTTTTTTTACCTTCCACCAGAAACGGGTTGCTACCGCTGTTTCGGTTGTACCACCCGTATTTTTCACATGCCACCTTGCATAGATCGAATGCTTGTTCGTAAGTGCCCAGCACGCGAAGCACAGTTGCGCCAAATATAAGTAATTGAGTTACTTTGGGTTCAGGGGCACGTTCAGGAACAAAAATATAACTCTTTAATCCAGTAGCTGCTGAAAGTCCTGCCAGTGATGAAGCCGCATTACCAGTTGAAGCACAAGCTATTTGATTGAATCCGAACTCAATGCTTTTTAGCACCCCTACTGAACTTGCCCTGTCTTTAAAAGAGTTGGTAGGATTGCGCCCATCATCTTTCAGAAAAAATTGTCGGATGCCTAAGGCATCAGCCAAACGAGGTATATCATATATTGGAGTCCAACCAACAAATAAATGAGGACGGGCTATATCAGCTGATACCGGAAGAAGTTCACTATATCTCCAAATGTTTTGTGCCCGATTTTGTAAAGGATTTTTTGATAATGCTAATGCGATGCTGTCGTAATCGTATTCTACATCCAAAATTCCAACATCCCCGCATGCAGGGCAGGTAAATATATTGCTGTGTTTATAGGATGTTCCGCAGATTTCGCATTTCAGTCCTATGACGTGAACAGGAGGTTCATATTTCATAAAAAATTGATTAAGGATTTCTTTAAATTATTTATTCTTTATTTTCTAATTGCTATTGTCGCGTTGGCTTGAGCTGTTGCCATAATTACAATATCATTGATGTTTACGTGAGCAGGGCGTGACGCTACCCAATAAATAGTTTCGGCAATGTCTTCAGCAGTTAATGGTTTTAGTCCCTTGTAAGCATTTTTAGCTCTTTCCGCATCGCCCTTAAATCTGACGATAGAGAACTCTGTTTCAACCATACCGGGATTTATCGCGGTAACTCTGATATTGTGCGGAAGTAAATCTATGCGCATACTTTTATTTAAGCCATCAACGGCATACTTAGTGGCACAATAAACATTTCCGTTTGGATAAACTTCTTTACCGGCAACAGAGCCCATGTTAATGATATGTCCGTATCCATTGGCAATCATAATAGGGGAGATGCAGCGTGTTACATAAAGCAGTCCTTTCACATTTGTATCGATCATTCGTTCCCAGTCATCTATCTTACCTTCCTGAATTGAATCCATTCCAACAGCAAGTCCGGCATTGTTGAGGAGTACATTTATTTTTCTCCAGTCGGGCGGAATTGAATCAATGGCTTTTTCTACTTCTTTGAAATTTCTCACATCAAAATTCAGCGAAAGAACATCCACATGATAAGTTGATTTTAAATAGGCAGTAAACTCATGCAACAGTTCTTTCCTGCGACCTGTAATGATAAGATTGTACCCGTTTTTAGCAAATAGCTCAGCCGTTGCTTTACCTATTCCTGCCGTTGCTCCTGTAATTAATGCGATCATTGTCCCTCCTGATTTTAGCTTGCAAAGATATTTACATTTTTATAAATCGTTGTTTAAAAAAAACTATATATTTCAATTTTAGATCAACTTTATTTTCATCCTCTTTTTTAAATCTTCAATCTTCAATAAAATAACTTCATTGGTTGCAGGTAATTGAAATTTAGGTTCATACTGATGATAAGCTACTGCGGAAACAGCATCTTTTATCGCCAACCATGTTGCAAAGGCTAGCATAAAGGGAGGTTCAGCAACTGCTTTGCTTTTACGAATTGCATTTGGATTAGGAACAGATTGTAATAAGTTTGTTCTGAAATCGCTGGGAATGTCCTGTACAGATGGTATTTTGTAGGTATCAGGAGAATGATTGAGCAAATGTCCTTTATCATTCCATTTTACTTCTTCCGTAGTACACCATCCTACGCCCTGCATATAGCCTCCTTCCACCTGCCCGATATCAAGACCGGGGTTGATGGAATCTCCGACATCATGCAAAATATCAGTTCTTAAATTTTTATAAAAACCAGTTAAAGTATCAACAATCACTTCACTTACACACATTCCAAAAGAAAAATAATTAAATGGCTTTCCCCATCCTTTAACTTTGTCCCATCCAATATCGGGTGTACGATAAAATCCCGTGGCACTTAAACTTACCTGATTAAAATGAACTAAAGGCATTGCATCAGCAAAGGCCATTTTGTGGTAAGGTAATAGCTTATCAGAAATGTAATCATCTTTAAAAATAATGTTTTCTGGCAGAGATATTTTTTCTGGTCTTTGTTTTGAAAATTCAGCAGCCATCACTTCCGCAATGCGACTTTTAATTTTGTCGATAGCATTTTTTACAGCCATACCATTCAGGTCAGTACCGGCAGAAGCAGCAGTGGCAGAAGTGTTTGGGACTTTTGAAGTATTGGTTGCATTTACTTTTATTTTAGTTATACTTATACCAAGTTCAGCTGCTGCAATCTGCATTATTTTGGTGTTTAACCCTTGTCCCATTTCAGTACCACCATGGTTCACCAATACCGTCCCGTCTTTATAGATATTAACGAGTGCTCCCGCCTGATTAAGAAACGTGGTGGTAAAGGAGATACCAAATTTAACAGGTGTCAGCGCTAGTCCCTTTTTATAAAATTCATTAGAAGCATTAAATTCATCCACAGCTTTCCTTCGGTTACGATAATCAGAAGAAGCCATCAGCTGATCGTATATTGTATGTAAGTGGTTAAATTCAACAGTTTGTCCGTAGTGTGTAATATTATCCGTATCTATTCCATAGAAATTAATTTTTCGTACATCAGCGGCATCCTTTTTCAGAAAACGTGCAATCCGATCAATAACGGTTTCCATAGCTGCCATACCTTGTGGTCCGCCAAACCCTCTGAAAGCGGTATTAGAAGGAAGATTTGTTTTATACGCTTTTCCTGTGACATGTATGTTAGGAATATAATAACTGTTATCGGCATGAAGCATGGCACGTTCAAGAATAGCGAAACTAAGGTCGGTAGCACATCCTCCATCAGCATTCTGTTCAAACTTAAGCGCCGAAATTTTTCCATCCGTTTCAAAGCCTACTTCATACCGGATAAGGTACGGATGCCGTTTCCCTGTAATGATTTGATCATCATCTCTGAAAAGATGTATTTTTACAGGTCGTTTAGTGGCATTGCAGAGTAAAGCAGACCATGCCGCTACCCAATTGCCCTGAGTTTCCTTACCACCAAAGGCTCCGCCCATTCTGCGTATTTCAACTACTACTTCATTTTTAGCGATACCCAGTACTTCTGCAATAATAGCTTGTGTTTCTGATGGATGTTGTGTAGAACTGTATGCTGTTATTTCCTGATGTTCGCCGGGTATGCACAGGCAGGTTTGTGTTTCTAAATACCAATGTTCCTGAGCTCCTGTTTCGAGTTCTCCTTTCAAAAAATGTGCGGCTGTTTTTAATGCGGCATCAGCATCTCCACGTTGCATGGTATGTGCAGGACCCAGGATTGAATTTTTTTCAATCGCAGTTCTGATATCTAAAATAGCTTCTAAAGGTTCATATTCGATAGCAATTAATTTTTCAGCAGCAAGAGCAATTTCGTATGACTCAGCGGCAATAAGAACGATGGCCTGTCCAACGCAAATAACTTCATCTGTTGCCAGACAAACTTCATCATGAACAACAGGACCCATCTGATTAATTCCCGGGATGTCTTTATAGCATAGAACTGCATGAACACCTTTCAGTTTTTTTGCAACCGATAAATCGAGTGATTTTATTTTCGCATGAGCATGCGAACTATACACTACTTTGCCAATAAGAAGTTGAGAGTTTACCTGCATATCATCAATATATACGGATTCACCGCTGACATGCTTAACAGCACTATCGTGAGGAATGGAGTTGTTCATTTTTAGGTTACGGATATAAATTATTACGAATTTACGAATCTGCCAAAGGTAATGATTTACAGAAATAACGAAGGACAAGGTTTTTTCATTATTGCGGAATGTTATTCATTTTTGTAGGATTCACTTCGAAATTTTGGCAATCCGAAATCCGCAATAATTTTATCTCACTAATGAAACAATCCCTTTGTAACTGTGTTTTACCCTTTTAAAATCAGTAAGCTTAATTGAATAAACATAAACATCTTGTTGCGCTATTTCACTTCCATGATTTGCCCTGCCATCCCATCCCTTGGTAATATCATCTGTATAGAAAATCAAATTTCCCCAGCGATCAAATATCATCATTTCATAGTTTTTAATATTTATTCCTTTGCCTGAGAATTTGTCATTTAAACCATCATCATTAGGTGTAAACCCATTAGGAATATAAAATACAAAGTCAGGCTCGATGACAATGGTTTCATAAGCCGTATCAACACAGCCATATAGCGTAGATGTAATTAATGTTATTGTGTATATTCCGGTATCAGCATAAGTATGAGAATGGGGATTAAAGGAAGAAGAAGTATCCAGATCACCAAAATTCCAGTTCCCAAAATTACCACCAACAGATAAATTTGAAATTGAAATATCAGGTTCGGTAATAATTGTTGTTTGTGGCAGAACAGTAAAACTTGCGTTGGGATGAGGATATACAGTAATATAATTATTTTTGGTCAGGATGCCAACACAGCCGCTATCAGATTTAACGGTTAGTGTAACATTAAAAAAATTGGGCGCAAAAACAGAGTCATTTGTATAACAATGGTCAAAATTTTGTGAGCTGCTTGGGGAGCTTCCATCGCCAATGTCCCATGTCCATTGAACATTTGTGCTGACGGCAGTATCTGAAAGATCTTGAAAAGAAAGGCATAATAATTCGCAACCTGCAGTATCCGTTGCAGAAAAATTTACAACAGGATTAGGATTGATAACTATTGTTTTTGTAGTAGAATCTGAACAACCAAAATTAGAAACAACTAACAAATGAACACTATAGGAACCGCTGGCAGCATATAAATGAGAAGTATCCTGATTATTAAAAACCGGACTGCCATCACCAAAATTCCATGACCAGGATTGTATCGTATCGGTTGCCGGGATAGTTGATAAATCATTGAATGGAACAATGCTTCCATCGCAGACATTTGATGAACTAAATTGTGCATCAGGAAATGGATGAACCACTACACTTTTTATCACCGTGTCTTTACAGCCATTGTTGGTTGTTACAATTAAAGAAACACTATAAGTTCCGGGGTTCGCATAAACATGATTCGGATTTTGATTTGAATCAGGCAAGGTGGAATCACCAAAATTCCATGACCAGCTTGCAATACTTCCGCTGGAAATAGTTGATAAATCATTAAAATTCATTGCCTGATTTAAACATACATTGGCAAAACTATAATCAGCAACAGGTTTTGGAAATACGATAACTGAGTCTTTCAATGTATCCGGGCAACCGAGATTGGATGAATGAGTTATCAAAGTTACCTGATAACTTCCAAGAGTTGCATACAGATGATTTGGACTCCAACCCGTAGTATTTAAAGGAGAGCCATCTCCAAAATCCCATGACCAGCTTGCTGTAGTTCCCATTACTGGATTTAGAGTAGTATTCGTAAATGATGTGGAATCAAACAAACATGCATTGGTAATTGTAAAAGCTGAACCGGGTGCATCAAATGCTTTTACAGAAATGCTGTCGGTATTGGAACAACTGTCAATTGTAGTTGTCACTAATGTGACGGTATATGTTCCCGCAACGGAATAATAATGACTTGGATTTTGCAAACTGCTTGTTGCACCACCATCACCAAAAGTCCATAAAGTACCGGCAATTGAGGTAGAGTTGTTTACTGAAGACGTATTGACAAAATGCATAGTATCTCCAAAACAGACATTACTAAAAGTAAAATCTGAAGATGGGTTGTAATAAACCTCAACAGGTTTTGTAATCGTATCGGCACAACCAAAACTATTGTTTACAATTAAGTTAACATTGTAGATTCCGGCATTGGCGTAAAGGTGTGCAGGACTTTGTGTATTATTCAGTGGGCTTGTATCGCCAAAAATCCATTGCGATGTGGTAATTGTTCCCAAAGCGGTAGTGGAGCTGTCTGTAAACTGTGTAGAACTGCTATGACAAACACTTGTGAAAGTAAAATTTGAAATGGGTTTAGGATGAACGATAACTGTTTTAGTAATGGAATCGACACAACCAAAATTAGAAACTACTAACAATTGAACCACATAGGAACCGGGAGCAGCATATAAATGAGAAGTATTTTGATTGTTATTAAGAGGGCTGCTGTCGGCAAAATTCCATGTCCAGAATTTTATGGTATCGCTTGCCGCAATGCTTGATGAATCGGTAAATTGAACACTTACTCCTTCACAAACATTTGCTGTACTATACTGAGCATTGGGTAGGAGATGCACCACAACATTTTTGGAAATGGTATCTTTACAACCAGTGTTAGTGGTAACAATTAAAGTAACGGTGTAGCTTCCCGGATTTTGATAGGTATGGCTCGGACCTTGAAATGTGTTAAGTGGTGCACCATCGCCAAAGTCCCATGACCAGTTTGAAATAGTGCCGCCGGATACGGTTGATAAGTCAGTAAAATCAGTAGGTTGACTTAAACAGGCAGTTGTGAAACTAAAATTCGCAATAGGCAAACAATTAACAGTTATTGTTTTTGTAATTGAATCTTTACAACCTGTTCCGTTTGAAACAATCAGTTTGGCATTAAAAGTTCCGCATGTGTTATAAGTATGCGATGGATTTTGTAGTGTTGAAGTGTTGGAATCCCCAAAATCCCATGTCCAGCAGGTATCATTGGTTGATGAATTAGTAAATTGAATAGGAATAGTGTTAAGACAAACAGAAGTTGAACTAAAGTTTGCAACTATAGGCGTACTTGAACAAGGCGTTGAATTCATTGATACAGAACAAAGTCCCATTAAACTGCCATTGGTTGCCCCTCCTCCCGGACCGGATATTGTAACTGATGTGTAGGGGAGGGTAGAAGTGAGTGTTATTATTCCGGCACCAAGAACTCCTGAAGGGGTTGAAAAAACATTTCCTGTTTGAATATAAGGACAGGAGCCACAAGCCTGAGAGCAGGTTAATGATCCATTGTTTACTGTAAATGTAAAGTCTTCACCGGTATTTGATGCATTTATAGCAATCTGTAAATTATTTACTGCGGTAGAAAAAGTAAAAGTCTGGCTAAAGGATGAAGATTGCCCTATCCATGAAGGACCTGCATCTATACCGCAATAGGTACCTACCGAACCATAGGATTGAACATCACCTGTGAATGTTTCCGAAACACTAACACCATTTACTGTGGAAGGAAATACGCTCACCGGAGAACAAACACATTGACCGAATGATTTCAGATTTACCAATAAAATCAATAACATTACTAACCTTAAAGGGCTAACTTTTTTGTAAGTAATGATATTGTAGTTGAATAAATTCATTGATCTCTAATTCTCTATTTTATTAGTTTCGCTCCAAAATTTCAGTACTAAATTTTTTGCTACAATTGTTCTGAACTCCGCACCTGACCTTGCATCCGAAATAGGTGTAAATTCTTTAGCGATCAATTCCATAGCTTGTTCAACAGTTTTTCTGTCCCAAAGTTTTCCTGTTAAGTGCATTTCGGCATCCGAAGCCCGCTTGGTTACCGCAGCCATTCCACCATAGGCAAGAGTGATGGACTGAACACAATTATTATTTAGTGTTAAACTGAAACAAGCACTCACCGTTGAAATATCAAGATCTTTGCGCTTCGATACTTTGTAAAATTTCACGATTGTTTTTGGAGAAGGTTTCGGAATAATAATGTCAGTAATGATTTCGTCCGACCGGCGCTCTGTTTTGCGATACCCCAGAATATAATTATTCATATTTATGCTTCGCACTCCTTTACTACTCTGCAATTTAATTTCAGCATTGTATGCCATAAGAGTTGGCAGGGTATCACCAATAGGTGATCCGGATCCGATATTTCCACCTAATGTAGCTACTGATCTGATCTGCTTTGAACCAAATACCATAAGTGTTTGATACAATGCCGGTAATTCTTTTTTTGCAATTTTTTTAACCTCTTCCAGATTCATACCTGCGCCAAATTTTACCTGCATATCAGTTACTGCATATTTTCTTAATTCGTCAATGGAAGATAAATCAATAATTTCTTCGAGTAATTCATGCCGTTTAGTTACCCGCAATGCTATATCAGTAGCGCCACTTACTAACACAGCATTTTGCATTTTACTTCTTAATTCTAAAGCCTCTGTTTTTGTTTTTGGTTGATAGTACTTTTGCTTTTGCGTGTTGATTTCAATGGATTTGCTTTGATTTTTAATTTGCAGCAGCAGCTCCACAATTTGTTTTTCGTTGACAGTAAATTGATCCGCACCCTGCTGTGCGCATGCTTTTGCTGTTGCTTCAATAATTGGTTTATAGCCTGTACAACGACATAGATTACCTGTTAGTGCATCTTCAATATTTTCTTTCGCAGGATTATTTTCCTGCCCGACTTTGTCATTCAGGCGGGCATTTTTATAAAGCGAAAATATGGACATGATAATGCCGGGACTGCAATACCCACATTGGCTTCCATTAGCATCTACCATTGCCTGTTGAACCGGATGTAATACTTTTTCAGCACCATTATATTGGAATAAATTTTCAACAGTTATCAGTTGTTTGCCATGAATCATAGGAAGAAACACCAGGCAGGAATCCACCGCTTTATAGCTGATTTTATTATCTTGATTTAATTCCGCAATTACAACAGTACATGCGCCGCAATCACCTTCTGCACAACCTTCTTTAACTCCTTTGTGAATAGGACTGCTGCGTAGATAATTCAACACAGTTGTGGTTGGCTTTAATTGTTCATTGAATTCCAGCGTTTGTATTTTTCCGTCTAATACAAAAGAGATAGTTTGTTGCATAAAAAATAAAAATTTTGTTATAAATAATTGTATCCAATCGGACTTGAAAGTTACTAAAAAAAAATTATTGATCACGATTAAAATGTATAGGGGGTGTACGACAAATTTCCCTGATTTCATAAATTTTAGAAGCCATCGCAGATATTTCGACAGGCTCAATATGACTCGCGCGCCGTCAGTCAGAGCTTGTCGAAGACCTTGGGGAGGCATTTATGTTTGAAGGTTCCATAACATGATGGCTTGCTTCAAGGTAGAGAATAAATATATTTAGGGATTTTTGTCGTACACCCATGTATAGGTTATTTCTTTACAATGCCTTAGTTCAATTAATCAAAAATTAAAAAAGGGAAAAGGGATAATAAAGTCGTATTGAATTTGCAATTTTAAAGTATATTTGCATAGATAAAGGGTTACCAAAAGGTTATTCAAACAAAATCTACAACTATGAAAAAAACAATTCTTCTTTCCATTTTTTCTTTGAGCTTATTGAGTTTGTTTGCTCAAAACAATGATGCAACTATTAAAGAAACTACCGATTGGATGATTAGTAAAGTGGAAGGCGAATACGAACCTATTTTAAAACAATATTATAATGTCGTGCTTTCCTGGGATGCTGAAACCAATATGTTGAAGTACACTAGTTTTCAGACGGAGACTATTAATGGAAAACCAAAAGGAGGATCTTTTGTGATTGAATTTGATCCCAAAAATATTGATCCAAAGGGTATTTCTATTAAAGAATTCGGCTCCGGAGAAAGTTATTATGTAAAAATTCATTTCTCCTGCAATAATGGAGGTAATTGTATTAAATCATACAGTCTTTATGCGAATGAAAATAAGGATTTATCGAAAAGTGAGTCATCAAACTTGAAAACTTACGATATCACTTTATATTCTGAAATAATGAAAAAAAACGGAGATCTACCTAAACGTTTTATAGAAGCATTCAAACATTTGATTTCATTAAGGGGTGGGACAGGGGAAAAATTCTAAAAATGTCTTTTAAAAAAAATATTGCATTTATATTACTTATTGTCATTTTTTCAGGCACCACTTCCTTTAATCTGCCTACACACGATTGGCAGCTAAAAAAAATTGAAAATGGTACAAGTGTTTATATTCGGGATTCTGAAAATTCCGCCTTCAAAGAAGTAAAAGCAATCGCTTATCTGAAAACTTCTCTTTCTAGTATAATAGCCCTTTTGTATGACTTTGAAAGCTACCCGAAATGGGTTTATAAATGTGGTAAATCCAATACGCTAAAAATAATAAATGAAAAAGAGTTGATTCATTATCAAACGGTATTAGCTCCCTGGCCTATCGCAAATCGTGATTTTGTAGTAAATATAAAAATTGAACAAGATAAATTAACGAAAGTAATTACTATAAAATCGTTTGCTACCGGGTATTATATACCTGCTATCCCAGACTATGTGAGAATAATGAATTTTAATGCATCCTGGGTTATTAAACCTCAAAAAAATGGTAGCGTTGAAATTGTATATTCACTTTTAGTTGATCCTGCCGGTTATATTCCTGCATGGGCTGTTAATATGGCTGTTGTTGATGGACCCTTTGAAACGATGAACAATATAAAAGAATGGGTAGTTAAGGAAAAATATCAAAAAGCAAAAAGCTCATTTATTTTAGAGCCGGATTAATAGGCTTCCTAAATTTCAGTATGATTTGTATTTAAAAACTACTTGTAACACTTAATGTTATTCCATTTGAAGCCGGAACTTGTCGGCAAATACCTCCTACACAAAAAATTCCTGCACGTTGTTTTCCATAACTTACTGTAATGCGGTTAGCATTTTTATTGAAGCCTGCTGATAGGTTGTAGTAATGCAAACGTTTATCATAACTGCCACTCCCGTCTTTATGGGTGTTACCATAATTATATTGATCCAAAACAGCAACAAACCAATTTGAGTTAATGGTATACTCCGCTAAAGCGAATGCCCAGTTTTGTTTATCTTCTTTTGTTGCAAGATGCTGTAACTCCACTCTTATTGCTCTTTCGGCTTTAAATTTATAGGTCATATCAACCACGGCTATATGCGAATATATTGTAACATAGCCCGCATCTGATGCGCCTTTTAATAATCTGTTATTATATTCCTGATACGAATAAATAACAGACATCTTGATTTTTTTTCCAAATTTTTGATTTACCTCAAAATAACAATCACGCATCAGAACTTTTTTTCCCATAAAAAAAGAATTTGCTTTATATCCTTGCAAAGTACTGTCAGATATAGGATTAAACTGTGTAGTGTCCAGATTATTTGAACCGGAATAATTAATGGTAACATCTAATTTATAATCGCTTTTTTTAATAATTTTCCAATTGACTTCACTTGAAAACTGGAACTCTCCATTTGGCTGTGAAGCATAAGGATAAAAACTCAATAAGCTGTAAGTATGTTGTTTGTTGAGAGCAGGAGTGTAGTTTATCAGCAAATTATTTACTGAGGCTGTTCTGTCTGAACGGAAATTCATATTGTCTGTACGACTTGCACTTAGAGATAAAGCAAACCCTTTTTTTGCATAGTTTGTAGCAAGCAAAAAAGCTTCTCCGGATTTATATATATAATGGTTAGCGGCATTAGGGTCGTTAATTTTATAGGAGTATTCGCCATTTACTGCGACATTGTTTCGGCTCATTCTAAAACGATAAGCGGATGCCCCAACATTTTCAGGTAAAATCAATGTTAAGTCATCATCCTTCTGGTAGCGGCTTACAAAGCTTCCGCCAAGGGTAACTATTAATTTTTTATCCGCAAATTTTTTAAAGGTTTCATTAACTTGCATCTCAGCATCAAAGCCTCTGACAAGTCCAGGTCCCTGAGTCATAAAAGAACGCTGTTTACCGGTAAGTCCTGTTAAATAAACACCTTTAAAAGGTTCGTATTTTAACCGGATACCATCCAACGCATTATCAAAACCGAGTCCGCGATCTTCATAACTACGCAGTATAAAACCATTGCCAAACTGCTGATAAAAATTACCTACGGTTACTTCTAACTCATCTGATTTATAGGTCGCGAAACGATAAGGAATGCCCGTTCCCTGATATCGGGCATCAAAGCCCTGACGTACATTCAAATAACTTTCGTAACGAATGCCGGCTGAAAATTTTCCTTTGGTATAAATGATGTTTGCAAAACCATTCATAAGCATTTTTTCAGGTGCAGGATCCGCACCAATGGCGGAATCGGAGGTATAATATTGTGCATCCGCCTGGAAATTACCATGCACTTCTCCAACGTTTAAATTGCTAAGACCTGTGGTAAGCGGAGCCGAACCATTATTTAAGTTTAGCTGAGCAAAAGAAATAGTGCAGTTAATAACCGAAAGTAGAAATACAGTTATTTTAATTGATCGGAAGTACTTTTTTTTCACAACAAATTCATTTGTTAATCTGAAAATTAATCCAGCGCATTTTCAACGTATATTATTCTGTAACTTTTTCGCCCTTAGCTACTTTTTTTAGTGCCTCATACATCTTGTCTTCATCTCCTTCAGCATAAGAATTATGCTGCCAAACAATTTCTCCTTTACCATTAATAATAAAAGCGTGAGGAACATTATTTACATTCATTGCCCGTTTAAAATCCTGGTTTTCGTCAATATAAATTTCATAATCCCAACCATGACTTTTTGCATCTGTTCCAACTTTTCCTGAACTGCGGGAATCATCAATAGAAATTGCAATCAGTTTTACTCCGGTTTCTTTTTGCCAGTCTGCGAAATTATCTGAAATAGCATCTAATTCTTTTTTGCAGGGTTTGCACCATGTTGCCCAAAAGCTTATTATTATGGGCTTCCCACCATTTTCAAATTTTGAGGAATTTACTGTTTTCCCTTCAACCGTTTTTACATCAGCCGATGGGATAACTCTGCCTTCAGCGTTTTGAGCGGCAGAAATACCAATCAAACAACTAAAAATAACTAATCCAATAATTAATTTTTTCATAAAATAAAGTAAAGCTGAATGTTTAATAAAAAAACAAATCAGCAGTAGGACTAAAAACGTATCATACTGCTGACTTATTCAATTGAGGATCTATATTATTTATTAATAACTACTTTCTTAGTTATTTTATTATTACCGGCATTTAAAGTAATAAAATAAATACCAGAATTCAAATTTTGAGCATCTAATTTAATGGAATGACTTCCCTGATTCATTTCGCCTAATAAATTTGAGAATACAGTTTCGCCTAATAAATTATACATCACAATAGATACCTCCGAAACTTTGGTAAGGTTAAAATCAATATCCGCTTTGTTTGTTATAGGATTAGGATATATGCTTAACGAATTAGGCATGTCGCTGACACTTATACCTGTGGTCGGGCTTAATCCATTGATATTAACATTATCAACATAAAGATTATTACCATATGCGGATGTTCCTTTAAATTTAACTAATACACTATTCAGTCCCACATAAGAATTTAAGCTGACCGTTTCATTTCTCCATTGTGTTGGTCCTGATGGTACAAATTGTGCAGTTTGTGGAGGTATTGTTTTTAATGTATTGCCTGCTTTGTTGTAAACATCTGTCCAGGTTGTGCCACAATCGCCTGAAACCATTACTTCAAGTTGATCATTCTCAGGCGTAGACACCGTATAACCACAATAGGCAACATTAAATGTTAATGACGGGGAAACAGCGCCAATAAATGACATTGGAGGCAATTCCATCATATCAATATCACCTGAAGGAATACTATAAAACTTAAGTCGGACACTTTTTGATGAACTATATCCGCCAGTTACATTTTCCCAGGTTAGTGTATTGCCACCATTTGTAATAGTCCAGGTAGAAGGAATAGCACCACTTTCAAAAGTCTCAACAACAGCGGCACCACCTAATGAAGGGTATTTCAGGAATGATGCTGTTGAAGTATTATTAGGGATGGTTGGATCAACGCCTCCATTAGGGTTTGAAACAGTTGCAGTAATTGTATGGCTTCCTGTTGTTGGTGCACCCAGCTTTACACCGGTAACATTAGCAGTTGCGTATGATGCAAGACTACCTGTCCATAATTTTACTTTTTGTGTAATGCCATCCACTTTATAAGTAATGGTAGCAGATGATAAAACGGTTGTTCCATTGTTTCCAATCAGGAATGTTGGGATAATACTATCGCATGTTCCAAGGCTGGAATTAGAGCCGGCCGATGTCATTTTTGCATCAGAACCATTTGAAAGCAAAGACGGACAGGTAGAAGTTTTATTGGCATATAATGTAGCAGCGGGATCGGCACCAACTTCCTGCATAGTATGGTCTGGGCAAATCATAATAATGGTTGGAAAATAAGTAAGACTATAAAAGTTGTTGAAAGCATTACATGTGGGATTGGTAGAAGCGGTGGGATCAAAAATCGGGTGGCTAACACCTGCCGTCCAATCACCGTTTGTTCCATTTCCAGTGCAATTTGAAGCATCACCAATCAAACAAGCATGATTAGTTTGATCATCTCCTTCCACAAAAAACACCATACAATCATCGGTTGTTGAACCGCTAACTCCTGTTCCGCCTGCCGGACCATGGTTTACCCAAAGATCTTCCAATGCCCCAGTCTGATGATAATTCCAGCAAGGTTCACACCAGGTTGCTGAGATGTCAATAAATACTGTTTTACCTGCATCAAGGTAGGTGTATAAGTTGTGGCTTATACCATTAATATCGGTTAATGTCCAGTCGGGAGAAATACTTCCGGCAACTGGTTGCGCAAAACTCTGAGTTGCTGTACAAGTGAATGCAGCAAAGGCTGCAATTTGTAAGATTTTTTTCATTTTTTTGGAATTAGGTTATAGGTATATACGTTTAGGTCGCATAAGTCAAATTAGGCTGAAATAATTGATTTTAAAGAGTTCACGTCAAAAAATAAATTTTATTTTTTTTTAATAATGGGACGAAAATCACATTACCCACTGTTTATTTTTGATTTTGCCTTGAACCACTCTATTATCAATAAATTTATGTGCGACCTAAACGTATATACCTATTAGGTTAATGAATAAAAAAACTTCAAGACATAACAAATTATTATTCTAACGAA
>JAVHPE010000213.1:0-10383 GCA_036170475.1 Bacteroidia bacterium | reverse complement strand
GTTGCCTTCTTAAAAATGCGAACATATTTGAAATAAGGACCATCGCTAAAATAGAAACTAATCCTGTTTTTTGGTCCTAATTCTTTTTGATTAGGGGACTTTTTATTTTTATTAATGTTATTTTTGTCAAAATTAATTAGGTATTATGTTGAGTCTTTTCCGAAAATTATTTTTTTTATTTTTATTTCTGCCTCAATTTTTATTTTCTCAAAATAACGATTCTATTAAACCTTTTTCAGAAAACACTACAACCTATTATTTTACTGAAAATCAATTTGAATATGCTGATTCGGCAACATCTATTCAAAACAATCTCTATAATTTTCAGAATTACATTGAAAGAGGTCATTTAGGAAATAATGGTTTGCCCTTTAATGACCTCTATTTTCACTCAGCCTCCAACCTCGATTATTCTGGTTTTAATTATTCGAAAAATAATTTTATTAATTATTTTTTTATCCCTAAAAAATTAAAATTTTATAATACCCGAACCCCTTTTACCGATTTATTTTATGTAATCGGATCAAAAAAAGAGCAGGCTTTTAAAATGACCTTTTCTTATAATGTCAAAAAAAACTGGAATGTAACAGCCGATTTTAACCGAGTCAGATCAGATGGTTTTTATTTACTGCAAGCCACCAACAACAATTTTCTTGCCTTATCCTCTAATTATAAATCCTTAAACAATCGTTATTATTTATTAGCCAGCGTAATTTATAACAATGCTAAAAATGATGAAAATGGCGGAATAGCGGATGACTCTACTTTTTTTTCCGGTGGCAGTACTGACAAAAAACAGATCAATGTATTTTTGAGTGCTGCCAAACGAACTACTATCAATCGAAGTGTTTTCCTAAAACAGTATTTGAATCTGGGACAAAAATCCAATGATACTGCCACTCATAATGCAATATTACCAGAAAGCAGGTTGATATTGACTTCATTGTACGATATAAATATTCTTAAATATGTGGATGATAACCCCTCATCCGGGTATTATCCGACAATTTATTATGATTCTACCAGAACATCCGACTCAACGTTTAATTCCAAAATTGAAAATGAAATCGCTTGGAAAAGATTGGATAACAAAAAACACAGAGGTTTGGGAGATATGTTTGGCTTGGAATTGAGTGTAAAACATCAACTCCTCAAGGTTGAACAACGTCAACTATTTAATTATTCCGGCGCAAATGTAATACATGGGCTAATTGATACTAAACAAGACAAAATAGATACTACATTTAACACTATTACTGCCGGAGCTGAATTCTTTAATACCTATTCAAAAAATAAATTTTGGTGGAATTTATCAGCTAATTATGACTTGAATGGTTATAATAAGGACGGTTATTATGCTTCGGCTATTTTTAAAAAGACCATAAAGGATAGTTCAAATAGTTTTATTTTTAAGATTGAAAAAAAATTACAAGAAGCCGATTTCATTTATAACCATTATGTTTCAAATCACTTCAGATGGGAAAATGATTTAAAAAAAATGCAGGAATCTCGCTTTATGCTTAATTTTTCAATGAAGAAGTATGATTTGGCTTTAGGTGCTGAATATGCTGATTATTCCCATGTATTGTATTTTAATGATTCGGCTATTGCAAAACAATATTCGGGTTCAGTTCGGGTAGTAACCGCATTTCTGAAAAAAGATTTTATATTTTACAATTTTCATCTGAATAATAAAATAACGTATCAGCATGTTCCAGATTCTTCTGTAATCAGGCTTCCTGAATTTATTTTAGAACATTCGCTCTATTATGAAAATGACCTGTTTAAACATGCAATGCACTTACAGATAGGCTTTGCAGTATTTTATAATTCCGAATATTATTCCAATGCCTACATGCCTGCTACAGGACAGTTTTATTTGCAAAACTCAAAAAAATATGGAAATTATCCCTTCATCGATTTTTTTATTAACGCAAGAATTAAAACGGTTCGCATTTTTTTCAAAATCGATCATTTGAATTATGGGATGAGTGGAAATAATTATGTGCTTACCCCAGGATATCCAATGAATGACCGGACTTTTAAACTTGGTGTTTCCTGGAGATTTTTTGATTAAAAATAACAAAACACATGAATACAATAACAAAAACCAATTTTCTTTTTCCGAAACAAACAAATTATTACAAAGGCAAAGTACGTGATGTGTATTCTGTTGATAGTGAATTGCTGGTAATGATTGTGAGTGACCGTATTTCAGCATTTGATGTGGTATTACCTAAAGGTATTCCATACAAAGGACAAGTGTTGAATCAAATAGCCGCAAAATTTTTAAAAGCTACTGAAGATATTCTTCCAAATTGGGTAATTGCTGTTCCGGACCCAATGGTAACAGTTGGTATGTTGTGCAAAACATTTAAGGTGGAAATGGTTATTCGTGGGTATTTGTCGGGACATGCCTGGCGAGAATACAAAGCGGGCAAACGTGTACTTTGTGGTGTAGCAATGCCTGATGGAATGAAAGAAAATGACAAATTTGATAACCCACTAATTACTCCAACTACAAAAGCTTCTGTTGGGCATGATGAAGATATTTCGAAAGAAGAAATATTAAAACGAGGTATCGTATCCAAAGAAGATTACGAAGCACTTGAAAAATATACACGTTTAATATTTCAACGTGGAACAGAAATAGCGGCTAAAATGGGATTAATATTAGTAGATACAAAGTATGAGTTTGGGAAAAAAGATGGTATAATTTATTTGATTGATGAAATTCATACTCCTGATTCATCCCGCTATTTTTATAAGGAAGGGTATGCAGAACGTCAGCAAAAAGGGGAAGCACAAAAACAATTGTCAAAAGAATTTGTTCGTGAATGGCTGATGGAAAATGGGTTTCAAGGGAAGGAAGGACAAATAATTCCGGAAATGACAGATGAAATAATTTTGTCTATTTCTGAACGCTATATAGAATTGTATGAAAAAATAGTGGGAGAAAAATTTGTAAAAGCGGATGTGTCAAATGTATTAAACAGGGTGGAAAAAAATATCAATAACTTTTTAGCGGAAAATTAATAATGAGAAATTTAGATGCTCTTATTAGAGTTTATATAAGTTAAGGCTGATTCCAAACTCTCTCTCCTTTTTCAAGGAGAGGGGCGGGGAGAGGTTACGAAAAATAGAATTGTTTCTTAACTTATATTAACACTATTGTTTAAATAAAGAATCAACAAATTCATTTTTATTGAACACTTGTAAATCTTCCATCTTTTCACCTACTCCAATATATTTTACCGGAATTTTAAATGTATCGGAAATACCAATTACTACGCCACCTTTAGCGGTTCCGTCCAGTTTGGTTAATGCCAAAGCATTTACATCAGTAGCCGCAGTAAATTGTTTGCACTGTTCAATGGCATTTTGACCTGTAGAAGCATCTAATACCAGTAATACTTCGTGTGGTGCATCCGGAATGATTTTACGCATCACATTTTTTATTTTACTAAGTTCGTTCATCAAATTCACTTTGTTGTGTAAACGACCCGCAGTATCAATGATGACAACATCCGCATTTTTTGCAACTGCCGAAGTTAGTGTATCAAAGGCTACAGAGGCGGGATCGGCATTCATTCCTTGTGATACAAGCATGGTACCGGTTCGTTCCGCCCAAATTTTAATTTGATCAACGGCAGCGGCACGGAAAGTGTCAGCAGCACCAATCACTACCACTTTGCCTGCTTTTTTAAACTGAAAGGCAAGTTTACCAATAGTAGTGGTTTTTCCAACCCCATTTACCCCAACAACCATTATCACATAAGGCTTTTTATTGGAAGGCAAAGCAAAATCGCCTTTTTCTTCCATACCATTTGAAACCAATAGCTCCGCTATTACTTCCCGTAAAATTTCGTTGAGTTTTGATGTTTCTACTTTACGTTGCTGAGCAACACGTTTCTTAATACGTTCAATGATTCGCAAGGTAGTGTCTACTCCAACATCAGAACTTAAAAGTATTTCTTCTAAATTATTGATTACCTCATCATCAACTACAGCTTTTCCTAAAATAGCGTTTGCTAATTTGCTGAAAAAACTGCGTTTAGTAACAAAAAGTCCTTTATTTAAACTTTCTTTTTTCTCCTTACTAAAAAAACTGAAAATGCCCATTTCTATTTTTACGTTTTAATTCCCCAACATATCTTTTCTCGTGAGGAATATATAAAACAATAAAAGCCTCCCCTTGTTTTGGAGGAAGCTTTTATAAATACATTAGGCTTCTAAATAATTATTTAGAAGCTAAAAAATCTTTTATGTGTTCGTTGTTAACGATTTCTTGTTTAAAAGAATAAGCACCTGTTTTAGGGGACTTTATCATCTTAATCACTTTAGTAAAATTATGTCCTTTACCTGATTTAAGAGCTGCAACTACTTTCTTTGCCATTGTTAATTAGATTTTAGATTTTAGATTTTAGATTATAGATTATAGATTTTAGAATGAGGCTTTTTGTCTCATATCTAATATCTCATGTCTCACATCTTATTTATTATTTAATTTCTTTATGAACAGTTACTTTTTTCAAGATAGGATTGTATTTTTTCAATTCTAATCTTTCGGTGGTGTTCTTTTTGTTTTTAGTAGTAATGTAGCGTGACGTACCCGGCATACCACTGGTTTTGTGCTCGGTACATTCCATAATTACCTGAATTCTATTACCTTTTTTTGCCATTGTTTTTTAGATTTTAGATTTTAGATTTTAGATTGAGCACATTTGTCTCCTATCTTATATCTCTCATCTCTTTTATTAATTATTTCTTTAAAAATCCTTGTTCTCTTGCTTCTTTCATAACAGCAGTAATGCCATTTTTAGTGATGGTACGCATGGCTGAAGTTGATAAACGTAAAGTAATCCATTTATTCTCTTCAGGTAAAAAGAATTTTTTAACCTTGAGATTCACGTTAAACCTCCGCTTCGTTTTAGTATTAGAGTGAGATACTTTGTTACCCACAATAGACTTTTTCCCAGTAATTTCGCAAACTCTTGACATGGTATTTTCTATTTAAAATTTTCTATTTATTTTTTTCGGACTGCAAATATCGTAATTTTAATGGAAACCACCAAAAAAATTGAATTTTTAATTTACCACGATAAAATGGTTGCGAATACCAATTCTTTCCGAGTCAATTGAAAAGAGTATGCAAACAGCAGATTAGAAAAATCAAAAAAAATATTTTTATTTACGAGGATATCCTTCCGGATTTAATTTTATATCTTTTTTGATCTCGAATTTGTAAGAGCTTTTATCCAATATATTTATTTTTTCGGAAATCGTTTTAAATCCCACAGCTTCAATGGTTATATCAAAAGTACCGGGGCTAAGTATCATTATAAACCGCCCAGAATTAGGGTTCGGCAAATAAGTGCCTACTATTTCATGTGATTTACTATCATTTACAGAAATGAATACATCCATGAAATTTAATTTTTGTGTTGAATCTGAGGAAACAATATCACCTATTACCACCGAATATTGCGGTTCCACATCATTAAAGGTAACACGGTATATATCCAAATCTCCCAATCCTCCTTCTCTTAATGCAGCCATATACCCAAACCTGCCATTACTTGCCATACGGAAATTAAAATCATCCTCGGGCGTATTTATCGGATATCCCATATTTTTAGAATTTGAAAATTCTTTGGTAACCGGATCTTTTTCTGCTTTGAAAATATCATACCCTCCCATTGAAGTATGCCCTGTGGAGCTGTAATATAATATTTTTCCATCCGGCGAAACATTTGGAAAATCTTCATTAAAAGGAGTATTGATATCTGCTCCAAGATTTATTGCAGGTCCCCAGGTGCCATTTGGCAATTGATTGCTCATGTACAGATCTGTACCACCATAACCGCCCTCTCTGTTGCTGGCGAAATACAAAATACTACCATCATTATTTATACAGGCTGCAATTTCTTCTGCCGATGAATTAATATTTGAGCTTAACTTTTCAGGTGTTTTAAAATTTTTTCCTTTCTCACCGGTTGTAATATAAATATCACCTCCGCCTTTATAATTATTATAATATAAAAGCATTGCATCACCCGAACCTGATAATCCGATAACTTCTTGTTCTCCCTCCTTTTTTATAATGGGGGACTCAAATATTTTTGCTTTTGAAAAGGTTCCATTATTTTCTTTTGAAATATATACCGACGCGGGATATGAGCCATCTTCTTTCACTTTTTCTGCACCTTCATCCGGTTTACGACAGTTGAAAATAATAAATGACTCATCGTTAGGTACGAATGGATAATAATCAGCATAGGGCGAATTTACATTGACTCCCAAGTTTTCGAATGTCACATTTAATGGAAACTTCATTAATTCTTTTGCATTGATACAAAATTGAATTTCACGATCTACATCCTTTAAATTATCCACATTTCCACGACCAGTCTGTTTGAAAGTTGTATACGCCTTAATTGCATCATCAAAACGATAGGCATAATGATAGGCTCTGGCTAATAAATACAACGCATTCGGATCATACTTTGGTTTACGTGTAAGCGTCTCCAAATAAGGAATAGCTTTAGATTTATTGATATTTGTATTCAAATAACAAATAGCAATGTTATAATTGTAATTATCATTTTTTGGATCGCTGTATAATAAACTCAGATAATCATCTAAGGCACCCTCATAATTGCCTTGTATCAATTTTTGTTCGGCATTAAACGGATCATTTTTCCCCCCGCCTTTTTGAGCAAAAACTGAATTCGCTAAAAGTAACGCTAATGTTATACAAAAGAGTGGTAACGTTTTTTTCATTTTTCAGTATTATTATACTAATTTTTATTTTAAAGAAAAGCAAATATAAAAATAATTGTTGAATTGCCGAATTGTTGAACTTTAGGAAAATCCATTCATTAAAAAATAGTTCAGAAAGATAAATTTAAAACTATCTGACCAGCGTAACAATGCCCCTGTACTGATGTTTATTACCTCTAAAGTCTAATAATTCTACTAAGTATACATAAACATCCCGTTGTGCTATTTCCTTTCCATGGTTAGCTCTCCCATTCCAGCCTATTTTTAGGTCATCCGTATGGAAAATCATATTACCCCAGCGATCAAAAATCCACATATCATATTTGCTGATATTAGTACCATAACCTGAAAATACATCATTAGTACCACTGCTTTCGTTTGGTGTGAAAGCGTTTGGTATAAAGAAGGTAAATTCAGGATCGATTTGAAGGCAATGAACTACGGTATCAACGCATTGATAATCGTTTTGCGCAATAAGAGTGATGCAATAGTTCCCAACATCTGAATAATCATGTGTTGGAAATTGAAGAATACTTCCTGTAGTATCATTACTATCACCAAAATTCCATGACCATGCTGTTGATCCAATAGACAAATTGTTGAAGTATATTTCTGAAGTAAGTGTGTTTGCCGGTTGCGGACTATAATCAAACTCTGCCAGAGGTGCCTGATAAACATTGACTAGTCCATTATATGCAATAGTTGAAACACATCCATTTGAGGTTGTTACCGTAAGCGAAACCGAGTAAAAACCTGAATTAGTATAGCAGTGTTCTACATTAGGAGTTGTTCCCTCCAGAGATCCATCACCGAAACTCCATTGCCAACTTGTAATTGTGCCATTTAATGGATCGCTGGTGTCAGTAAAGTGCGGACAAAGTATAACACAACCACTGGAATCATCTACGACAAACTGCGCTAATGGAGGAGGGAAAACAGTTGCAGTTTGGGTAATCGTGTCTGTACAGCCAAAGTTAGTTGTCGCTATAAGAATGATATCATACGTTCCCGGAAGACTATATGTATGGGAAGGATCTGGTATTGTTTCAGAGGAAGAGTTGTCACCAAAATTCCAAAGCAAGGAGCTGATGCTGTCACCACCTGGAACAGTTGAAAGATTGGTAAATAATGTTGGAGAATTTAAGCAGACATTTATGCTTGAAAAATTCGCGAATGGTAAAAAATGAACTGTAACGGGTTTAGTGATTGTCGAGACACATCCGTTAGACGAATTCACTGTTAATGATACATTAAAAGTGCCGGAAGTAGTGTATGTATAAGTAGGATTTTGAGTATTATTCGTTGGTGATAAATCGCCAAAATCCCATTCCCATGACGTAATCGTGCTTCCCGGAGAAGTTGAAGAACTATCATTGAAAAGGGTTGGAGTACCAAGACAGCCATCTGTTGCAGAAAAGTCTACGATTAAAAAAGAGGTGGAAGAAATAGTTAAAGACTGTTGTTGTTGACAAGCATTGGAGTCAGTGACAGTAACCGTATAATTTCCTATTGATAAATTGACGGCTATTGCATTAGTTCCACCGGAAGGCGACCAGAAATAGGTATAAGGAGCAGTGCCACCAGAGACCAGAGCAGTCGCACTTCCATTACTTAATCCACAAGTTGCTGATACCGTAGTATCACTGATTGTAATCAACGATGGTTGAATATTGATGGTGGCTGAAGCATTTGCACTACATCCACTCGCATCCGTAAGCGTATAATTATATGTACCCGAAAAAAGATTGGTAGTATCATCCCCGGAAATAACAAGAGTTCCTGTTCCACCTGAAGCTGTTAATTCAACGCTTCCTGTGCCACCAAAACAACTAATCTGTATTGGTATAGCTGTAAGTGAAAGTAGTGCCGGTTGAATGTTTATTATTGCCTGCGTATTGGCTGTACATCCGTTTGAATCCGAAACAGTGTAATTATACGTACCTGCAATGAGATTAGTAGTAGAGTCACCGGAAATAACAAGAGTTCCTGTTCCTCCTGAGTATGTCAAAGCAACGCTTCCCGTTCCTCCATAACAGCTAATCTGGGTAGCATTTGCTGTAATTACCACTTCTGGTGGTGCCGGATTAATAATTGCCTGTGCAATTGCTGTACATCCATTCGCATCTGTTACCGTATAGTTATAGATACCTGCCACCAGATTGATTGAATCATTACCGGTAATTGAAAGAGTACCTGTTCCACCGGAGGCATAAAACACAACGCTTCCTTTACCTCCAAAACAGCTAATCTGATGTGCTGTTGCCGTAAATATAATGGCAGTTGGTCCATAAGCAATACTTGCAGAGGCATTCGCGACACATCCATTTGCATCTGTAACTGTATAATTATAATTGCCTGCAGCAAGATTTGAGGTGTCAGCCCCAGTAACAGTATAAGTTCCTGTTCCGCCAGATGCTACTAATTCTACACTCCCTGTTCCGCCAAAGCAACTAATCTGTGTAGCGATTGCATAAAGTGAAACAGGTGTTACAGCATTAATAGTTGCTGAAGCACTTGAAGTACATCCATTCGCATCTGTAACAGTATAGTTGTAAGTGCCGGCAGAAAGATTTGAAACAGGATCACCCGAAATAACAAGCGATCCGGTTCCTCCTGAGGGTACTAATGCCACGCTTCCATACCCACCAAAGCAGTTAATCTGAGTAGCAGTTGCTGTAAGTGTAACCTGAGAAGGTGCAGAATTAATTATTGCCTGTGTAGTTTTGGAGCATCCATTCGAATCCGTTACGGTATAGTTATATGTCCCTGCAATAAGATTTGTAGTGGCATCACCGGTATAAACAAGTGTTCCTGTTCCTCCTGTTGCTGATAACGTTACGCTCCCTTTCCCGCCATAGCAAATTATTTGAGTAGCTGTAGATGTGAATATTATCTCATCGGGTTCAGAAACAACTACTGATGAAGAAGCAGCACAACCTGTATTATCGGCAATTGTTACTGTGTAAGTATCTGCTGGCAAACCTGTTATTATATCAGTTGTATCACCATTATATGACCAGTAATAATAATAAGGAGCTGTTCCTCCATTGGCAATGGCTGTTGCTGTTCCAACAGAATCACCAAAACACAAATTATTGGTGTTTGTAATTGTTAATGTAACAGGTGCAGCAGGTTGAATAATTGTTACATTTCCTGATTTTGTACACCCAACTAAATCCGTGACAGTCACGGTATATGTTCCAGGACCTAATTGGGTTGCAGAAGCATTCGTTCCTCCAGAAGGAGCCCATAAATAAGTGTAACCGCCACCGCCACCTGTTGCATATACCAATGCAGCGCCATTGGAGGTGCCAAAACAGCTTACATTGTTAAAAGTCATTGTAGCGGTAATAGCAGAGACAGCGCTTATGGTAATGCTGGAAGTTGCAGAACATAAACTTCCTGTAGCATCAGACAATGTTACAGTATAAGTTCCGGCAGGTTTGAGAACAGACTGAGAAGTTTCTCCGGTATTCCATAAATAGGAATAAGGGGTTTGACCCCCAGCCCCAGCAGCAGTAATAGTTGTACTTGCTCCCGGGCAAATATTGGGTGGTGTACCAATAGAAACACTTATTTGTGGATTCTGAATAATAGTTA
>JAVHPE010000212.1:0-35493 GCA_036170475.1 Bacteroidia bacterium | reverse complement strand
GAATATAATTAGGTGCAAAGCCCTATTATCAGACTACCTAAATAGTAACAAAAATATTAAAATCTGTGAAAAAAAAAATTAGTTATTTGCTATTGGCTTTAACAACGTTGTTTTCAGCTTGTAGTACTGATTTAGCTGTGATTGGCGATTATAAAGAAACAATGGTTGTTTATGGTTTATTGGATCAGTCTCAACCCAAACAATACATCAAAATAAACAAAGCGTTTTTAGGTGAAGGCGATGCTTTTGGCTATGCGCAGGTAAAAGACTCCTCACAATATGTAAATTCCCTGAACGTGGTTTTAAAAAGCATTAAAAATGGAGTAGAGTTAAATTCATTCAATCTAAGCCCCGATAATACAATTGCAAAACTCCCCGGGACATTTTATGCTCCAGATCAGGCAAATGCAATTTATTCTTTTGCTTCTACAGGAGGCAATGCCCTTAGTTCTGATAATGAATACAAATTAATTATCAAAAATAATGGAACCGGAACCGAAGCAAGTTCACAAACTTCATTAATAACTGATTTTGGAAATTTAATCAGCCCGAACCCAATTGCCCCTTTTTTCAGTTGTATTCTTGCCAACAATAATAATTATACCTATCAGGTAAAATGGTCAAGCGGAAAAAATGCAAAAATTTATCAGATGATAATTCGGATACATTATACTGACTCAACATCAACAGGGAATATTAAGGATTCATTAGACTGGGTTTTTCCGGAGCAAAAAACACAAGGGTTAGCCGGCGGGGAATCAGTAAAAAATGAGTTTGTCGGACAAGGATTTTTACAATTTATTGGTAATCAGTTAAGCAATTATTCCGGATTGCTTGGACGAATCTCTGGAAATATCGATATCATTACCGTTGCCGGAGGTGATGACTTAAATACTTTTATGGAAGTGAATAAACCTTCTACAGTCCTTGTTCAGGAAAAACCTGAATACACTAATATCACGAATGGATTAGGGGTGCTATCTTCACGTTATAGTAAAATCGCATTTTCTAAACCTCTGGCAACAACAACAAAGGATTCCCTGTCTTGCGGACAGTATACCCATAATTTGAAATTTCTGAACCATTTGGGGGTGATTTGTCAGTAAAAACAATTTGAAAAAATGCCAATGTATCAACCTCTCCCCTTGCCACTCTCCCAATGTCGTTTAGTTAAGAAAAAACACACGCCCACAGTCTTCGACAAGCTCTGACTGACTGCACGATGGTCATATTGAGCCTGTCGAAATATGTGCGGTGGCTTCTTAACTAAACGACATTTAGGATGAGGTTTAATCGGCAAAATTTCAAATTAATTCTGTCGCTTTGTCATATTAAATAGTGCCATATAAAATTATGGCGCTTTTTTTATGCCATATTTTCGACTAATTACTAATGGCATAATCATTGAAATTGACTTAATTGTTAAAAAAATTAAATTATTAAATAAAAAATTAAATTTTATGAGTAAGATAATCGGTATAGATTTAGGCACAACAAACTCTTGCGTTTCTGTGATGGAAGGCAATGAACCAGTTGTAATTTCAAATAGTGAAGGTAAACGTACAACGCCTTCTATTGTGGCATTTGTAGAAAATGGCGAACGCAAAGTTGGTGACCCTGCCAAACGTCAGGCAATTACGAACCCGGCAAAAACTGTTTATTCTATTAAACGTTTTATGGGACATACATACGACGAAGTGGCTCAAGAGATTCTTCGTGTTCCATATAAAGTAGTAAAAGGGGATAATAATACGCCACGTGTACAAATTGATGATAGAAAATATACGCCTCAGGAAATTTCGGCAATCATTCTTCAAAAAATGAAAAAAACAGCCGAAGATTATCTAGGTCATGAAGTAACTGATGCGGTTATTACCGTTCCCGCTTATTTTAATGATGCACAACGTCAGGCTACAAAAGAGGCAGGTGAAATTGCGGGATTAAAAGTGAAACGCATCATCAACGAACCTACAGCAGCTGCATTGGCTTATGGTCTTGATAAAAGAGGTAAGGAAATGAAAATTGTAGTGTTTGACTGCGGTGGTGGAACACATGACGTATCCGTTCTTGAACTTGGTGATGGGGTTTTTGAAGTAAAATCAACGGATGGTGATACACACCTTGGAGGTGATGATTTTGACCATAAAATTATTGACTGGCTGATTACTGAATTCAAATCTGAAAACGGTATTGACCTGTCGAAAGACCCAATGGCATTGCAACGTTTAAAAGAAGCCGCTGAAAAAGCTAAGATAGAATTATCAAGCACAGCTACTACAGAAATTAATCTGCCATACATTATGCCGGTTGATGGGATTCCAAAACATTTGGTTCGTACCTTAACCCGTGCTAAGTTTGAACAATTGGTTGATGATTTAATTAAACGTACTATCGAACCATGTAAAACAGCTTTAAAAAATGCCGGTTTGACTACCGCAAATATTGATGAAATTATTTTGGTGGGTGGATCTACCCGTATTCCCGCTATTGTGGATGCCGTTCAAAAATTCTTTGGTAAGACACCATCAAAAGGAGTTAACCCGGATGAGGTTGTTGCTGTGGGCGCCGCTATTCAAGGTGGTGTATTAACCGGAGAAGTTAAAGATGTGTTGTTATTGGATGTTACTCCACTCTCATTGGGTATCGAAACAATGGGCGGAGTGATGACAAAGCTTATTGAATCGAATACAACCATCCCTACAAAAAAATCAGAAACATTCTCAACAGCCAGTGATAACCAACCATCCGTACAGATTGTAGTATATCAGGGTGAACGATCAATGGCGAAAGATAACCGCAAATTAGGTGAGTTTAATCTGGATGGTATTCCGCCGGCACCAAGAGGAGTGCCTCAGGTTGAAGTAACTTTTGATATTGATGCCAATGGTATATTAAATGTGTCGGCAAAAGATAAAGCTACCGGTAAATCACATAATATACGTATTGAAGCAAAATCAGGCTTAAGCGATGATGAAATCAAACGTATGAAAGCAGATGCTGAAGCAAATGCTGAAGCGGATAAAAAGGCGAAAGAAGAAATCGAAAAACTCAATTCAGCCGATTCAATGATTTTTCAAACCGAAAAACAGTTGAAAGAATATGGAGATAAAATTCCTGCTGAGAAAAAAGCGGTAATAGAAAGCGCTTTTACTGAATTGAAAACAGCTCACGCTTCACGAAATATTGCCGGTATCGACAGTGCTTTGGAGAAACTAAATGCTGCATGGCAGGCGGCTTCTCAGGATATGTATAATGCGACACAAGGCGCGCCTAATGCTGATGCAAATGCTAATCCACAAGGAGATACAGAGAAAAAAACCGCGAATGACAGCGAGGTAACTGATGTTGATTTTGAAGAAGTAAAAGAAGATGGAAAAAAATAATTGTTTTGTTTGAAGGTTGGTTAGATTTACGGATGCACTATAAAAGTGCATCCGTTTTTTATAGTAGAAAAACAGCTACTTTTATGCTGATATAAATTTTGGTCTGTTTTTGACTCCACCCGCATTTATTTTGCACTAAATATACTATCGTAATGAAGAAAAAATTAATTTCCCTTTTTACTGTTTTTATTTTATTGGCAATAAAAATAAATGCTCAGATCCCCGCCGGATATTATAATTCAGCACAAGGATTAACGGGCGCTTCATTAAAAACGGCTTTACACAATATCATTAAAAATCATAACAGTGTTTCTTATAGTAGTTTATGGAATCATTTTCAAAATACTGATAAAAAGCCGAATGGCAAAGTATGGGATATTTATAGCGACATTCCGGGAGGAACTCCGCCGTATGAATTTACTTTTTCCACAGATCAATGCGGTTCATATAGTGGAGAAGGAATTTGTTATAACCGCGAACATTCATGGCCTCAAAGCTGGTTCAGTTCAGCAACAACACCTAGCTCTGATTTGTTTCATATTTATCCAACAGATGGTTATGTAAATAATATCCGAAGTAATTACTCCTATGGAGACGTGAGCACTCCCAGTTGGACTTCTCAAAATGGCAGTATGCTTGGATCCTGTAGTGATGCCGGATTTAGCCAAACTGTTTTTGAACCTATTGACGAATACAAGGGTGATTTAGCGCGTGGTTATTTTTATATGAGTACCCGATACCAAAGTGAAGATGCTTCGTGGAGCAGTTCAGATGGCACCAATAAATCCACTATTCTTCCCTGGCAGGTGGATGTTTTATTGCGATGGAGCCATCAGGATCCGGTAAGTAGTAAAGAAATTGACAGAAACAACGCTATTTATCAAATTCAAAATAATCGCAATCCTTTTATTGATAATCCCCAATGGGTAGATAGTATTTGGACAATAACATTTACAGGTATTCATTCAGAGTCCGCCATTGAGTCCTCCGTATTGATTTATCCGAATCCTGCAAATAATCAATTTATAATTAGTAATCCGGGAACTAAAGATGTGATTGCAAAACTTTCTGTTTATACAATTATAGGACAAGAAATTGAACACCATGATGAGATAAAGTTAATGAACAATTCTACTTCTGATTATTCACTTGATTGCAGTACGTGGAATAAAGGAATTTATTATATATCAATTGTAGAAACAGAAAAAACTAAGGTTATCAGATTGATAAAAGAATAAAAATTTTATTCGGAACCGACTAATAATCTATAAATTAAAAATTTGCACATTTTCAAATTACCCACCCATACCAGTACCTAATCCTTTTTTCTTGTGAGCTTTGTGTTTCAGAGGCTGTGCGCCATAAGCGGCTTTTTTAGCGCAGCTTGTTCCCGAAAAAACAATAGCCCCACCGATTAGCATCAGAGCAAGACTAATAGTTGTGATGCGTGGAAAATAAAATATTCGTTTCATGTTTTTTGTGTTAGTGTTAAATTGATAAAAATATTTTTGGGGAAATTATCAAAAATTGTAATCATTTTCACTATTCAATTAAAAAAATTCTATTTTTATTCTACGAAACAGCATTACTTTCCTGCATAGTCAATTGGGTTACCCCCCTTAAGGTAAAACCTGAACCCGTTTTCTTCATTCTTCAGAATCTCCATTATCACCTTTTAGATTCTTTCTTTTTTCGTCATCTGAGTTATAAAAAGGTTTTTCAGATTTTACAATTGTAGTCAATATCTTTTTATACTGCTCCTTATCATTTAAAATACTTACCGCTTCTTTCAATTCCAGATCATCTTTCAAAGATGCCTCCAAACGCCCATTCTGAAAGTAATAACGTGAAGCGATTTCTTCCTCTAAAAATTGTTTTATTTCCGTTTTATATTTTATCAGATCTTCTTTTTTATTATGCATTACTTTAATTAATAACGCATCAATATCTGTTTTTATCACATCCAACGCTTTGTCTTCTTTGGCATCCGCCTTTAATTTATCTAATGTTTTTTCAGTTTTAGTGGTATAGTCGTAATCTTTCCCGGAAAGGAAAGCGACAAAATCATCATATTCAGCATCTGTCAATAAAAAATCTTTTGCCGGAATAATTGTAGCGTGCGCAATGCGATATTTTGTCGCATAATAAAATATCAGATTTTTAGTTACTAAACTGGTAAGAATACTGCTATATTTTTGTGGTTCAGTAGTTACATCAGGAGCAATTCCTCCTCCATCATATACTATTCGTCCGTTCTTTGTTTTGAATGCTGATATTAACGAATCCGGCACTTTAGAAACGCTTCCGTCTTCGTTACGATGAGTATAATCCAAAGCCTGTATACAGCGACCACTTGGCGTATAGTATTTTGCAACAGTAACTTTTAGCTGCGCGTTATAACTCAATGGACGTGTCTGCTGCACTAATCCTTTGCCATAAGAGCGTTGACCAATTACCACACCTCTGTCTAAATCCTGCAAAGCACCCGAAACAATTTCGGAGGCGGAAGCGGAACCGCGATCAATTAATATCGCTATTGGGGTTTCTGTATCAATAGGGGTAACAGTGGCTTTATGCACTTTATCCCAATCTTTTACTTTTCCCCGTGTACTTACTATATCCGTTCCTTTTTCTTCAAACAGGTTAACAATATCAACGGCTTCTTTAAGTAATCCGCCAGGATTTCCGCGCAAATCAAATATCAATGATTTTAATTTAGGATTTTTTTTCAACTCCAATAATGCCTCTTTCACTTCTTCTGCGGCTTTTTCGGTAAATCCGGCAAGTTTTATGTAACCCGTATTGGCGTCGATCATCCCTGAATACGAAACACTTTTTATTTTTATTTCTTCCCGATTTATTATTTTCTCGAGAGGCTTTTTTTCGCCTTCTCTCTCAATTACCAGTTTTATAAAACTACTTGGTTGCCCTTTCAAAAATTTGCTGATATCCTCCGTCTTTTTCCCTTTAGCATCTGTTTCATTGATTTTTAATATTTTATCGCCAGCTCTTAAATCCGCCTTCTGTGCCGGAAACCCTTCATAAGGTTCAGATATAACAACATAATCTCCATCCTGACGAATCAATGCACCAATACCACCATATTGCCCTGTAGTCATATAACGGTAATCTTCAATCTCCGATTCAGGAATATAATTGGTATAAGGATCTAATGATTCCAGCATATCATCAATCCCTTTTTTCATCAAATCACCCGGGTTTGTTTCATCAACGTAATAAATATTAAGTTCACGAAACAAAGTGGCAAAAATATCGAGGTTTTTGGAAACCTCAAAATAGCTGTCAACAAAGCTATAGGAAACTATTGCAGAACCGCCTAAAAGTGCAACAATAAATAATAATTTAAATTTTTTGATGAATGCTCTCATTTATTACGAATTAAAATCCATACAAATTTACGAATGATTTAGCGATTTAGAGGAACCGGAATTTGGAGTTAATAACCAATATTTGTTAAATACTCCGGATTTTCAATTTAAGGAACCGGATCATGCCCATGCCCTCCCCAGGGATGACAAGATAAAATTCGTTTTATTGTCAGATAACCACCTTTTAAAGTGCCATGTTTTTTTAAAGCCTCAATTCCATATTGTGAGCAAGAAGGTTCATACCTACAGGAAGCTCCCAACAAAGGTGAAATAGTATATTGATATATTTTTATCGTCCCAATAAATAAATAGCTTATTAGACTTGATATTGTTTTCAATGCTGATTATGAGTTAATTTTTTCACTTAAACGTTGGATTGCTACAATTATTTTTTCTTCCATCTCTTTATATTCGATGATTGTTTTTCGGGTAAAAACAATCATCAGCAGAATTTTTTTATCGTTCAGACTACCATACAACTGATGTTTGTTTTTTCTGTATGTCTCTCTGATCAATCGCTTTAACCTATTGCGATCTACCGCTTTTTTAAACAATCGTTTAGGTACGCTTATTACAATTTTTGAGAGGACGGTACCGACTGTTGTTTCCAACCAGATAATTTTGAAGGGCTCACTATTAAAGGATTTCCCTGTTTCGAATAATCGATCTATTTCTACCTTACTTGATAAACGTTCGGCTTTAGTAAAGGTTTGCATTACTTTTGGGCTACTATTTTTTAAGTTATTGTTTATTACGTTCGTTACTCCATAACATACCTTTCAGCAACTGATGTTACGAAAATGAGCCCCAGAGGGGAAATGCGCAGCTTGAATTAGTAAGTATTCTCTTAACTATATAAAAACTGAATCTAATAACACTTCCGAACTTTAGGAATAAAATTAAGTAATTTTTCCCAGCCATGATTCATCAAACAGATAAACTGAAAATAGAAAATTACAACTTTTTTTCTGAGGTATAAATTTGTTTTTTACATTTACTTTAATTATCCGTATTTTTACTTCCGTTTTGCAAGCCAAAAAGTTGTTCATAGTCATTGAACGAATTTTATATGAAACAAGTCCTTTACTTACTTTTATTCCTTATTCCCATTCAGGGATTGGGTCAGTTATCACCCAAACAGGCGCACGATATTGATTCGCTAAAATGGGCTATCAATAATGCCCCACACGATACTGTTAAAATTAATGCTTATAATGCCTGGGACAATATCATTTATATGTCGGATCCTAAACTAGATCTGGAACTTAATCAAAAAATTGTTGATTTAGCCAATCAGAACCTGGAAAAAGAATCCTTAAACAATTCAGAAAAAAAAGCTTTCAAAAAATCATTGTCTTTAGCTTTGAATAGTATTGGAATTATTTTTTATAATAAAGGCGACAATGATAAAGCTCTCAACTATTACTCCCGTAGTTTAAAAATAAGAGATGAAATTGGGGATAAAAAAGGCATTGCCGCAACTTTAAATAACTTCGGTATAATTTATCAGGATCAGGGAGACTATGCAAAAGCAATAGAGTATTATACAATGAGTTTGTTGAAAAACGAACAGATAGGCGATAAAAATGGTGAGGCGAATACACTAAGCAATATAGGGAGGATTTATCTTGAACAAAATGACACAGCAAAAGCAATAGAGTACTTAACTCGCAGTTTGAAAATAAAAGAAGCAATTGATGACAAAAGAGGTATGGCTACTGCTTATAATAACCTTGGTTCCATATATTTTGATCAAAACAATAAAGGTAAAGCAATGGAATACTTCAGTCGTTATTTAAAGATGAGTGAAGAAATTGGTGATATAAATAATATTGCGTTGGCTCTTGCCAACATTGGTTCCGTTTATAAAAATCTGGAAGATAACTCTAAAGCCTTAGATTATTACGGTCGTAGTTTGAAGATGTTTGAAGAAATTGGAAATAAAAAATGGATGGCAGCTTTGCTGACTAATATTGGGGATATTTATAGAAAGAAAGACGAAAATGAAAAAGCGATTGAGTTTTACAAAAAAGCATTGACTATTGCACAAGCTGTAGGTCTTGTTGCTACAACAAAAGATGCAAGCCAAAATTTATCCCTGAGTTATAAAATTACCGGAAATTACAAAGAAGCACTTAAGATGCATGAGCTTTATATAATGATGCGTGACAGCATATTGAGCGAAAAGAGCCAGAAAGAGATTATGAAACAGGAAATAAAGTATCATTATGATAAACAGAAAGCACTTGATGCGAAAGAATACGAAAAACAAATAGCTGTATCTTCCGAACGAGAACAAAAGCAGAAAGTAATTACCTCTGCCATTGCAGTATTTTTAGTGCTGGTAATGCTGTTTGCGGCTCTGCTTTATAACCGCTACCGTATTAAACAAAAAGCCAGTAAAGAGATTCAGCAGAAAAACAAAGAAATAAATGATAGTATCAGTTATGCGAAACGCATTCAAACATCTTTTTTAACTTCTGAAAATTATATTTCCCGCTGCCTTTCCGATTATTTTATTTTATATAAACCCCGTGATATTGTAAGCGGTGATTTTTACTGGATAATGAAAAAGAATTCTTACCTGTATGTGTGTACCGCTGATTGCACCGGACATGGAATACCCGGAGCATTTATGAGTCTGATAGGAATGGGAATTCTTAACGAAATCAGCTATTCCAAAACACATATCACGCATACCGATGAAATTCTGAATGAACTGCGCAGGATAATAATTTTAGCGGTAAATCCAGAAGGAGCTACTGTAGAAGGAAAAGATGGAATGGATACAGTTCTTTGCCGTTTTGACCTTCAAAAAATGGAATTAGAATACACTGCTGCTAATAATTCATTTTACATAGTTAGAAAAGGAGAAATGTTGACTTACAAACCTGATAAAATGCCTGTCGGCAAGCATATTGGCGGAGAGAAACCTTTTACACGGAAAATTATTTCATTGCAAACGGGAGACTGTATTTATACATCCAGCGATGGCTATGTTGACCAGTTTGGCGGACCTAAAGGAAAAAAATTCAAATCAAAACAATTGAAAGAATTAATTATGGCAAATTGTCATAAGCCGATGAAAATGCAAAATGAAATTTTAAATCGAACAATCGAACAATGGAAAGGCAATAGTGAGCAGGTGGATGATATTTTGGTAATCGGAATAAGGATTTAATTTTCCGAATCTGAAAAATTTATTTTATATTTGCCTATACATTTTATTATTTACACTTTTTATTAAGCAGGACTTTATCTTTCTTTTTTCCCGTTTTTGTATACTTAACCATTTCTTATTTTCCATTACTGTCAATTAACTTAATAACAAAAAAACATGAAAACAAAAAAATCATTCTTTACCAGTATCATAGCGATAACAATAGCTATCTTCCTGGTTTCAGGTTGTAAAAAAAAGGCGGATCCAATCCCTGATCCAACTCCTACCCCTTTTGTTTCTCCTACCGATAGTACAAGCCAAACCACCCGGGCTTCTGATCAATCCAATGTAGAAAATGAATCTAACCAGGCAATGGATGAAGCCAACTCGGCATTATTGCAAGTTTCAACAACAAGAGGAGTGCAAACTACCTGTGGTTATACTATCGATTCATTACAAAAAGCGACGGGCAAACTGACATTGAATTATGATGGCACTCTCTGTAATGGTAAAATCCGTACAGGTTCTATTACTGTTCAACTTCCCTGGAATGGAACTAACATAACCACATGGGCAACACAAGGATCGGTAGCAAGCCTTACCTTTACTGACTACAAGGTTGTGTATCCGAATAATAATAATGCATCCATAAAGTTTAATGGTATCCATGCTGTTAAAAACCAAAGCGGAGGAGGATGGATCCAACTATATTTGGGACAAGCGATTATTCATAAAGTCAGATCACACATGCAAATAAGTTTTAATGGTGGCACCGCTATTGAATGGAACTCCGCAAAACTAAGAACGCTTACTTTTAATAATTCTACAAATGTATTACACGCCGCTGTTGCCGCAGATTCAATCAATGTTAATAATGCTAATGAGCATATATTAATGTGGGGAATCAACAACATGGGAGATCATTTCGTCATTACGTTGAACGTCGATTTTTCGTATGACATTTGGAATCCAATCACAAATTGTATAGGAAAACCTTTAACAGGTCTTATAGAATATCATGGAATTACCTATACAATTACACTTACTTATGGTGTTGATATAGGAGGTGTTGCCGTTCCTCCGGGAACAGCTTGCCCTTATGGTTACAGTATTGCATGGACTAATACCCAAAGCGGCGCCTGTTTCTCTGTAACTATACCGTACCCAATTTAAACGTTAGGATTATCCTATTCCTATTCCCGACAAAAACCTACCCTCTCCTTTTCAGAGTGGGTAGGTTTTTTTATCAACAAAAAATAAATCACTTGCAATTTTATCCGCGAATAATTTTCCTTTATCCGTCAGAAACAGTTTATTCCTTTCCTTCTTTATTTCTTCGCAGTTAATATGTTTTTCTGCTTCGCTGTTACAATACACTAAATAATTTTCTCCAAAATATTCTTCTATATATTTCAAATCGGTTCCCCACATAGTGCGTAATGAAGTTAATACATATTCGTTATAGTGTTGTGAAATGGTTAATGTTTCCTCTTCAAAATTTAATTTGTTTTTTTCAAGCGATTGGATGTATAAAGCATTGTTTGAAATGTTCCATTGCCGGCCATAACCATTATATGAATGTGCGGATGGACCCAAGCCTAAATAGTTTTCTTTTAACCAATAATTACTATTGTGACGGGAAAAAAAGTTGTCTTTGCAAAAGTTAGAAATCTCATATTGCACAAAATTATTTCTTCGCATTTCATCCAGCATCATTTCAAATTGTTCCGCACTTTGCTGCTCATCAACATTTTTAATTCTTCCTTCCTTTACCAAATGTGCCAAAGCTGTTTTAGGCTCTACTGTCAGGCAATATGAAGAAATATGTTTTACTTCCAAATCAAAAGCGGTTCGTAAATTTTGTTTCCATTTGTCATTTGTCAACGTAGGAATACCATATATCAAATCAATGGTAATGTTCTCAAACCCTTTATCCTGCGAACCCTTTACCGCTGATATGGCTTCTTGAGAATTATGTGCACGATTCATCAATTTTAAGTCTTCATCATAAAAACTTTGAATACCGATACTTAAACGGTTGATGGGAGTACCTTTTAATTCTTTTATTTTTTTTGATGTTAAATCGTCTGGATTGCCTTCCAGTGTGATTTCGGCATCCAGGCTGATTTCAAAATGTTTATTCAGTGTTTCAAAAATATCCATTAATTCTATCTGCGAAAGCAATGATGGGGTTCCTCCGCCAAAATAAATAGTGTTTATCCTACCCCCTTCCCCTCTCAAAGTGGAGAGGGTTGTCCGATAGGATGGGCTAAGGTATTCTTTTTGCAGCACAATTTCTTTTTTCAGTGCTTTCAAAAACGAGTCTTTATTTTTCAAGGAAGTAGAAAAATGAAAATCGCAATAATGACAAGCTTGTTTGCAAAAAGGAATATGAATATAAATGCCTGCCATTGATTCAATTTAATATTGTTACTTTAGTGATTATAAATTTGACTTTGATGCGCTAAGGTAATACATTTGCTTTTCAAATAGGAGGTAGGGAAAATAAACAGATGTTTGAGAAAAACGCAACTAACCAGTCTCAAAAAGACGAAGGACAGTATTACATCGATTTTTCTCTAAGCTTTCATTTAAAATTTCAAACGCATTGTATTGTTCGTAATTAAATCTAAATAATCATCTTATGAAAAAATTAAAAATGGTAATCACAGCTATTGCATGCCTTGTAATTACATGCACTTTTAGTCAAAATGAAGGAAAGGCTCCAGATAACAAACCAGCAAAATGTCCTATGGAAATTAATGATGCAGGTTTTTCACTTAGTGTTTTTTCTCAAAAAACTCCATTTGGCACCTTTACAGATTTTCAGATGCTGAATCCCAAATCGGTCCTATTAAGTGGAAACATGCAAGGATATACCATGTCGAAGGGAGCTGGAAGCATTGGCGGGCCTGCCTTTGGCGCAAGCATTGGAATTGGCGCGGCAGATAAAGACAACACAGATAATAAATCAACGACACAGCTACGTATTGGAATCTCTTTTTCAGGACTAAACATGTCTAATTCTCTCACAAAAACTGACAGGGTACCTTTTGATACCCTTACTTCCAGCCAGACAGGGCAAACAATTTATTCTGATTCAGTAACCTACCATAATTATAGTATGATTTACACTTCCCAGCAGGTCAGGTTTGATGTTTCATTTATTTACAGGACTAACCCTGCTGCTCGTTGGTCTGTATACGGAGGGCTTGGGCTTGAAGGAGGAGAATCAATAATCGCTTATACCGATATTGATTATAATGAATACTCATCAATTACACCGTCAAGCGGTTTATCTACTGTTGATAATACGGATAAGTCCAGTACGGAAAGGATTGTAAATAAAAACAATTACGGGTATGCCGCTTATTTGCCTCTTGGTATTGATTTTAGGGTAGGTACTAAAAGAGAGTTCTTTAAACAGTTTCATATTTCTTTGGAAACCCGCCCATTTGTAAACTATATAAATATACCCGAATTAGGAACTACAGGAGGACTTGGGGTTAAAGTCGGATTGGGGTTAAGGGTTACAATTTAATTTTTTTAAATGGTCGGCTTACCAAATAAACGCCAATAATAATAAGCATTCCGGAAATAATTTTTCGCGGATCCAATTCATCATTACGATAATAAAATATTGCAATGAGTGTTGCTATAAATGGCTGTACATAAATATAAATACTTACCACAGCAGGACTCAATGCTCGCAAGGCGTAAGTATTTAAAGCGTATGCAAGAAAGGTGCTTCCAATAACAACAAAGAGTATGTCCCTCCAGACACCGGAGGGCAACGCCACCCAATTTATTTGTTTGATTTCATCGAACCCAAAAGGTAAAACATAGATAAATCCAAATAAAAACACCCATTTAACAATTGTAAAGGTGTTATATTTTTTCATTAATGGCTTTACCAAAATCAGGTATAAAGCCCATGATGTTGAGTTAATCAATATCATAGAATCTCCTGAGATAGTTTCAGAACCAAAGGTAAACGTTTTATTAAACAACAATAATAGCAATGCACCCGCCACACCAATAGCTATTCCCGCAATTTTACTGAGCGAAATCTTTTCTTTTAATACCGTTGCTGCGATTAACAATACAATAATGGGATTAGATACCATAATGATTGATGCATTGATTGGTGTGGTCAGGCTCAAGCCTTTTAAAAACAGCATTTGGTTTACAGCTACTCCACAGGCTGCTAACAGAGCAATACGGGGCAAATCTTTCCTGTCAATTTTTTCTTTGATAAATAAGGCTGCTACTACCCAAAACAATATTAATGAGCAGCCTACACGCATCACAACAAAAGCAAATGGCTGAACATAAGCAGGCATCACTTCTTTAGCAATAGAAAAATTAGCGCCATAAATAATATTTACGGCTATTAATGCTAAATGTGCCTGAATGGTTTTGTTCATAGATGTCTTTTACATTATACCCGCATCTCATATCTCATATCTCACATCTATTTAACTATTCTACTATGCTAAGTCTAATCATATTAGTCTTTCCTTTTTCGTTTAGCGGAGCGCTGGCAATGTTGATTATAAAATCATTTAATTTTATAAAACCGTTTTTCTTCAAGATAAATTTAATGTCCGCAATGGTGTGATCCGTGCTGATATTTTTATCATAATAAAATCCCTGAACCCCCCAAACTAAGTTTAAAGTGGTAAGAATCTGGTAATTGTCAGTGAACACAAAAATGTTTGATTTCGGGCGATGGCTCGCTAATTTAAAAGCTGTGTATCCCGAATGAGTCATTGCTATAATGGCGGAAGCTTTGCTACGTTGCGCCATTTTGGAGGCGGTATAGCAAATAGAGTCTGAAATAAAGCGCTCGTTGTTCAAGTTTACATCCGGTGCAGCGTTATCGCGATTATAAATAAGGCTTTCTTTCTCCACATGTTCGATAATTTTTGTCATCGCGTCCACCACTTTTGCCGGATGACTTCCTACTGATGTTTCCGCGCTAAGCATTACCGCATCAGCACCATCCATCACACTATTTGCGACATCATTAACCTCCGCGCGAGAAGGGCTGATATTTGTAATCATACTTTCCATCATTTGTGTAGCAATGATTACAGGTTTTGATTCTTCCAGACATTTACGTACCAACATTTTTTGAATTACAGGAACTTCCTGCATAGGCACCTCCACGCCCAAATCACCCCGAGCAACCATTATTGCGTCCGTTTCTTTAATGATATTATCAATATCCAGAATCGCTTCCGGCTTTTCAATTTTAGCAACCACTTTTGCTCTCGCTTTATAATCAAATTTTTGAATCAAATGTTTCAACTCAATAATGTCAGCAGCGGAACGAACGAATGAAAGTCCTACCCAGTCCACATCTTGCGTTAGAGCAAAATCCAGATCTTTTAAATCTTTTTCGGTTAAACAAGGCAATGAAATTTTTGTGTTAGGAAGATTAACACCTTTTTTTGAAGATAAAATTCCCCCGTGACTAACAATTGCCTTTACCTCATCTTTACCGTTTGTTTCTTTCACTGTCAATAATAACTTACCATCATCAATTAATATGTTCTCTCCGGCTTTTACATCTTTCGGAAACTGAGGATAGGTAATATAAACCCGCTCCGCGGTTCCTGTACATTCTTTTGTGGTAATGATAATTTCTTTACCGGCAAACAATTCCACATTGTTATTTTCAACAACTCCGATGCGTAGTTTAGGTCCTTGTAAATCCGCAAGTATCGCAGTATGTGTGCCTAATTTTTTATTTGTCGAACGTATGTTTTTTATCTGTTCCAACACATTTTCATACGAACCATGTGAAAAATTAATACGACAAACATCTGCCCCTGCTTTAACCATTTCTTCAATCACTTCAGCCGATGACGATGCAGGACCAAGAGTTACTACAATTTTTGTTCTTTTCATTTTATTTGTTTTTAATTTAAGAATGTAACGAATTGGTGTGAATAATTCAATGTCGTTCAACCAAAGATATTTTCTAATAAATGCCAGCCCACAGTCTTCGACAAGCTCAGACTGACTGCGCGCTGGTCATATTGAGCCTGTCGAAATATGTGCGATGGCTTCTTTGCTTAAAGGAATTAGTGACTCGTTTTTCTTTTTTTAAAAAATTAAATTCGTTTTGGATTTTAGTGCCCGCACATCAATAGAAACAACTGCGAGTATTATATCTATTTCTTTTATTTTCTGAACCAGTTCTTCCATTTTTTCTTCTTCCATTTCCCCTCTGATTACAAAAAAACAGGTCATTTGTTTGTGCTCCGGAATTAATATTCCGTTTTCTGTTGAATCCGATTCCTTTACACCTTTGCCAAACAACGTATTATCTTTAGATGTATATAATTTATTTTCACTTAAATTAGAGATAACAAAATACTCCATAAACTCTACTGTATTTTCATACTTAAACAATGAAAAAAAGGAAGGTGTATTTTGTTTCTTCGCTTTAATTTCAAGCGATTCGCCTTTTGTTAAATCAAGTCCCAATGCCTGATTCAGTGCCCAACAAATGCGATAATCTTTTTCGTGAGAGGAAATTCCTATCAACACAAAATCATAATCATATTCTATTTTAAGGGTATATTTTCCCAAAGCCAATTATTTTTTTAGCGGTAATCTTATAAATCTACTATAAAGAATAAGTTAAATGAGGATTGTTTTTTGAAAATCAGAAATTTTCCATACCGGGGTTGCTCAAAATAACGAGGCAAAAATATATATAAAATTTGGAATGTAGCTTGAATTAGTCAAACTCGAATAAATAACTTCTAAAATCCCAATAACAAATTTTGTAATTTCGTAAAAATTAATAATTCGGGAACAAATGAAATTAAAAGAAATAACTGATTGCTTTGAGGCTTATGCACCATTAGCATATCAGGAAAGTTATGATAATGCCGGACTGATTTGTGGAAATCGCGATATGGAAATTACATCCGCACTTATTTGCTTGGATAGCACCGAAGCAATTATCGATGAGGCTATTGAATGCGGTTGTAATCTGGTAATCGCTCATCATCCCATTGTTTTTTCAGGCTTAAAAAAATTCAACGGAAAAAATTATGTAGAACGTGTTATCATTAAAGCGATTCAAAACAACATCGCTATTTATGCCGCACACACCAACCTTGACAATGTTCATAATGGTGTAAACGCCAAAATCGCTGAAAAGCTTGGATTAATTAATTGTCATGTTCTTTCCCCACAAAAAAATTTATTAAAAAAATTAGTAACATTTTGTCCTGAAAAAAATACGGAAGAAATACGAACCGCTTTGTTTAGTGCAGGTGCAGGGAATATAGCGAATTACGATGAATGTAGTTTTAATACTGCCGGAACGGGGACTTTCCGTGCCGGGGCGGGAAGCAACCCTTTTGTAGGCGAACAGGGGAAACAACATCAGGAAAAAGAGGTAAGAATTGAAACAATTTATCCGCAACATATCGAACAGCGATTAATAAAGGCTTTGCTTGCGGTACACCCTTATGAAGAAGCTGCCTACGACCTTTTTTCAATTACAAACACACATAGCAGAGTTGGGGCAGGACTTATTGGAGAATTGACTACAGAAACTGACGAAATTACTTTTTTAAAAACGATAAAAACTACCTTGAAAGCTGATAACATACGCTATACCGCTTTGCGCGATAAAAAAGTGAAAAAAGTAGCAATTTGTGGCGGCTCCGGCAGCTTTTTACTGGGAGACGCTATTAAAAATGGCGCAAATTTGTTTGTTACTGCCGACTTTAAATATCATCAGTTTTTTGATGCGGAAAATCGCATTGTTATTGCTGATATAGGACATTATGAGGCAGAGCAGTTTACAATGGAATTATTTTATGAGATTTTGAAGAAAAATTTTAGTACATTTGCAGTCCTGATTACAAAAAACAATACAAATCCAATTAAATATCTATAAAAAATGTCAAAAGCTAAAACTGACGAAACTTCAGTAGAGGAAAAGTTGAGAGCCTTATTTGAATTACAACAAATTGACTCAAAGATTGATAAGATTAGAACCGTAAGAGGTGAATTGCCTTTGGAAGTGCGAGATCTGGAAGATTTCGTTGCTGGTTTAGAAACCCGTATTGGTAATTTTAACGAAGAGTTGAAAGCATTGGATGATGCAATTGCTGAAAAGAAAAATGTTATTAAAGAGTCTCAGGTTTTAATAAAAAAATACGAAACCCAACAAAATAAGGTGCGCAATAACCGCGAGTACGATTCTTTAACAAAAGAAATGGAATTTCAAAACCTCGAAATTCAACTAGCGGAAAAACGCATTAAAGAATACAAAGCAAATATCATTGCTAAAAAAGAAATTGCTGAACAATCGGATGAAGAATTAAAAAGTCGCAAGAAAGATCTTAAGATTAAGAAAAAAGAGTTGGAAGAAATAGTTGCGGAAACAGAAAAAGAAGAGGCTTCGTTGTTAAAAAAATCAAAAAATTCAGAAACAATTATAGAAGAGCGTTTATTGAACGCTTATAAACGTATCCGCTCAAATGTGATGAATGGACTTGGTGTAGTGTCTGTAGAACGCGATGCTTGCGGTGGTTGTTTTAATAAAATACCACCTCAGCGCCAATTAGATATTCGTATGCATAAAAAGATAATCGTGTGTGAACATTGCGGAAGGATTTTAGTAGATGCCGAAATTTTAACAGGCAAATTGGTTAAAGCATAAAAAAGAAAAACATTTTTAAGCGCCTTGTCCTTTAAAAGGACAAGGCGCTTTTGTTTATATTCTGCGAGGCAAAATACTGCATTGACCACGTAATCATCCTGAAGTGGGCTGAACCCAAGAGCAGGGGCAGCTGAAGCACCTGTAAAAAAAGAGGCTGCCTATTTATAAGCAGCCTCTTTATTGTTAATCAAAAATTAATTTTACTTGCTGATGATGATTTTTTCTACATAAGTGGCATTACCTTGTGATAGTTTTATAAAGTAAATACCGTCTTGTAAATCACTAACATTTATTTGGGTTTGCAAATCAGTAGTGTTTATCAGCCATACAATTTTGCCAAGCACATCTGTTATTATAATGCTACTGCTACCATTGCTGCTAATGCTCACAACCAGTTTGTCCTTAGCCGGATTCGGAGCTACTTTCAATACTCCAAAACTTTTGATTTCATTAATACCGGAGGAAATCGCAATAGTGTTAAGCACTGTGTTTGTTGCAACCGGTTCATTGTAATCAAAATAAATATTTCCGGTATTTTTGATTTGCGTTCCAGCCGCTAAACCTGTATTTGGTTTAATACGGAAGGTAAGATACCCATGGCTATGGTATTTATCACTGGTGCTATCCGGTAACATAATATTGGCAAACATAAATTTCAAGGTATTGTTTGGTAAGCGGTAAACCTGTATTCCATGGCTGGCGCTTAGTATTTCAATACTGTTGATATTCAAGTCAGCATCAATGCTATCTAGCACATAAATATTGCGGGCAACTGCAGTACCGGTATTTTGGAAATTTATGGTATACGTTAAATTTGGAGTAGCGGGAGGAATAAAACCTTGTACTCCTGCACCTTTAGGCTCAACCTCTTTGTAGTTAGGATCATAACTTACACCAATTGCAAAACAACGGGTATAGGTATTGTTGCTTAGATCTGCGTCCCCGGCAGTTGGAAGCACCATCATAGTAATACATACAGTATCGCCTACCTGGGCAGAAGTACAGGTTGTTACATTCACTGCATAATCCCAATAGCTAAAAGAACCAATATTATTAATATCACTTACATACCAAACTAACGTGTCGCCGGTTGAAGCTGGAATAACAGCATCAGGAGGATTAGTAAACCAGGAGAATCCTGAAGTTGAATATTGTATACAAGGCTCTAAAATCATTTTTACCTGACCGGGAATAGTAAGATTACAAGCGGCGTTTAATATTCCGACATGTGGCAAAATAGCATCGCCTGTACCAGGATAAAAACCATCCATTAATGATATCCCTGTTACTGCAACATCAAATGCTCCGGTACAAGAGATAGCAAAATTTTCTACGTTAGTCCCGGAGGTAACTGTGGTGGCATGTTGTAAACTACCGCTGCATGTTATACTATAACCAGCATTGAGGTTATTTACTTCTATTGTATAGGCACCGGTTGGTACATTAAAAGCATAATTACCTGATGAATCAGTCCATGCAGTATAAGTATTGATCCCTTGTGTCAGCAAAATTTCTATACCAATGACTCCTAATTCACCATTATTTTGGGTACAGTCATTATTGGCATCATTAAATACGGTGCCGGTTAAATTACCGCAGGTTGTGCTGCTAACATTTATTATTCCAATAATCGTATCGTTATAACAAGCTCCTGCATCATAAAATGTAAGCATTACAGTATATATACCAGGAGTAGTATATAAATGGACTGCGAGTGGAGCATAAAAAGCGGAATCGGTACTTCCGTTATGTTGTATAGGATACGTGTCGGTTACGCCATCTCCCCAATTAAAAATAAGGGAACTTGAACCGCTGCCGGAAAGATTTGTATACGAAAGATAGGTAAAGTCAATGACAGCGGAATCGCTTACGCATGAGCCAAAAGGACTGTTAATGTATGCACTCCCCAATGAAGTGTATGATGCACAACCACTGATAACAATTGTAGTTGTTGCATTTATAGCGGGACAAGTACCACTAACAGGAATAGTATTAGTGATTGTATAAGTACCGGGAGCACTTAATGCTACGTCGATTTCGCCTGTATTGACATTTACAAATACTAAACCTGCAGGAGTAGCAGTAAATATACCTGCACTTGCACCTGAACCAAAAATTGGCGAAGGATTAGTACCATTTTGGTAAAAAGGAGAACCGGAATAAGTAAAATTGGCTGAAGAGGCGGTATTAATTGTAATAATTACAGAACTTGTGTTTGGGCAAATCCCGTTTGTTGTATAGGTAACAGTATAAGCTCCCAAGGCACTTGTTGCTACATCAATAGTGCCCGTTGAAGAATTAAGTACCAATCCCGCAGGTGTTGATGAAAAAGTTCCGCCAGTCAAACCTGTAATGACCGGAGTCTGATTAGCTCCAGATTGGCAGAATGTTGCAGATGTATAAGTAAAAGAAGCATCATCCTGGGGATTTACAGTGACTGTAACGGTAATGTCACTTCCAATACATCCGAACTGAGTAGTATGACTAATCGTATATACTACTATACCGGCACTAGTTCCCGTAGTTGTTAATGTTTGTGATATGCTTGACCCAGACCAACCTGCTGATGCACCTGATACACCGGATTGAGTTACAGTCCAGAAATAAGTTGTACCCAACATAGTGCTCGATAATATAATTGAAGTTGAATCTCCTGAACATACTGTTTGTGATGAGGGTAATGCAGTAACAACAGCAAGAGGATTTACCATAACTGTAACAGTAGTGGGATTTCCTCCGCAACCATTTCCAGGTTGGCTAATGGTATATATGGCGGTACCCGCACTGATTCCTGTTGCAGCTAATGTTTGTGCTATAGTAGAACCAGAACCGGCTGTTGCCCCAGTTACACCTGTTTGTGTTACCGTCCAGGAAAAAGTAGCCCCTCCTATATTACTTGACAAAGCAATTGATGTAACATCTCCCGAACAAATTGTTTGAGATGCAGGTGATGCAGTACCTACAGGAACTGAGTTTACTATTATTGTAACCGATGCACAAGAAGTGGTATTACAGGCGCCTTCGGCTCTTACAAAATATGTAGTAGTGGATGAAGGGGTTACTGTAGCACCAGCGCCAGTTCCTATAAATGTTCCACCACAGCTTCCTGAATACCAGTTATAGTCTGCGCCTACTCCAAGCGAACCACCATACGCCGATAAAATGGTTGACGAACCTTCACAAATCGTATCCTGACTGAATTCTGCCATGGTAGGTGCAACCGATGCTGAATTTACAGTAACTCCCATTATCGTTGTATCGGCACATCCGCTGTTATTGACAACAATTAAAGAAACATTGTAGTTTCCTGCATTGGCATACGTATAGGAAGGATTTGAAGTGTTGTTAACAGGACTGCTATCGCCAAAATCCCAGGACCAGGAGGTGATGGTTCCGGATGAAGTTGTGGAGAGGTCTGTGAATTGAGTTGCACTGCTAAGGCATACTGTTGTATTGCTGAAGGCAGCAACAACACCAGTACATTGTGCACTTGCGTTGAATCCAAATAAAGCAAGCGCTGCTATAATGCATGATTTTTTCATAATAAGCATCAGCTGTTTGCCAAAACCCGGTGTTGGCTTTTTTAGCTCCTGGGTACTTTTTTTAGTTTTCATGATATATAGTTTTTGGTTTATAATTAGGTTGATTTTTAAGCGTTTTTGTTTTTTTCTTTATTTAAACTGTTTGTCGATACTCAGTTTTTTTTAATGATATGCGAGGTAAATGCAATAACAAATGAATGTTATTATTAAAATTAAAAGCAAGGTTCCCATCGAATCAATTCCTTCCTCCCTGAAATTCTGGTTTTGATTCGCTGTTTTTTTCTTGTCCGTTCTTAAATCTTTTATACATTTCAACAGATTAAATTTTTTATAACCAGATTCAGTTTCCATACTATTATAGTTTTGTTACTATTTAGGTAGTCTGATAATAGGGCTTTGCACCTAATTATATTCATCTAAGATATAGAATTCCTAGTCCTTTTAAGCATTTTACTTTTTGTCTTGAAACAAAAAGTAACAAAAAATTCAAGAAAAGGTCATCGGCACACGCACTAGCAAATGCTGCCCCCGCTACCTTTTCTGGCTTACGCGCCTTTCAGATTATAATTTTTGCTAAATCTGTTAGTTTTATTAATTTTAAAAACAATAAAATAGTTTAAGGGATTGGACCTAAACTGTAACATAGTTTTAAAGATTGAAAAACTATTAATTAAATCTCCTGAACAAATATACATCGGTTTAAAACCATAAAAATGCAAGAATTTACCAGAGGTCAAAGATTGTTAACGAACGATACGTTTTGGAGGATTAACGAATTTGATTCTTGCCATAAACTTTTCATCTTGCATCCAAATAAATGTTTTTTTCACCACCAAGACGCTACATGCAGCCCTCAGCTACAATGATTTAAGAAGCTGAGTCAGATATTCTCTTTTTCTATTGGATACAGGTATTTTGTCACCATTTTCCATCTCTACATAGCCACCATCACTTTTAATGAAGGTTCTTAAATAATTCAGATTGATCAAATGAGATTTATGGATTCTTTCAAACTGATGTTCTTTTAATAAATCCTCTGTTTCCCCCAGACTTTTTGAAATTAGAATTGGCTCCGCATTTTTTATATAAAAAACCGTGTAGCTGCCGCTGGATTCACATCTGATAATTTCATCTATTTTATAGATATATGTTTTGTTGCTTGTGTTTAAGGCAATTTTTTTATTTGTCCCGCTAAGCGATTTAACATTGCTAATCAATACATCGATGTTTTCATTTATACTTTTCTGTGCAGGCTCAATTTTTATTTTTTTTAGTGCCGCCACCAACTCTTCCGGATCTATTGGTTTTAATAAGTAATCCAGGGCACTGAATTTAATGGCTTTAATTGCATATTGGTCGAAAGCGGTGGTAAAAATAATTTTGAATTTTAAAACCCCGTTTTTATCTTCTTCCCTTAAGCGCTCAATAACATCAAAGCCAGTTCCATCAGGCATTTTGATGTCCAAAAATACCAGTTCAGGGTTTAAGTCCTGAATCACTTTAACAGCAGAGCTTACACTTTCTGCTTCACCTACAATTTTTAGCCCGGGACAAAAGGTGTTGATATGCCCTTTTAAAAAGGTGCGCGATCTTTTTTCGTCATCAACAATTACAGCTGTTATCATGTTTTTTATACGGTTTGAAAAGGAATTGTCAGCTTAACACTTGTTCCAAGTGCTGAGCCTTCTGCATTTTTTAAATCTTCAATCGTTAATTGAATAGGGTTACTATTATTTTGATTGATTATTTCCAATCGTTTATTGGTAATGTCAGTTGCCATTGATTTATGATTTGTTTCATTCTGCTGCTGCATAGCCTTTTCCCTGCCAATACCATCATCTCTTATTTCACAAATAATATTATTATTTACGCTTGTAATTTTTAATTCAAGATTGCCTTTACCGGATTTTGTGTTCAGTCCGTGCAGTATCGCATTTTCAATATGTGGTTGAATCAGCATAGGGGGTATGGTAATATTGTTCTTAATTTCCGGATCAACAAAAACAGTAAAGTCAAATTTATCCTCAAACCTAAACTGTTCCAGCTCTACATAACACTTTAACAACTCAATCTCCTTAGCAAGCGGAATGGCTGATTCAAGTGAATATTCTAAAATCAGCCGCATTAATCTCGAAAACTTTGTGAGATATTTTACTGCAACCTGGGGCTTATTTTCATAAATCAGACTCCCGATGGACGACAGAGAATTAAAAATAAAATGGGGATTCATTTGCAGGAGCAAAGCCCTTTGTTCAATTTCGATGAGTTGTTTTTCTATAATGAGTTTCTGCTTTTCTGCAATGAGTTTTTGTTTAACATGGTAGCGATTATATAATGCAAAAAGCAAGATTGAAATAAACAGAATACTGAGAATAATTGAATAATATTTTGTCTCTTTTAATTTTTTTTCATTGGTCAGCAGTGCTATTTCTTTTTCTTTCTGATTGACTTCATATTTAGTCCTCATTTCAGCAATCTGTCTGCTTTTAGTTTCATTAAAAACACTATCACGAACCGTAATATATTTTTTATAGTGTGTTAAAGCATTTCCATTATCATTTAGTTGTTCATAAATTTCACTTAATGATTTTTCAGCTTCTTTAATACCTTCAAGGTATCCAATTTCTTTAGCGGGTATTAAACTTTGATTCTGAAAGATTAACGCCTCCGGATATTTTTTCTGTTTAAAATAATTGTTACCAATATTAATCAGCAGGTTTGCAATATTTTTTTTGTCACCAATTTCTTCAAATATTTTTAATGCTTTATTATAATGCTCCAATGCGTTAGGAAAATTACTTTGCTCTTGATAAATAACTCCGATATTGTTGAGTGAGCTTGCAATAGCAGCTTTATCTCCAATTTCTTCACGTATTTTTAATGCTTTGGTATGGTATTCCAAGGCTTTAGCATAATCATTTTGTTTGCGGTAAATTACTCCTATGTTATTATATAAATTGGCAACGTCAGGTTTAGCGCCGATTTCCTCATAAATTTTCAAGGCTTTATATTGATCTTCCAATGCTTTGGAAAGGTCGCCCTGCTCATGGTAAATATTCCCAATGTTGTTGAGTGATCCTGCAATTCGTCTTTTATCACCGGCTTCTTCACTTATTTTTAATACTTTATATTGATATTCCAATGCTTTGGGGTAATTACCCTGGTACCAGAAAATAATTCCAATGGCGTTCAGTGAAACTGAAAGTCCTTTTTCAAAATTTATTTTTTCGGATATACTTAATGCTTCGTTAGCCCTGACATTTGCTTTTGCATATTCACCAGTGCTTATTAATTCCCAGCATAAATCGTTTAAGATATTTACTTTGGAACTATCTTCTTTAATTGTTGTCAAAAGGGTTTGAAGGGAATCCGCTTTACTTTGTTTTTGGGAAAAACAAGCGTTGCCACAAAAGAGGAGTATAAAAAGAAAAATTAAAATTCTATTCATGATAGTGATTTATACCAGTTGTAACCATATATTTTCTGATTTCTAACCCCTCGCGCTTTCTCGACTCCGCTCGAAATGACTACACGCACAGTCATTTCGAGCGGAGTCGAGAAAGTGTGATTGGACTGTTTTATAATTTTAATTGGACTGTTTTATAATTTTAAAAGGTATTAGTTAAACAAACTCCTTTTCATCAATCAACATCATACATTTAAAATGTCCTTTCGGGCATTTATCATATCCAATTTTAGAACATGGCCTGCAGGATAAATTTTGCACCTCCACTATTTTTGATTTTGCATCCGGCAGATAAGGCTCAAAGCCAAAAGCGGGGACGGTATTACCCCAAACGGAAATAATTTTTTTTTTGAATGCTGCTGCAATATGCATTAGTCCGGTATCATGTGAAATTATTTTTGTTGCTTGTTTAATTAAGGAGCCAGATTGATTCAAATTGTATTTTCCACAAGCATTGTAAATAATACTGCCTACGGCTTTTTCAATTACCACGCCCCGTTCATTATCTTCTTTCCCTCCCAGTAAAATAATCGGTTGATTTATTTTTTTGCAGATAGAAATTATTTTTTCGGTTGGTAACTGTTTGGTGAAATGCTTTGCTCCGATAACAAATCCTATATATCCATTTTGATGCGAAGCCGGCAGGGTAGAAATATTCACCTCATCATCTTGCGAAATAAAATAATCAAGTCCTTTACTATCATTTTTTACACCCAGAGATTCAATTGTTTGCATATAGCGATCAACAATATGTATGGCAGGCATTTTATTTATTTTAAAATTTACCAGCAACCATTTTTTGAAATTCAGTTTTTTGAAGGTTGATGAGGGTTTACTAAGCGCCATTTTAATTTGCGCTGATCGGATATTGTGATGCAAATCAACAACAAAATCAAAGTTTTCTTTTTTCAGACTTGCTATCACTTCTCTTAAATTATTTCCGCTTCCCTTCTTCCCGCCATGGCGGGATGCCCGAAGGGCGGATGAGGTTACATCTTTTTCAATACAATGAATTTTTGTGATATACGGATTATGTTCTAAAATCCCTTTGAATGTTTTTTTTGTAAGGTAGTGAATTTCAATATCCGGCTTTTGTAGTTTTAAACAGCGGATTACAGGTGTAGTTAATACAATATCGCCAATGGAACTAAAACGGATGATGAGTATTTTGGACTGTTTACTTCTCATTATAAATCACTTCCAGCAATGTTTGTCCAACAGCTTTCAACGTGTTTTTATCAATCAGACTCATATTATCTTTATGTGTGTGATGATAATCGCCAAAGCCTCCTGTTGCCTGATTATACTCAATAATATCAATACACGGTACACCTGCCTGATTCACATAAACATGATCATCAACACCCACAAAATTTTTTGTCTGGGACAAAAAATAATTTCCATAACCTGCATCGTCTGCCGCTTCCCAAATTTTATCAACAACAGCAGAGGTAAACCCTACAGATTTGCTTTCTTTAGGGAACACAGCATTTTGACCCGCTACCATATCTAATAAAACTCCAAAATTTGCATAGTAATTCGTTTTATGTAAATTCTTCGCCCAAAATTGTGAACCAAGGCACCAGGAATCATTATTTCCGCTGGAGCCATAATCTTCAAGGTCAAAAAAGATAATATCAACTCCAATATTGGGTTGGGATGCGCCACTGAGCTGACGGGCAATTTCGAGTGCCAGACCAACACCACTTGCGCCATCATTTGCACCATCAAATGATTTATCAGGATCTTTTGTATCCTCATCCGCAAAAGGGCGTGTGTCCCAATGCGAACAAATCATGATTCTGCTTTGTGCTTCCGGCTTAAATGAAGCGATGATGTTTTTCAGACTGAATTGTTTTTTGTCGAATGTTTGTACTGTGCCTCTTTGAACAATGGTTTCAAGTCCGTATGATTTTAGTTTTGCCACTAAATAATCAGCACATTTTGCATGAGAGGGAGTTCCGGGTATGCGCGGACCAAAATCAACCTGTGCTTTTACATAAGCATAAGCGGAATCAGGGTTAAAATCAGGTACCGGATTCTTTTTGACTTCAACTGTTTTTATTTCATTATCCTTAGCTTGTTCCACTCTATTGTGGCAGGATGCAAGAAAAACGGCTATACTAATAAAGAATACTACTTGTATTTTATTCCTGAATTGACCAGATTGCGCCATCTTTAGTATCTTTTATTGAAATTTTGTTTTTGACTAAATCATCGCGCAATTTGTCGGATGCCACGAAATCTTTTTTTAATTTTATTTCTTTTCTTATTTCTAAAATTATTTCCATCACACCACTTAACACTTTATTGTCAGAGGTATTGGAGGATTCTTGTTTTAACCCTAATACATCAAATACAAAATCGTGCATTAGTTTTTTTAACCCACTAATATCATTCGCGGTAAGAGACTTTTTACCATCATTTGCAGAATTAATAATACTTGCTATTTCAAATAATTCGGCAATTAAAACAGGGGTGTTAAAATCATCATTCATTGCATCATAGCAAGCTTTTTCGTGATCGATAAGTCGTATTCCTGACATTATTGATGGTTTTAAATTCTCCAATGTTTTAATCGCAGCCATCAAGCGGGCATACCCTTTTTCAGATGCCTGCAATGCTTCATTTGAGAAATCCAGTGTACTCCTATAATGAGTTTGCATCATAAAAAAACGAACACCCATGGGGCTGTATCCTTTTTCCAGTAATGGATGATTTCCTGTAAATAATTCACCGGGTAAAAAGCCATTACCAGCGGTTTTTGACATACGAACACCGTTTACGGTAAGCATATTTGTATGCATCCAGTATTTAACAGGGGCTTTGTGATTACAAGCCTGTGATTGTGCAATTTCATTGGTATGATGGGTAGCCTGCAGATCCATTCCGCCACCATGAATATCAAAGGTATCACCCAGATATTTGCTGCTCATAGCGGAACATTCGATGTGCCAACCAGGGAAACCCCATCCCCAAGGGGAAGGCCAACGCATAATTTGTTCCGGTTTTACTTTTATCCAAAGAGCAAAATCAAGGCGACCACGTTTTTCGTCTTGTCCGCTAAGTTCCCGGGTATTCGTTAGTAAGTCTTCTAATTGCCGATTAGTAAGCTGTCCGTAAAGAAACACTTTATCGTATTTTTCCACATCAAAATAAACGCTGCCATTTACTTCATAAGCATAGCCGGCAGAAATAATTTTTTTAATCATTTCTATCTGCTCACAAATATGCCCGGTTGCAGTAGGCTCAATACTAGGAGATAAAGTATTGAATTGGCGCAATACATCATGAAACCCGAGTGTATATTTCTGAACAATTTCCATTGGTTCTAATTGTTCCAGCTTTGCTTTTTTTGCAAATTTGTCTTCTCCTTCATCCCTGTCGCCTTCCAAATGACCTGCATCAGTGATATTACGCACATAACGAACCTTAAATCCAAGATGTAATAAATAGCGGTAAATTAAATCGAAAGAGATGAATGTGCGGCAGTTACCCAGGTGAACATCGCTATAAACGGTGGGACCGCAAACATATAAACCAACCATTCCTTTATTGATGGGTTCAAACGTTTCTTTAGTTCGGGAAAGTGTATTGTAAATTAAGAGTTGATTATTCATAGAAAAATAAAGGAGATGTGAAACATGAGAATTGAGATGCTAAGTATTGTGAAGCGTTGTGAGGCATTTTTCTATCTCAAATCACATATCTCACCTCAGTACTAAAATATATTATTCTTCAATAACGCTATCACCAATATACTTGCCGCCTTTATAAAGCGCTATACGGGTTAAAATTCCATTGTTATTATAAATGTAAACTTTACCGTCAATCAGGCTGCTTTTATGGAAGGTGCCATCTTTAGACACCTGCTTATTTTTGTTGTATAGTTTAAAGTATCCTTCACCGGTAAATGGCTGACCAATATTAACTTTTTCGACTTTTTCATCCACGATAATAGGAGCTACTTTAATGGGGTCTTTAACCTCTTCTTTTGGAGTTCCTTTAACTATAGGTTTTTTAGGCTCGAAATTTTTTACTGAGGCTACATCCAAATAACCATCCGCAAAATTTTTCTCGGATTTCAAATCTCCATTTTCATACCATTCTCTTACAATGCCGGCTTCTTTTCCCTCATCCCAATTTCCTTCAATCATCTTTTGGCCATTTTCCCAATAATACGCCTGATCTCCGGTACGTTTGCCGGTAGTATTAAACTTAAATGCTTGTTGTACCTGCCCGTTTTCATAATATAATTTGTAATCACCAACCCAACGGTTATTCTTCCATAAACCTTCTTCTTTTATCTTACCGTTTTCGTGATACATCATGGCATATCCGTTAGGGCGATTATTGTCATACGTAATTTTGCTTTTCAAATTATTGTTGCAGTAATATTCCGTCCAGATACCTGTTTTTTTTGAATTTACATAAACACCTTCTTCTACTTTTTGATCATCGGTATAGCAGGGCTTGTGAATCATTTTGTTGGTAATAACCCAATTCCCTTGTTTTCTTCCTAAGCTATCTGTGAGGTTAATTGTATCCTTATTAACTAGCTCAAATGTTTGAGCAAAGGCAATTTTAGAAGCGATAATCAACACTATTAAAACAACTTTTTTCATCTAAGTAGAATATTTTTTTTCAAAACAAAATAAAGTCTGTTGTATAAAAAAGCAGATTTGTTTATTTGTTTCTACAATTGCGCAAATGTAAGATTTTAAATTATATTCAACAAAGCATTTGACTTTTTTTACGATTAAACTATCAATTTTGTTTTAAAACACATCAGCAAAATCTAATCCCCTCATTTGTTGGTAATTAGCTAAACGCTTTCCTTGATTTTGGTAGTGGTTTCTGTTATTGGATTTTCTGAACCCTGTTCAGTTTTTTTTCTAAAAAAACGTTTTTGAAAAAGTATGATTATCGCTACACCGCATGTAATGGAAGCATCCGCAAAATTAAATACCGGTCGAAAAAAAACGAATTCCTGGGTCCCCCAAAAGGGAAACCAAGTAGGGAAATGCCCATTAATAACAGGGAAGTAAAACATATCTACTACTTTGCCATGTAAAAAAGTAGCATATCCGCCCTCGTCGGGCATAAAACGGGAAACTTCATAATTACTATCACTGAAAACTATTCCATAAAAAACACTATCAATAATATTTCCTACCGCTCCTGCAAAAATAAGAGCAATGCAAACAATATACAGTTTATCTTCTTTTTGCTTTACTAAACTCCATAAATACCAGCCAATAGCACCTACAGCAAGAATACGAAATACGCTTAAGAACAACTTCCCGAAAATTCCGCCAAATTCCATCCCGTAGGCCATTCCGTTATTTTCAGTAAAATGGATTATGAACCAACCACCGGCAATATTTACCTCTTCGCCAAGAAAAAAATGCGTTTTAATGTAAATTTTAATCAACTGATCTATCAGTAGCACGAGAAATATAATGATGAGTGGTTTTTTCACACCGTAGTTTTTAATTTATGGATTGCAAAAATAAAGAATAAACACCAATAAATGGTTTTTGTTTTTCACATAATTAATACTGAATAAATTAGTGTTATGTTAATTATTAAAAGACGCAATGTCATGTCGAGATTTGTTGAGACATCTTTGTAGTAATGAAAAAGATTCCTCCACGGAGTTTCACAGAGTTTTTTCTCCGTGCTTCTTTGTATTCTTAGTGTCTCCGTGGTAATTTAACATTATTTTCTTCTTCCAGTTTTTATCTGCTTTCTCAATTACAATTTTTGTACAACCATTAAACAGTGCAAAGTTTTTTAGTTTTAACGCAAACGAACTGTTAAAGTCTTCATCGGGTTTAAACCCTTTCTCGAAATGCAAAGTTTTAATATAAAATGTTTTAGATGTGCGATCGGCTTTAGGATCGAAACGGGCAACAAATTTATTGCCATATAAAACAGGCAATGAAAAGTAACCATATTTACGCTTAGGCTCCGGCAAATAACATTCAATCATATACTCAAAATCAAAAAGATTTTGCATCCTTTTTCTTTGAATTATGGCATTATCAAAGGGTGACAGAAAATGAATTGAGGAAGTCTCCCTGACAAATGATTTTAGTTGCGATTCAGATTTGATAAAGAAAGATTTTTCCATTCCTTCTACTTTTACCTCCAACAATTCTCCTTCCATTAACATACGCTTTAAGACTTTGTTTACGGATACTTTCAGCCCACTGCGTAAATATGCAATTTCATTTTCACAAACAATGCCGTGTGCACCTACTGTTTTTTTTATTAAATGTTCGGCATATTCTTTTTCCGAAGGGAAAGAAATATCAATGTTTGCAGGTAATACACGTTCTGCTAAATCATAAACCTTTTGAAATCCATTCCGTTTTGCCACCATTAATTTACCTTCCATAAAAAGCTGTTCTAAAGCGCGCTTAGCGGGTTTCCACTCATACCAGTTACCCTGACCATCTCTTTTATATTCAAAATCTTTCGATTGCAAGGAACCCTCTGTTTTTATTCGATCTAGCACATATTTATTCATTTTTTTATCTTGTCCGAACCAATGTGATTTACCATCAGCGTATGATTTTTTTCGGGGAAGAGAAAAACGATAATCGCTCATTGGCAGGTAGGATACAGCGTGGCTCCAATATTCGAAAATAGTTTTATCACACTCTAAAAGTTCATTCAGAAATTTTTCATTATAGTCGGGCAGTCTACTCCAAAGGGTATGGTGGTGTGCGCGGGCAACCACCGAAAGTGTATCAATTTGCACATAACCTAAACGATCGATAACGGAAAGTGTTCCTCTTTTACCATTACCAAAATCCGGTTGTAACAACCCCTGACTTTTCAATGCCAGCATTTGAGCTTGTTCAAGTGAAAGTAGCTTCGTTGTTTTTTTCATTTCTTGATTTGGGTTATTTTAACAGAATTAGGAAACTATTATACAAATATATACCAAACGCATATAGCTTTTCGCACATTATCTACGAAATACGAATTAATACGAATTTACGAAACCCACGTCAATTCGTATATTAGTGTTACGGTGCGCTGCGTCTTTTTAATTTTTTTCTGGTAATTTATACTACAAATATCAAGGTGCTCTGCACCAAGTTTTTTATAAGAAAGCCATACACCCCGTAAAGTCAATGTTGCTAAATTATTTTAATTCTGTTACATTTGACCTATGACAAAAAAATTTAAAAGAAATTCTTCAGGAAGGGAAAAAACACAGAAAAAAAGTAAAGGCTTTTTTTTCGAGGAAATATTAAAAGTATTATCTAAAAATCCCAGCAAGGCACTCAACTACAAACAAATTGCGGCGGAACTTAATGTTACCGACCAGTCGCAACGAATATTGATAAATACCATTTTATCGGAATTGAAAAACAACGGCTCTGTTGCTGAACCGGAGCGCGGTAAATTCAAAATAACATCCATCAAAAAATACATTACCGGAAAGGTGGATATGACCGCAAGTGGCACTGCTTACATTGTTTCGGAAGAAACAGAAAATGATATTTTGGTTACATCCACTAAAACGCTTAATGCAATGAATGGTGATATTGTAAAGGTTTTGCTTTACCCAAAACGAAACGGGAAGCAAGAAGGCGAAATAACGGAAGTGATAGAACGTTCAAAAACACAATTTGTTGGAACGATACAGGTTTCGCCACGTTTTGCTTTTTTAGTACCCAGCAACAATAAAGTAAATGTGGATATTTATATTCCACTTGAAAAACTGAATGGCGCTAAGAACGGGCAAAAAGCCATTGCCAAAATAATTGAATGGACCAAAAACGGGGTAAATCCGATTGGCGAAATCATTGAAGTATTAGGTAATGTTGGCGAAAACAATACCGAAATGCATGCAATACTTGCGGAATATGGACTTCCCTATGAATTTCCAAAAGATGTGGAACGTGCTGCCGATCTTATCCCAATCGCTATTACAAAAGAAGAAATTGCGAAAAGGCGCGACTTCCGTAAGGTTACAACGTTTACCATTGACCCTGTTGATGCAAAAGATTTTGATGACGCACTTTCCATCCAAAAATTAAAAAATGGGAACTGGGAAATAGGTGTACATATTGCCGATGTGAGCCATTATGTAAAGCCAAATTCAATGATTGACCAAGAGGCTGTTTCACGCGCCACTTCGGTTTATCTTGTGGACAGGGTTGTCCCGATGTTGCCCGAAATATTATCAAATAACGTTTGCTCGCTACGCCCCAATGAGGACAAATTATGCTTTTCGGCTGTATTTGAAATGACTGATGAAGCTGAAGTGGTAAACGAATGGTTTGGAAGGACCATCATTAACTCCAACAAACGATTTGCGTATGAAGATGCGCAACTTATTATCGAAACAGAAGAGGGAGAATTCTGTGATGAAGTTTTAACGCTCGACCGTTTAGCAAAGACATTACGTACTAATCGTTTCAAAAAAGGCAGCATTGCTTTTGAAAAAATAGAAGTCAAATTTAATTTGGATGAGAAGGGAAATCCAACAGGAGTATTTTTTAAAATAGCAAAAGATTCTAATCAGTTGATTGAAGATTTTATGTTATTGGCAAATCGTAAAGTGGCTGAATTTGTTGGTAAAGTAAAGGAAAGTAGAGAAGCAAGAGGCAAGAATCAAGAGGCAAGAAATAAAAGTCAGGATACTAAAAAGCCGTTTGTGTATCGTATTCACGACAAACCAAATCCTGATAAACTGGCTAATTTTGCTGAATTTGTAGGCAAGTTTGGATATAAACTAAATATCAGAAACGAAAAAGAGGTTGCCGATTCAATGAATAATTTATTGAAAGAAGTGAATCAGAAAAAAGAAGGTGGAATGATTGAAATGCTTGCCATCCGCACCATGGCGAAGGCAATATATACTACAAAAAATATTGGACATTACGGTTTGGGCTTTGAATATTATACACACTTTACATCGCCCATACGCAGATATCCTGATGTAATGGTACATCGTTTATTGCAGCATTATTTAGATGGCGGAAAAAACCCTGATATTGAAAAACTGGAAGAGCAATGCAAACACTCGTCGGATATGGAAAAACTGGCAGCTGATGCAGAACGTGCTTCTATTAAATACAAACAAGTTCAATTTTTAACCGATAAGATAGGACAGGAATTTGATGGTGTAATATCAGGTGTTACCGAGTGGGGTATTTTCGTTGAAATAATTGAAAATCATTGTGAAGGGATGATACGCTTACGCGATTTACATGATGATAATTATTTTTTCGATGAAGATAATTATTGTTTACGAGGTCGTAAATACGGGAAGGTACTTACCCTTGGAGATACTGTCAGAATTGAAGTTAAACGTGCCGATTTAATAAAAAAACAATTGGATTTTGCATTGGTTGAAGTAACAGAAGCTCCAAAACAAACTTCTTCTTTTTCAAAAGAGTTGTTTCAGAAAAAAGAAAAAAATAAAAATTTCAGGCAGCGTGAACCCGAAAAAAATGTTGCTGCGAAAAGTGTTACTGCAAAGAATGAGGAACCTCCTAAAACAATTACCTCGTCTGTAAAAAAAGAAATTCCAAGAAAACCAAGCCCCGGAAAAAAATTTGATGAAGAGTGGGGATTTGAGATTTAGTGGTATTGTTATATAGATTGGGCAAACGATGCCCTTTCGTCATTAAACATAAACAAATTAATCATGAAAGCCAGCCTTTTAATTCATAAAGATGAAAAAAGGATCAAAATTGATTTTCCTTTTAACAATGACATTACCACTAAGCTAAGGAAAATACCGGATGCTAAATGGAGTAAAACAAATCACTCCTGGCATATACCTTATACTAAATCGGCTTTTGAATTATTAAAAAACTTATTTCC
>JAVHPE010000211.1:0-10479 GCA_036170475.1 Bacteroidia bacterium | reverse complement strand
CCGGGATTGATACGTTCGGGAGAGTAACCTGCTTTAAAATCAGTTTTAAATTTTAGTCCGGATTTTTCTTCCAGAACCGGAATGCAGTCTTCTTCGGTACAGCCGGGATATACGGTAGATTCATAAACAACATAATCGCCTTTTTTTAAAACCTTCCCAACCGACGAGGAAGCGGCAAGTAAGGGTTTTAGATCAGGTCTGTTGTGTTCATCAATAGGGGTAGGAACAGCCACAATAAAAAAGTTTGCCTGTTTTAAAACATCAAGAGAAGACGTAAATTCAATATCGCAATTTTCAAAATCTTTCGCCTCTATTTCATGCGAAGGATCGATATTGTTTTGCATCATTTTTACACGTTCCTTATTGATGTCAAAACCAATTACTTTTATTTTTTTTGCAAAGGCTAAAGCTATTGGCAAACCAACATATCCGAGCCCGATGACTGCAATCTTTGATTTCTTTTTTAATAGTTTATTATACATTAAATATAGTTCAGGTTAATTGTTTAAAAATTTGAATAAACTAAATACAAACAGGATTAAAGTAATTTTGATTGTTAATGTTGCCCAACTACTAAACGCTACGGCTATTATATGTCACGTAGCTGAAAAAATATTAATTTGAGAGGGGAAAATTAACAATTTTTAAGGGAATAGTGCAGGGATTTCTTCGTAATTTTAATTTAGAAAATCGATAGTATGTCATTTCAGATTTTTCTTTTTTTAACAAATGACAGAGGAACATTTACTGCCATCCTGCTGCCCAAAGCCTGGATTTCTATTATAATCCTGTGTTTTCCCTGAATACTAACAGATTGTCCAATTAAACCGGTAAAAGAACCTTTTATGACTTCAACTTCCTCTCCCTTTTCAAATACATGGTTTTCCAGCAATAACAAATTTCCTGTATCATTCAATAAAATTTTCAGATTTTCAATTTCATAGTCCCTGATTACAGCTGGCTTTCCCAGATATTTAAGTATTCCAGTAGTTCCGGGGATTTGTAGGGTATCAAACAATTTTTCCGGGTTAATATTTACAAATACGTAGGAAGAAATCAAAGGTGTTTGCACTTCCTTTTTACGATCACTCCATTCCCTTATGCTGGTAATCAAGGGCAAATACACATTAAACCCACTCAAAGAAAGTCGTTCAAAAACTTTTTTTTCAGCACGGGGTTTGGTATAAACAGCATACCAATTAGTTGAAAGTTGATTGTTTTCAATGGGGGAATTTAATTTCATAAAGTCAATTATCTTTTGATGAAGGTAAAATATTGTTCTCCAATAATCTTACTGACGTGACAGGTAAATGTATTTCGATGCATCAAACCCATTGTCAAAATATGCGTTATTTTATGTATTAAACATTTGTGACAGAGTGCCTATCAATATTTCCATAAGCCTCTTTCGCTTTATTCAGGCTCAACAATTCCGATAAAAATCGAGATATCAATTTTGCATTTTTTCTTTTGTCTTGACACAAAAGAAACAAAAACTCAAGAAAAGGTCATCGTCCACACACAAGCAAACACAGCCCCCGCAACCTTTTCTGGCTCTCACGCCTACCAAATAAATTTTTCAATGTCAGATGCCTATAAATAAGTTCCGAACAACAAATGGCCACAGCATACAAGCGAGAACAACAAATATACGTTTTAATGGAATATTAATTATCTCAACCTTTCAAAACGATTTTATGCATACAGCATTAATCTTTTTAATTTTGTTATGTATTTTGATTTACATTTGCTTTTTCAGAAAATATTAATCTATAAATTATGCTGATTTTTTTCTCTTCCTACACCAGAAAGAGCAAATGTTATTAGTTGAAATAAAGGAAAAAATGAAAAACATCAATCTAAAAGCACTCGTTCCGGTTATTGCCGCAATCGTAATTTTTATTGTTTTATCTTTTGGATATTTCACTCCCGTATTAAAAGGCAAAGTAATTGTACAGAGTGATATGGTTTCCAATCGTGGAATGGCAAAAGAACTAAATGATTTCAGAGACCAGTATCATGAAGAAGCGTTATGGACAAATTCCATGTTTGGTGGTATGCCTGCTTATCAGATATCAATGCGATATCCGAATAATTTACTCCAATATGTACGTAATGCTTTCACATTATGGTTTCCATACCCTGCCAATATTGTTTTTGTTTATTTGTTAGGCTTTTTTATTTTGTTGTTAGTCCTCAAGATTGACCCCTGGCTTAGCATTTTAGGAGCAATTGCTTTTGCTTTTTCGGTTTACTTTTTTATTATAATTGATGCGGGACATACTACTAAGGCCTACGCTATTGCATTTATGCCAATGGTATTTGCCGGAGTTATACTTGTAACCAGAGGCAAGTATTTACTTGGAGGTGCACTTACAGCATTGTTTTTAGGATTGGAATTATTTTGTAATCACGTTCAGATTACCTATTATTTGTTTTTATTTTTATTAATCTATATAGGGTTTGAATGGGTTGCACGCATTAAACAAAAAGAATATAAAGAAATCCTTAAAAGTATCGGCGTTTTTGCAATTGCCGGTATTCTGGCTGTTGGATGTAACATCAACAATTTATGGAACACAGCAGATTATGCCGCTGTTACTATACGTGGAGCCTCAGAATTAACTTCAGATAAAGGAAACAGGACATCCGGTTTGGATAAAGATTATGCCACACAATGGAGCATGGGAGTATCGGAAACAATGACCTTGATGATACCCGGTTTTAAAGGACGTTCCTCTACGATGACTATAAGTGAAAATAAATCTGCATTAAAAAATGTGGAACCTGAAATGCGTGAAAGTATTGGTGGAATATCTCAATACTGGGGTGATCAACCGTTTGCCTACTCACCTTATAGCGGATCCATCATAATATTTTTATTTGTACTGGGATTATTTATTATGGAAGGACGTTTAAAATGGATTTTATTAATTGGGACTATTCTTTCAATCCTTTTGTCATGGGGTAAAAATTTCATGCCTTTATCAGAGTTTTTTTTAGATTATTTTCCAGGATATAATAAATTCAGGGCGGTGTCGACGATTTTAATCCTGGCAGAATTTACAATTCCACTATTGGCTGTATTGACAATTGATAAAATACTAAAAACATCCGATTTTTTTAAACAAAAAATTAAATTAGCATTTATCAAAAAGGAAATAACTTTTCAAAATGTCTTAATCATTTCGTTTGGATTAACGGGTGGTTTATCCTTAATCTATTATCTTGTACCAAGTCTGACAAGTTTTTTTGGGGAAGGAGAATATGATAGAATTTATGATCAGGTTTCGAAAGGTAATGGTGCTGACATTGCCCAAAAATTTATGGATAATGTGGAAACCGCACGTATCGCTATATTTAAGTCGGATGCGCTGCGCAGTTTCTTTTTTATAACACTTTCTGCCGGAACGCTTTATTTATTTTTAGTTTCAAAAATTAATAAAGCTATTTTAATTTCGGTTTTAGGTTTATTGATTTTTATTGATTTGGTGCAAATTGATAAAGGCTTTGTGAATGACAAAAATTTTAAATCGAAACAGGAAGCAAAAATACCTTTCCCAATGACCAAAGCAAGTCAGGACATTTTAGAAGACAAAGATCCTGATTACCGAGTGTTGAATATTGCTGTTAATACTTTTAATGAAGCAGGAACCTCATACTATCATAAATCAATAGGAGGTTACCATGCTGCAAAGTTAAGACGGTACCAGGATTTGATTGATGCTCATATACAAAACAGTATTCAAAACATAATGACTACCCTAAGATCTAATCCGAATGATTCATCCTTACGGGCAACATTTTCAAAACAGGGCGTCTTGAATATGTTAAATACCCGTTACGTTATTTACAATCCGGATGCATCTCCTTTACAAAACCGTTACGCATTGGGTAATGCATGGTTTGTTAATGATGTAAAAATGGTAAAGAATGCCGATGAAGAAATTAAAGCGGTTGGCGAAATAAATCCGGGGAATACTGCTGTTGTTGACGAACGGTTTAAAAATGAATTAGAAGGATTCAGCCCTAAAAGAGATGCCTCAGCAACAATAAAACTATTGGATTATAAACCCAATGACTTAAAATATGAAGCAAATGCAGCTACTGAACAATTAGCCGTTTTTTCTGAAATATACTACAGCAAAGGATGGAATGCTTATATTGATGGAGTATTAAAGCCACACTTTGGTGTCGATTATGTATTGCGGGCACTGCGGGTGCCGGCGGGAAAACACAACATTGAATTTAAGTTTGAGCCGGCTGTTTATTATGCGGGTGAAAAAATTTCTTTGATAGCATGTATCCTCTTGTTTATAGCTGTTGGCGCATCCATTTTTATGGCATACAAGAAAAGAGAAGTGTAAGAAAAATGTTTTTATACTCAATTTTTTTAGGATTTCAATTTTTTTTACCATTTGAAATGCCCTATATACAGTTGTTTTGAATCTTGTCAGGGAAAGTCAAAAGTTTTAGTAAAAATTATTTTTGATAAAATTTAAACACACTTTAAATAATTACAGAAATTCCACTATCTTCGTTTCTTCAAAAAAAATAATTTGTGTCCGATAGTTTAGTCATCATACCTACCTATAATGAAAAGGAAAATATTGAGCGAATGATTCGCAAAGTATTTTCATTAGCGCATCCTTTTCATTTATTGATTGTTGATGATGGATCGCCTGATGGTACCGCGACTATTATAAAAAAACTAATGCTGGAATTTCCAACAAATTTATTTCTTGAAGAACGAAAAGGGAAATTAGGTTTAGGTACAGCCTATATACATGGCTTTCAGTGGGCATTGCGACGTAAATATGAAACTATTTTTGAAATGGATTGTGATTTTTCGCATAATCCGGAAGACTTAATTCGTTTGTGGGAAGCCTGCAAGAATGGCGCGGATGTGGCTATCGGTTCACGTTATGTAAAAGGCGGAAAAATAGTGAATTGGCCACAAGCACGTATTTTGATGTCGTATTATGCGTCTGTATATGCCCGTATAGTGCTTTGGATGCCTATTCATGATACTACGGCAGGTTTTAAATGTTATAAACGTAAAGTGCTGGAACGTATTAATTTTGATGAGATTAAATTTGTTGGTTATGCTTTTCAAATCGAAATGAAATATATCACTTATAAGTTAGGATTCAAGGTGGTAGAGGTTCCTATTACTTTTACAGATAGAACAGAGGGTGCTTCAAAGATGAGTAAAGGTATTTTTAAAGAAGCGTTCTGGGGCGTTTTACAAATGCGTTTTATGTCAATTTCCTAATTATCTCCTGCTTTTTGTCATATTTTGCTCCTTCATTTTATGCTACTTTCGTCAAAAAAAATTCACATGAAAAATACTATTCTTGTTATTTCTCTTCTTGGGAGTCAACTATTATTTGCGCAGGACGAAAATCATTTAATCAATATGAAACAATTAACCCATGGAGGAGACAATGCTGAAGCCTACTTTAGCTTTGACGGAAAAAATTTATCTTTCCAATCCAATTATAAAAAATGGGGATTGAACTGCGATCAAATATTTAATATGAATATTTATGCCGCTGCAAAAGACAGTTTGTACAAGCCTGCTAAAATAAGTACGGGCAAAGGAAGAACAACCTGCTCTTATTTTTTGCCCGATGGGAAACATATCATTTACGCGTCTACACACAAAGCAGGAGATAATTGTCCTGAAACAGGCGACTTACGAAAAGGAGGAAAATATCTTTGGCCCATTTTTAGTTCCTATGATATATTTATTGCTGATTTGAACGGTACCATTACAAAACAACTTACCGACTCTCCTGGATATGACGCGGAAGCAACTGTTTCTCCAAAGGGAGATAAGATTGTTTTTACCTCTACAAGATCGGGAGATCTTGAACTATGGACAATGAATATGGATGGCACTAATTTAAAACAAATCACTCACGAGCTCGGCTACGATGGTGGCGCATTTTTTTCACCGGATGGAAATAAACTTGTTTTTCGTGCCTCACGCCCTAAAACGGAAGAGGATATTAAAGAATACAAAGATTATTATGCACAGGGATTAGTTGCTCCTGTTAATATGGAAATTTTTATCTGCAATGTTGATGGTAGCGATTTGAAACAAGTCACACATCTTGGAAAAGCCAATTGGGCGCCCTTCTACCATCCTTCCGGAAAAAAAATAATATTCTCTTCCAATTACAAAGCAGTAAACGGATTTAATTTTCAGCTATACATGATCAATGAAGACGGAACAGGCTTGGAACAGATTACTTCTCAAAGCATTTTTAATGCCTTTGCCATGTTTTCACCCGATGGGAAAAAATTAGTGTTCTCTTCCAACAGAAATAATTATGGAACAACTGATACCAATGTGTTTATAGCGGATTGGAAAGAATAATTTTCAAAAACCTGTCTGTTTTGATGTCATCTAATAAATTTACTGATGAAAAAATATTTTCCACTTTTCACTTTTTATTTCTTATTACATTTCGTTTGTGCACAGGAAATAAGCACTGTACAAATAAAAAAACACATAACGTTTCTGGCAAGTGATAAATTGAAAGGAAGAGCAACCGGGAGTCCGGAGGAACTTATCGCAGCCGATTATATACGCAAAAGTTTTATCAACTGTAAACTAGCACCAAAAGGAAACAATAACAGTTATTATTTTTCTTATAAATTTAAAAAACCAAAAGATAAACAAGATACGATTGGTGGCGAACTTATTTCCGCAATTGATGTAGCAGGGTATCTTGATAATGGTGCCGAAAACACTGTTGTAATCGGTGCTCACTTTGACCATCTCGGAATGGGGCATGACCACAATTCGCTGGATGCGAATTCTGAAGGGAAAATACACAATGGCGCGGATGATAACGCTTCCGGTGTTGCTGGTGTATTGGAACTTGCCCGTTATTTCTCAGAAAATAACCGAACAGAAAAATTCAATTTTTTATTCATCTGCTTTTCAGGTGAAGAGCTTGGATTGTATGGATCGAAGAAATATTGCGAGAACCCTACCATTGATTTTTCAAAAGTTAACTATATGCTAAACATGGATATGATAGGACGTTTGAACGACTCAACAAAAAAAATAATTATTTTTGGGGTAGGTACAGCTCCTGACTGGGTGCCTTTAATTGATAAAATACCTGGCGATTTCAGTATAAAAAAAGATAGTGCGGGAATAGGATCTTCCGATCAAACCTCCTTCTATTTAAAGGATATACCTGTATTGCATTTTTTTACCGGGCAGCATATTGATTATCATAAACCAAGTGATGATGTTGAAAAAATAAATTTTGCAGGTGAGAAAAAAATCCTTGAGTATATTATTAAAGTGGAAGAGGAAACAGAGAAACTTCCGAAACTTCAGTATTTAAAAACAAAAAATACTGATTCGGGCGCTCATAAATATAAGGTAACCTTGGGAGTGATGCCTGATTATGCTTTCGAAGGAAAGGGAATGCGTATTGATGGTGTAACAGATGGGAAACCTGCGTCAAAAGCGGGAATTCAAAAAGGAGATATAGTTATTCAATTGGGGGCGGCAAAAGTGGGGAGCACAATGGATTATATGAAAGCCCTATCAATATTCAAAAGCGGCGACACTACCGAAATCCTGATTTTAAGAAACGGGAATGAAACGAAATTAAAAGTGACCTTCTGATGAAAAAAACGTTGATTAATAACGCTTTTATTGTGAACGAGGGAAAAATTTTTCGTGGCAATATTTTAATTGAAGACGATATAATTTCTAAAATTTCAGCATCAGAAATTAATACCAAAGTCGATAAAATAATTGACGCGTCCGGCAAGTATTTGTTTCCGGGATGTATAGATGATCAGGTTCATTTCCGTGAGCCGGGATTAACCTATAAAGGTGATATTTATACCGAAGCTAAAGCAGCTATTGCAGGTGGTGTGACCTCTTATATGGAAATGCCAAATACAATCCCCAATGTGCTTACGCAAGAATTGCTTGAAGAAAAATACAAACGTGCGGCAGAAGTATCCCTGGCAAATTATTCTTTTTATATGGGTGCTTCAAATGATAATATTGACGAAGTGCTAAAAACAAATCCAAAAAATGTTTGTGGAATTAAGGTGTTCATGGGTTCCTCAACAGGGAATATGCTGGTGGACAAACCAGCCGCGTTAGAATCACTTTTCTCGAAATGTAAAATGCTTATCGCAGTTCATTGTGAAGATGAAAAGACTATCAGGCACACGATTGCTCTATACAAAGAGAAATATGGCGAAAATGTTCCGGTAGAATGCCATCCACTTATTCGTACTGAAGAAGCTTGTTATAAATCATCCTCATTTGCGGTAGAATTAGCGAAAAAACACAATACACGATTGCATATTTTGCATATCTCAACTGCTAAAGAGTTGACATTGTTCGATAATAAAATTCCGCTAAGACAAAAACGCATCACTACCGAAACGTGTATTCATTATCTATGGTTTAGTGAAGAAGATTATAAAACAAAAGGAACTTTTATTAAGTGGAATCCCGCTATAAAAACTAACATTGACAGGGATGCGCTTATTAAGGGAGTATTGGAAAATAAAATTGATATAATAGCCACCGACCATGCTCCACACACATTGGAGGAAAAGCGACAAACGTATTTTAAAGCGCCATCCGGTGGACCATTAGTGCAACATTCATTAAATGTAATGTTAGAGTTATATCATAAAGGAAAAATTTCCCTCGAAAAGGTTGCTGAAAAAATGGCTCATGCTGTAGCTGATTGTTTCCAAATTGAAAAACGCGGGTACATTCGTGAGGGTTATTTCGCGGATTTGGTACTTGTTGATTTAACGGCACCTTGGATAGTTGATAAATCTAATCTCCTCTATAAGTGTGGCTGGTCACCTTTTGAAGGGCTTACATTTCATTCAAAAATAACACATACTTTTGTAAATGGAAATTTGATTTTTGAAAATGGCAAGTTTGATGAACACTTCAAAGGAAAACGATTAACATTTGACCCAATGACAATTTAACAATTGAACAGTTGGCAACAAACAACAAATAATTCAACAACTTTTAAAATCCCTGCCAGTGTTATACACCATTTTAAAACCTCTGACTTTTATTTTTTACCGTATTTATTATAAGATTGAAATAAAGGGGCGAGAAAAAACTCCCTATGGCAGTCCTCTCATTATAGCGCCTAATCATACTAATGGTTTTATTGATCCCGTGATTGTAGCTACAGCATTGCCGAATAAAGTTCGTGGTTTTGCGCGCGGTGATGCCTTTAAAGGACGTATCGCAAAGTGGGCATTGGACTCAATGAACGTTAGTCCTATTTTTCGTATGCAGGAAGGGTTTAGCGAGGTAAAGAAAAATGATAAGACGTTTGAAGAATGCCGTACTTTATTATCCAACAATAAAACATTACTATTATTTCCTGAAGCAATATGTGTTCAGGAAAAACGATTGCGCCCACTAAAGAAAGGGTTATCACGTATAATTTTTCAAACAGAGGATCTGTTTGATTTTAAAAAAAATATTTCGATCGTCCCTGTCGGGTTAAATTATACTGATGCAAAGAAATTCAGAAGCAAACTGTTTATAAATTTTGGTAAACCTATTTCAGTTTCAGGATACGCGGAACTTTATAAGCAGGATAAAGTAAAAACTATTAATGATTTTACAAAAGTGCTCGAAAAGGAAATGGCAAAATTAATCATTACCATTAAGAATAAAGACAATGATGAATTGGTGGAAAATATTAATGAAATATATTTATCTCAATGGATGAAGGAAAAACAGTTCAATCCTAAGAATATAGAAAAACAATATTATGTGAGCAAAGAAATTGCTGAAATGATAAATTACCATGATACAACAAATCCTGCCGTCATTGAATTATTGAAGAATAAAATCATTCCTTATTGTAAGCACCTGAAAAATCATAATCTGCGCGATCATCTCTTACGACCCGAAATTATTAATAAAATGAAGTTCGGAAATTTTCTGTTGGATTTTTTCATTATTTTGTTTGGAATGCCGATATATTTTATCGGCTTAGTGATGAATTATCCGCCATACTATATCAGTAGAAATTTCACAAATAAAAAAGTAAAAAAGGCTGAATTTTATGCGTCTTTTTTTGCAAACCTGGCAATGCTGCTTTGGATATTTTATTATGGAATACAACTATTAACGATAGCTTTTGTTTTTTGCAGTTGGATTTTTCTTGGTATTTATGCAGTATTAGTGCCAGTTACGGGGTTATATGTCTTGAGGTTTTATTCTGTAATAAAAAAAATATTCGGACGCTTGAGGCTGATGCGTATGGTACGTATGGAAAGGAATATAGTGGAGGAATTGCTAAGAGAACGGTTAGAAATTATTACGGAAATAGATCTTGCAAAAAAAGAATACTTAGGATCTTTACAATAGAACAACAAACCATTCTCAATTCCCAACTCTCAATTCTCAACTCTTAACTCTTAACTCTTAACTCTTAA
>JAVHPE010000210.1:0-2079 GCA_036170475.1 Bacteroidia bacterium | reverse complement strand
CTAACGGTTTCGGGCTTTGCGTTGGTGGGCTTTTGAAACCGTAAACTGTAAGCCAGCAACAACGTTTATTAATTGCTCAAATGTTTCTATTCGTACTGTCCGCCCACTAACGCAAAACCCGTGTTAGCGGCTGGCATTCTTCACACTATCTGATAATATTTCCCATTCTTCTATTTCTCCGTCCACTAATTCGAAAATTGAATGAATATCAAATTTCGATTTTAATTTGAGTTCTTTATATCTATAATAATCTCTTTTTTCAAGTTTATATAACAGATGTTCTACTTCATAGTTCACCTGACCTGTCGTAACTGGCACCTTTGATTTTTTGAATGTCCAATTAATTTTTCGTTTGTCAAAATTATAATTTCTATTTAATGCTTCATGGTATACTTCACTCAAGTATTGGTTAATTAAATCAAGTGGGTATTTTGCTTTCTTGAAACGGTTTAGTTGAGGATGGTTTTTATACCCTTTGGTCTTGCCTTCCAAAACGTGTTTGGCTAATAAGGTTTCTCTCCATAATGCAACTAGGCCCTTAGAGTCTAAATATTTTGGATGTAATGACCAGATTCTCATTTGTTGTTTTCTACTAACAAATTAACTAAAGCCCCTTTAAGGTTAGGAAATTTAAATTTGTAACCAGCATTTGTAATTTTTTCTGATGAAACTCTGCTTCCTTTTAAAAGCATTACGGACATTTTTCCAAATATTATTTTCATTACAATCGCTGGAATATTTGGAAACCACAAAGGTTTTCTAAGCACATGAGCTAATGTCTCGGTAAAATCTCTGTTTGTCTTGTGGTCAGGTGCTACAGCATTATAAGCTCCGTTCATTTGGGTGTCCTCAATTGCTTTAATGTAGATGTCGCATAAGTCTTCAATATGTATCCACGGCAAGTATTGCCTGCCATTACCGATGGCCGAACCAATTCCTAATTTGATGGGTGTTATCATTTTTGCCAATGCACCTCCATGTTTTGCTAGAACAACACCCGTCCTGATTTTTACTACCCTTATTCCCAATTCCTCAAATCTATCTGCTGATTGTTCCCATTGTCGGCAAGTCTCTCCAAGAAAGTCATTGGCAGGCGCGTCTGTCTCAGAAAAGATTTTGTCTGTTGAAATTGTTCCGTAATACCCAATTGCTGATGCCGAAATAAATGCTTTTACTTGTTTTGTATTTTCTTTTAATTTTTCAAAAATTAATTGTGCAGATTTAACACGGCTGTCAATAATTAGTTTTTTTCTTTTAGCTGTCCATTTGCTTTCACTAATGTTAGCCCCTGCGAGGTGAATTATATAATCGGCTTTTTCTATGGCTTCTTTTTCAATTTCATTTTTGTAAATGTCCCAAGTATAAGTGGTTATTTCCGCAACCTTCTGACTTGCTCTACCCAGTATAGCAACGGAATATCCTTTGTCTTTTAATTTTTTACTGAGAAATCTTCCGACAAGACCTGTTCCGCCAGTAATTATTATTGTCGCCATTATGTTTTATCTTTCATACTACTTACATAATTGTATTGTGGATCGAAGCTTAGTTAAATCAAATCCTTTTTCTTTTAATCGAGATAGAATTTGTTGATAGATTGTATTATCCATTTTAGGAGTTCTTGATAAAACCCATAAGTATTTTCTGTTTGGATGGCTAACAACAGCGTAACTATAATCATCAGCTAAATCAATTATCCAATATTTTCCGGTAAAAGGCCAAAAGAATTGAACTTTTAATTTTGCATTACCTGAATTCTTTTCAACAAAAGCTTTTCCTTTGATGTATGATTGTTTGCCTGTAATACTATCTCTATTACATCGGTTCTCAACAATTACATATCCTTTATCGCTTAAAGTGTATTCAGCCGTTGTGCAGTGACAACCTTTTTGAAACCTTTGAGGGTACGAAGCAATTTCATACCATTTACCGGCATATTTATTTAAGTCTACATTCGGAACACTTTTTAGTGTCTGTGCATTGGAAATAATTGTCGTCATGGAAAATAATATAAGCGATAAATATTTATTGTAGATAGTTATTTGTCTCATAGGAATTTCATTTTTATGCTTGCCGCTAACG
>JAVHPE010000209.1:0-2082 GCA_036170475.1 Bacteroidia bacterium | reverse complement strand
GATTTTCAATTAGCTTTATTCCCTGAATAATTTTTTGAGGAAACTCCAGCCGTTTATGGATTACATCGTTGATTTGCCATTTTTTAAAAATAATTAATTAATTTTTAAAAAAATTTTAAACCTTTTTAAAATACACTCGTCATAAAGGCGAAATTCATTTGAAACTAAAAAAAACTAAAAAAATAAAAACCATGAAAACAAAAAAAATAATTGCCAGAAGCATTACGGCATTGCTGTTTGTTGGCACAGTAATTACAGGTTGCAAAAAAGATAAAGACATATTAGCGCCAAAACCAATGGATGATATGTTGCAACAATCGGTATCTGCGGACGATCAGTCTACTGTTGAAAATGAATCAAACCTATGTATGGATGATGCTAATACTGCTTTGCAAGGAATATCAACAACAAGAAACCTGGAATCGTTTTCCTTTTGCAATATAATTGTTGATTCCTCCCAAAAAGCAATCGGCATAATTGTATTGAATTATGTCGGCAATAATTGCAGTAATACAAGATTACGTTCCGGTTCTATTACCATTCAGCTACCGTATATCAATGGTGTTGTAACAAGATGGAAAGAATTGGGTGCAGCTATAACGCTTACTTTTAACAACTATAAAGTTACTCGTCTTTCAGATGGAAAATCACTTACCTTTAACGGTACTCATAGTGTTACTAATGTGAATGGAGGCTTACTCATAAATATTACTTCCGGAAATCCGGTTGTTCACAAAATAAGAGCGAATATGATATTGACATTTGATGATGGCACCAACCGTACCTGGGGCGCAGCAAGGACAAGAACATTTACTGTCGCAAACAACACCGTATCCGCTTCTGTTACGGGAGATACAACAATTGACAACTATAGTAATGTAGCAATGTGGGGAACCAATAGAAACGGAGTTAGTTTTGACATAGCAATTACAACACCTGTTGTTTATGATATATTTGGGGGTTCTTGTTTATATAAACCATACAGCGGTGTAAGAGTTCATTATAAATTAGCTCATGTAATTACTGTTACTTATGGTGTTGATGCAAATGGTGATGCTGTTACTTCAGGATGTCCTTATGGATGGAGAGCTAATTGGATCAATGGTCAGGGAGTTGCCAAACAAATTGTAAAACCCTACTAACCGAAATTGTTAACTTTGTGTTAAGAGAAAAACCGCATTTCAGGCGGTTTTTCCTTTTAAAATAGCCCTTCTCTTACAATTATGTTGCCCTGTTAAAAGGTTGCCTGCATGAGTCCATATTTATCTTAGCAAGACCTCAAAGGTTTCAAAAATCTTGAAGGTCTAAATAGAGTTTCCTCAATAACCAACAAATCGAGATATAGCCTACCTTAGCGGAGTAAAAATCAAAAACAGATGCAAGGTAAAACAGGCAGAAATGCAGTAAAGTCGTATCGCAAGCATGCATCAACGCCAGCTTATGTGAGTCCTAATCAGCTTATTTTGGATGGATTTGAAACCCCATTTTCTCAGCAATTAAGTAAAATAAATCGCTGGGTAAAATTATCTCAGGTTATCCCGTGGGACAAAATAGTAGAGTCCTATGATAGGCAGTTTAATGCGATAGAAGGTCGCCCACCGATAAGTGGTCGAGTAGTTTTAGGCGCACTGATAATAAAGCACATGTTAAATTTAACGGATGAAGAAACGATTCATCAGATAGAAGAAAACATGTTTATGCAGTATTTTCTAGGCTATAGCAGCTTTACCAATGAGTCTGTTTTTTCGCCAACCCTTTTTGTTGAGATTAGAAAGCGTTTAAACCAAACACTAGTGAATAGCATAAGTGAACTTGTTGTGTCACATCAAAAAGAAATAGAATCAAACCGCGTAAAAAAACAAGAAGAAGAAGATGTAAACAAGCCACCTATTATTACGAGTAGTATTCAAACACAAGAATCCCCAAAAGACAGCGACAGCAACTCTGGCACGCTGATTATGGATGCCACGGTATCACCCCTGTTGAGCGGAAGGTGCCAAAATAAAAATATAAATTGTTAAGCGGTGAGTCTCGCTCCGCTTTCTTTAACCGGCATCCTGCCGTAGTATGCTAATTGAAAGC
>JAVHPE010000208.1:0-2092 GCA_036170475.1 Bacteroidia bacterium | reverse complement strand
TAATAATAATTTAAGTTCTATTAAGTCCTGCCACTTTACCTGTAAAACTATGGGTGTTAACTCAACCATGCTCGATCCTTATTTTATCACTACCATCATCCCAACAGGCAATCACTATCTCAATCCTAATATCTCAGGACATAATCCTTTTTACAGCGAGTATGATTACAACCCCAATACTGAAGGATATAGTTTGGAGGGGATTTATATTGTTGGCAGGGGAACCATTGCAATACGGGACAATGTTTTTGACTATTCAGCTAATGGTATATGGGCAAGCGATGCCAGGTTTAATGTAATACAAGGTACAGGAACGGGCAATTCCTTTATTAATAATAAATGGGGTATAAGAATATCTAATATGATTCCTTCTCCAATTTACGGGCATACAATCAGTAACAATACTTTTCAAAATTTTGTTTATGGCATTTCTATATTTGGCAGTAAAAATGATATAATTCAAAATAATTTTTTCAATACTTTTAGTCCCGGCTCCCAAGCCGGTAATCAAAAAGGCATATCGTTAGATCAAACCACCAATTTCAACATTGTTGATAATACTTTTACTCACCTCCAATATGGTATAAGTTGCAACGAATCAAAGAATGTAGCTTCATTGATTGGCTATCAGGCAGGCGGAAATACTTTCACAAACTGCTTTTTACCCATTAGAACATCCGGCAACAACAGTATGCTGAATATTCGTTGCAATAACTTTGTTAATTCCACCGGTGGCCTTGATTATTCTGGAAAGAACTGGAATATTCAAGGCTCTTTACCCGATCAGGGACAAAGTGGAGGCGCAACCAATATAACATTTCCGGCAGGAAACCGGTTTAATCAACTATTCCCTACTTTACGTAAAGAGATAAATGCAAGCACTTCTGTTTATTTTAAGTATTATCCTCATACAAAAAATTATACTATTCCTACTAAGTATGCACCAGGGGCAACATTTAATATTATGACAGGAACGGCTCCTTTTACCAGTGTTCAGGCTGCCTGTACTCCATCTTCTACAGGGGGTGGCTGCGATCCGCCATGCTATATGCAAATGCTTCAGACACAAACAAATGCCATCACGCTGCTGAAGCAGGAATATATCGACGTGCAAAACACCGTTGACCAGGGTCAAACCACCGTTCTGTTGGCTGCAGTACAAAATAATAATACCCCTGTAAATACGCTGAAAAACCAGCTTATCGGTAAGTCACCTTTGTCCGACACTGTGCTTACTATGGTAATTAACAGGACTTCGCCCCTGCCTCCCCCGGTATTGCGCGATGTTTTAAAACCCAACTCACCTGTTTCGGAAAAGGTATATCCAGCTTTGCAGGCAAAACTTGCTACCGTTCCTTCTCCTTTTGCCGACAGCATCCAAAAATATCAAACGATAAGCCCGGGTTGCCGCACCTTAACTACTATTAACTTAGAAATAGCTGTAGCTGAGAATCTGAGGCAGTCAGTTTTGAACGAGGCGGTAAATTATTATGTAAGTAATGATTCGGTTCCAGAGGCTATAGCCTTATTGGAGCAGGAAACTAACAAGGAAACAAAACAAGGTTTGGTTGGCGCTTATATTGACCAGGGCAATTATTCTACAGCCCTGAATAAATTAAATTCTATTCCTTTAATTGCCGATGAAGATATTGATTTCAAAAATCTTTATACCATGTATATTAACCTTGCTGTTCAGCAAAAAACATTATGGGATATGGATAGCACGCAATTGCAAATGGTGAGGGATATTGCTTCGGTATGCCCTAGCACGCTTGCCTCTGTAAATGCCAGTGCAGTACTTGAAGTAGTAGTTGGCGGAAATACAGCCCCCTGCCCCGATAACCAGACATTGCGAAGTATAACTGATAACAGTAGCCAGCAAAACCTTCTGAATATTTCAATGGAAGATATTGAATACCTCGGAAACAATATTCCTAACCCATTTAATAACAGTACTCAAATTCCATACTTTATACCGGCAGGCAGTAAAGCAAAGCTTGAAGTATTTGGTATGAAAGGAGAGCATATTAAAACCTATTTATTAACTGGAGTTTCCTCAAAAAATTATTCAGGGAATAAAGCTAATTGAAAA
>JAVHPE010000207.1:0-10713 GCA_036170475.1 Bacteroidia bacterium | reverse complement strand
TCTTATATTAAAAGGTACGTCATCGGTAGTGCCTATAAAATTGATGCCGTCACTTGTATAGGCGTTGCCGTTTATTGTCCAGTGGGACCCAAGGTCTGTACCTGTCGCCCCGGTTGAACCGGTAAAACCTATGTTTCCTGTAGAGCCTGTACTACCTGTATTTCCAGTCGAACCGGTAGTTCCTGTCGCGCCGCCATTACCTGTTGGCCCCGAACTTCCTGTTGCTCCAGCCCCAGGTCCGGTAGCCCCTATGGAGCCTGTAGTGCCAGTTGAGCCCATTAAACCTATACCAGTAACACCTGTTGAACCGGTGTTTCCAATTATTCCTGTTCCACCTGAATTATTATTGCAAAGTGATTTCCAACTTGAGGTAATTGAATTCCAATAAAAAAAGCAAGAGGAATCGGTATCAAAAACTAATAAACTATTTGCAGGAGAAGAAATAGCCAGTCTTTGGGTAGCCGTCATACGGGGAATGAGAACGCCTTTATTATTCGCAGGACTTGCATCAACATCAAGAAGAGCAGAAGGAGCGGGAGTTAAGGTACCAATGCCGACATTATTGTTTTGGGCGAAAACAGATTTTGGATTAGAGATTTGAAATAGAAAAAAAAGAAAAATTGTAATTACACCTTTGAATGACATTCTCCTATATGTAAAATCAAATGGCAGATATATTCTAATTTTTTTCATATTGAATATTTCGTTTTTATGGGGTTAACGTTATTGTTTTTGTGCTTTCTGCACTGGTGCCGCATGAATTACCAGCTGTAACAGTAATAATTCCTCCATAAAAAACGGATGATAATTCTACTATTCCTCCAGCGCCTGCTGATGAAGCACCACTGTTGCCATTGCCGCCGCCGCCACCTCCTCCATAATTAGTAGGTAATGTTGCCGCAATATTAGTGGGATAGGTATTAAAACAAGATCCTTTTCCTCCGCTTCCGGCATAACCACCACCACCTGCTCCACCTGGTCCATAATTTGTCGGACCATCCCACCCAGCAGTAGGATAGAATATGGGGGGAGGTCCACCATTGGTACCATTACTTGAAGATCCACCGGCCCCGCCACCGCCGCCACCCAAATACGTATATTGTGAGTTACCGCCTGTACCTCCAGTATTGTTGGTTGTTCCTCCGGATCCTGTTCCTCCGGCACCCCCAAAACCATTTCCTCCGCTTTGATATCCACCAGCACCGCCTGTTGCTGAAATCAAAGCATTGACACTTGAAGTCCCTCCGGGTCCGCCGCCCCAGCCCGTTATCCCTCCATCGCCAACAGTTACCGTTAGGGAAGTTCCAGTCAGACCTGAAAAAGATCCACTTGAATAACCACCACCGCCGCCGCCGCCATACCCATTATTACCACCACCGCCGCCGCCACCAATAACAATAATACTTGCCGCAGTTATGCAATTACACGAATAAATGCCCGGAGTTGTATAAATTAGGATAGGAGCGGAGGAATAATCCACAGTGATAGATGTGGTTCCTTGTCCGGAAGTAATAGTAGCACATGCTGGCACATTCCAAGAATAAGTTGTTGCACCTGAAACGGGAGCAATAGAGTAAACAACACTTGTAGACCCGAAAGCTACGGGTGATGCACCGGTAATCGCTCCGGGTACATCAGGAACAACACATCCTCCGCAAGACATGCTTACCCATGTGCTTCCTGATGAATCCCACCATTCGAAACAATTTGACGTTGTGTTGAAAATTAATAAAGAATGTGCAGGTAAAACTATTGCGTTGCGCTGTACAGCAGTCATGCGAGGAACGAGAAGTCCCATATTTGCGCTTGTAACATCTAATACGGCTGAAGCAGCTGGTGTTGTACCAGTATTAATACCAACATTCGTCGCATTGTCATATATAATTGAATTGCACATTGATGTGCTACTGGTAAATTTTGTCACAAAATTAGTGGTAGCACCGCCGCAGATTGTTCCAGGTCCGGTAGAACCCGTTGAGCCTGTATTGCCGGTATTACCTGTTGAACCTGTACTTCCTGTTGCACCTGCCCCCGGTCCGGTAGCTCCAATGGAGCCTGTAGTACCTGTTGACCCCATTAAACCAATTCCAGTTACGCCTGTTGAACCAATTGTGCCGGTTGTTCCTGTTGAACCTGTGTTTCCGATTATTCCAGTTCCTCCCGAATTATTATTGCATAATGATTTCCAGCTTGTGCTCAAAGAACTCCAATAAAAAAAACAGGCAGAATCAGTATCAAATACCAATAAACTATTTGCAGGAGATGGTATTGCGATTCTTTGTGATGCAGTCATACGGGGAACAAGGACTCCTTTATTATTTGTGGGACTTGCATCCACATCAAGAAGAGCTGAAACAGATGGAGTTAAAGTACCTATGCCTACATTATTGTTTTGGCTAAAAACAAAATTTGAATTAACCAAATGCAAAATAAAAAATATAATAATTATAAATTTTGCATTGCAATTTGATAATAAATAAAAGCGTTTTCCAAATATATTGTTAACAGATTTCATGAGTAACATTTATTACATTCATTAATTGACAGGCAACCCTAATCCTTAACACAACGAACACTATACCCAAAGCCACCTGGTCCGGCACTTGAGCTATTTACATATACCTGATTCGGATACCATGAAGGTGCCAACATAGGTGACCAGGCATATGGATTTGGCGGCGAACCAGTTAAAAAATCCAAGGAGGACCAAAACGCAGCCAAGCTACCGGAAAAACTGAAAGCCGCGGATCCGGTACCGCCACTAGTGCTTCTTCCGGCAAATAATGCCTCAAAGCCAGAACTTCCTCCGGCTAAAAGATTTGCGCCTTCATCAACCCCCAAACCGCCAATTGTAGTTATATCGTAAGGAAAGCAGGTTGGGCATGTTCCTACATTGTGCTCTAAAAGTGTCCATTCAAAATGAGAAGGAACATGCCAACCGGAAGGACATATTCCCTGTGCCATTGTTGCACATCTGGTATTAGCATCAGGTGGAGGTGCTGTTCCATTGCAGCCGGTAGAAACGTCCATCATCTCGGGCCATTCATATAAACCTCCATAAGTTACGCAGTTTAATGTGTTGTCACCATAACAATATTTTTGTGTCCCCGCACCTGCTTGGCCTGTTACAACTGTCACATAGGCGCCATAATCTAAATTTTGAGCCATCCAGCACTGGCTGCCGATTTGTATTTGTGAGTATGTTTTACCATCTCTCGTATCTGTGAATGAAGTGCTTCCATTCCAGGTACATGGTGTAGCTACACAGGTTGAAGTTGTTTGGGTTAAAGTTGTTGATGTAGAATTTCCACAAGAATTATAAGCCCAAACATACAATGTTTCAGCTGTATTGCAAGGGAGTCCTGTTTGAGTATAAGTGGGAGTTGCTGTAACATTTACACCAATACCGGGGTAAGTATTTGAAGTACTCCATTGATAGCCCGTGGCACCACTGACAGTATTCCAGTTCCAGACAATTTGTGTTACGGAAGGTGTATTTGTTCCCGCAGTTGGTGCGGATGGTATGGTACAGCAGGCTGCGGTTGTTTGCGTGAGGACTGCTGAAGGTGAGTTTCCACAACTATTGTAAGCCCATATATATATAGTATAAGCCGTATTACAGGTAAGCCCCGTTTGGGTAGTGGTGGTACTTGTGCCTATATCGGTAGCAGAACTATAGGTGTTGACTGTATTCCATTTATAACCTGTTGCATTGGAAACTGTATTCCAGTTCCAATCAATTTGTGTTTGTGTTATAGTATTAGTGCCTGCTGTTGGGGCTATAGGAAGCAGGCAGCCTCCACAAGACATACTTACCCAAACGCTTCCTGATGAATCCCACCATTCATAGCAGTTATTGGTAATGTTAAATATTAACAATGATTGCGCAGGTGAAACAATTGCATTCCTCTGCGCTGTAGTCATTCGAGGAACAAGGAGTCCCTTATTAGTGCTTGTAATATCCAAAGCAGAAGAAGCTGCAGGGGAGGATCCTGTGTTGATGCCTATATTGCTTGCATTGTCATAAATAATTGAATTACAAATATCAGTAGCGCTTGTAAATTTTGCTACATAGTTAGTAATAACGCCACTGCATATAGTTCCCGGTCCCGTTGAGCCAGTCGAACCTGTGTAACCTGATGAACCCGTTGATCCCGTGCTTCCATTTGTTCCCGCCCCAGGTCCTGTAGCACCTATTGATCCTGTATTACCAGTTGATCCAATAATCCCTGCTCCTGTACTACCAGTTGTTCCAGTAGCCCCGGTTGAGCCCGTAATGCCGGTTATTCCGGAACCTCCCGTACCACTTCCACATAAAGATTTCCAATTTGTATTTACTGAACTCCAATAAAAAAAACATGCTGAATCAGTATCAAACACCAATAAACTGTTTGCAGGAGATGGTATTGCAATTCTTTGTGCAGCCGTCATGCGAGGAACAAGGGCTCCTTTATTATTTGTCGGACTTGCATCAATATCAAGTAAAGCAGATGGTGCAGGTGTTAGTGTACCAATACCAACATTATTATTTTGGGCGAAAACCTCTGTCACCAATCCTCCTAAAAGAAAAGTGGAGAAAATTAGAAAAACAATAATTTTCCTTTTGGATTTATTTATTCGGCATTCGCAATCAAATAGAAAATCTTTTAAAAAAAATTTCATTGTATTTGTTTTCTGAATATTTAGCACTCCATAATTGACGATCAAAAGTAAATTAATATTTTTAAACTTTAATCGCTTTATTTTATTTAAAATAGAATATCTGCTAGCAAAAAAATATTACATTTGTCCTTTGATGAGTTTCACCTACCCAGCCTTCTTATTTGCACTCTCGGCAATAGCTATTCCTATTATCATTCATCTATTTAATTTCCGAAAGTTTAAGACAGTATATTTCAGCAATATTCGTTTTCTAAAGGAAGTAAAACAGGAAACTCAGGCAAAATCCAAACTTAAACATTTATTAGTTTTAGCTGCCCGCATTTTAGCAATTGCTTTTTTAGTTTTTGCATTTACCCAACCCTTTATTCCCGTTGAAAATAAAAAAGTGGTAATTGGAAATAAAGCCATCAGCATTTTTGTTGATAACTCTTTTAGTATGGATGCCATTAATAAGAATGGTACTTTGTTGGACGAAGCTAAAAAACGTGCCGAAGAAATTGTTGCTGCCTATAAACCTACTGACCGTTTTCAATTGTTGACCGATGATTTTGAAGGCAAACATCAACGTTTGGTAAATAAAGATGAATTCAGGCAGTTATTGGATGAAATAAAAACAAGTCCTGTAAGTCGCACTATTTCTGAAATAGCAACCCGGCAATTGGATGCTTTGCAACATTCCGGGAATGATGTGAAAATAGCTTTCATCATTTCTGATTTCCAGAAGAGTACTGTAAATATTGATCAAATTAAGAATGATACTAGTATTACTTTCAATTTTGTACCCATAACGGCATTGCAAAAAAATAACATGTACATTGATACCTGTTGGTTTGAAACACCTGTCAGGCAATTAAACCAGATAGAGAAATTGCATGTTCGTATTAAAAATGTTTCTGATAAAATAATTGAAAACAATTCTATAAAATTATTTATCAATGGAGTTCAAAAAACGCCTGCCAGTTTTAATGTGGATAAAGAATCAGAGACAGAAATTGTTCTTTCTTTCGCCTCAAAAGAAACAGGTTTACAGCATTGTCGTGTTGAATTGAACGATTACCCCGTAACATTTGATGATAAATTTTATTTTAGTTTTGAAGTTGCGAAAAATATTTCGGTGCTTTCTATTAATTCTTCAAATACTGGTTTAGACCGCTCAGAAAGTCCCTATTTGAATAAACTTTTTGGAGCCGACTCCTTATTTATCTTAAAAAATTCTTCCGAAAATAAACTCGATTATTCCACACTTTCAACTAATAATTTAATCATTTTAAATGAACTAAAATCAATTTCCTCGGGCTTGTCACTAGAGTTGAAACGATTTATGAGCAATGGTGGAAGCGTCTTCGTGTTCCCTAGTTCCGGATGCGATTTGAATTCGTATAAAGAATTTTTATTATCAGTAAATGCTAATTATTTTGAGCGTTTGGATACAGCAACTACCAAAGTTGATAAAATAAATCTGGAGCATGATATTTACAAGGATGTATTTGATAAAAAATCATTCAACGCTACAAACCTTAATTTACCTGTAGTTGGCAAGCATTATAGTATTTCTAAAACATCACATAGTAATGAAGAGTTTTTACTGAAATTGCAAAATGATGATGTGTTTTTATGTAAATACGATGTGGATAAAGGGAAATTATATCTCTCATCAGTTCCATTGCAGACTGATTTTAGCAACTTTGCTAAACATTCGATATTTGTTCCCACACTTTATAAAATGGGAATGTATAGCCAAAATACACATCCATTATTTTATACGATTGGTAATGATGAAACTATTGAATGTACCAATGTTTTAACCGGTGAAAATGTTTTTCATATTCGAGGTTTAAATAATGATTTTGATATAATTCCTGAGCATAAAGTAATGGATGCGAAAACTGAAATAATAGTGCATAATCAAATTACTAATGCGGGTAATTATAACTTGTTTACCGGAAAAGATTTGGTAATGGGGCTTTCATTCAACTTTAATCGTAAAGAATCTGATTTGAGTTGTTATACGAAAGATGAACTGATAGCACAATTAACGAATAGAAATTTTAATAATTTCAATTTGCTTGAAACAGGAGCACAAAGTTTAAAACAGTCGTTAATGGAAATAGAACAAGGCAAAAAACTTTGGAAATTTTTCATTATTCTTGCTTTGTTATTTTTAGCAGTGGAAGGTTTACTCTTGCGTTTTATGAGGTAAAAGGTTTACCACAGATAACACAGATTAACACAGATAATATTATATTGCTTTGATTTCTTTGTATAAACCTATTGTAAATAAATAATGTTTAATATGTTTATTTAAAATTCATTCGAATGACGTTCAATGACACAGATAATAGTTTAAATAATTTATCTTATGGGATTATCGGGTGCGCTTTTAAAGTTCATAAAACATTAGGTCCTGGATTATTAGAATCATCACATGAAGCTTGTCTACAATATGAATTGATTCAAGCTGGCTATATGGTGGAACGACAAAAAGAATTGCCTTTAGTTTATAATAATATTAAATTGGATACAGGATACAGAATAGATTTGTTGGTTAATAATTTAATTATTATTGAAGTGAAATCGGTTGATGTTCTTGCTCCTATCCACAAAGCTCAGGTTTTAACATATTTGAAATTGTTAAAAATAAAATTGGGCTTGTTGATAAATTTCAATACAATAGATTTAAAAACGGGAATACAACGATTAATAATGTAATATCCGAATGATAAACAACCACTTGATAGTACGGAAATAATAATTTTTAATCTGTGTAAATCTGTGGTAAAAAAAATAGTATGCTATGAATATACTCATCAAATCAGCTCACATTGTTGACTCAAAGTCGCCAAACAATGGTAAAGTAATGGATGTTTTAATTGAAAACGGAATCATTAAATCCATTAAATCAAAAATAGTTTCTCCCAAAAATGTGAAAATTATTGAAGCAAAAAATCTTCATCTTTCAGCAGGATGGTTTGATATGCAGGTAAATTTTTGCGATCCTGGTTTTGAAAATAAAGAGGATTTGAATAGTGGAATGAGAGCCGCTATGTCCGGTGGATTTACTGGTGTTGCAGTAGTTTCATCCACTAATCCACCGATTCATTCCAAAGGCGATGTACAATATATTAAAAACCGGACAATCAATTCAATCGTTGATGTTTATCCAATAGGTACCGTATCTTTCAGGCAGGAAGGAAAAGATATTTCGGAAATGTATGATATGCAGCAGGCTGGTGCTGTGGCCTTTTCGGATGATAAAAAATCCATAACAGATGCCGGATTGTTAATGCGGGCATTGTTGTATTCACAAAATTTCGGCAGTTTGATTATTACGCATTGCGATGAAAAATCCATTTCGCTGGAGGGAAAAATGAATGAAGGCATAACTTCTACACTTCTTGGTTTAAAGGGAATTCCAGCTCTTGCCGAAGAACTAATGGTAGGAAGGAATATTTCATTGGCAGAATATACAAAAGCTCCTCTGCATATTTCAAATATTTCAACTGAAAAATCTGTAACACTGATTAAACAGGCCAAAGCAAATGGAGTAAAAATTACAGCATCCATAAATGCATATAACATAGCTCTGGATGATAAAGTGTTGATGGAGTTTGACAGCAACTATAAATTGAACCCTCCTTTGCGTTCCAAAACTGATATGGAAGCATTGCGCAAAGGTATTGTTGATGGGACAATTGATGCCATTACCAGCGATCATCGTCCGCAGGATATTGAATCGAAAGCAATAGAATTTGATTATGCCTCCAATGGTATGATTGGTCTGGAAAGTGCTTTTGCGCTTATTAATAGTAATAAAGGAAAAATTAAATTAGAAACAATAATTAAAGCTTTAACTACAAATCCCCGCACTATCTTAAACCTTGAACAACCTGTATTTGCTGAAGGCGAACATGCTAATATCACTCTTTTTGACCCTGAGGCTGAATGGGTATTTGATAAAAAAAGTATTCATTCAAAATCTGCCAATACTCCTTTTATCGGGACAAAATTCAAAGGGAAAGTAATAGGTGTCATCAATAAAAAACAAGCTTATTTTAATTAATAAATGAGATTGAAAAATAAAGGTAGAAGTAAAATTGTTTTCATTTTAGCACTCCTATTCATGGTGCTTCCCGCCTTTTCTCAAAGTGATGGTGATAGCTTAAAAATTAAACTCAAATATGCCACTGATACTATTAGAATCAATATTCTAAATAAGTTAAGTGCCTTTTATTCTGAAAGAGAGGATAGCGTTTCAATTTACTATGCAAATGAAGCAATCGCTTTAAGTGAAAAATTAAATTTCATGAAAGGCAAAGCAATGGCACTTAACAATAAAGGTATTGTTTATGATGTAATTGGAAATTATGATTCAGCATTATATTATTACAATTCATCATTAGAAATTGCTGATGCAATTCATAATCTGGGCTTAAAAGCTAATGTAAACAACAATATCGGGCTTGTTTTTTGGAATAAGGGAGAATATGAAAAAGCATTAAAATGTTATTTTATATCATTGAAAATTTTCGAAAATCTGAAAACCAAAAAGGGAATTGCCAATGTTTATAGTAATATCGGTTTAATATACTCTGATTTAGGAAAACTAAAAGAATCGCTGGATTTTCATTTTCAATCTTTAAGAATCAAAGAAGGAATGAATGATAATTATGGAATAGGGGTATCACTGACTAATATAGGTAATACATACCAAGAAATGGATAGTATTTCCCTTGCCATAAAATATTATGAAAGATCAATTAAGTTTAAAAATCAATCGAATGATTTATATGGATTAGCGATAGCATATAATGATATTGGAACTGCTTATGCTACATTACGAAATAGAAAAGAAGCCTTAAAATATCATTTATTGGCACTGCCCATCCGAGAAAAATTGAATGATGAATATGGACTTATTACAACATGTAATAATTTAGCCGAACTATATAGAATAAATGGAGAATACAAAACATCATTATTCTATTGCTTAAAATCACTCGGATTAGCACAAAAACTTAAATCGAATACAAAACTAAAAGTAGTATACCTTTTTTTATCTGATTACTATAAAGATGTAAAAGATTATCAAAAATCTTTGTTTTTTTACGAAAAGTATGATTTGATTAAAGACTCAATATATTCCAATGAAAGTAACAGGAATATTACTGAAATGCAAACGAAATATCTAACTGAAAAGAAGGAACAACAATTACAATTAAAGACCTTAGAATTTGATAAACAAAAATATAGAAATAAAATTCAAATAATATTATTTATAAGCTTTGCATTGTTAATATTTGTCACTTCATTGTTTTTTATTTATCGGAACAAACAACGTCAGATAGCTGAACAAATAAGTGAAAACAATCGACAAGAAAAGTTGCGTTTTAAAGCAGTAATTGACTCCGAAGAAAAAGAGAGAATACGTATAGCAAAAGAGCTTCACGATGGATTAGGGCAATTGTTGTCATCAGCAAAATTAAATATTTCAAGCCTTGAAGATGGGATCCCCGAAGAAGACGAGTATTTGCTCGAAAATTCATTAAAAATAATCGATGAAGCGGTAACTGAAGTTCGTAACATATCGCATAATTTGATGCCTGCAACACTTATGAGTTATGGACTTATAGAGGCTATTGGTGTACTTGTAAATAAAATTAATGATTCCAAACAAATTGGTATTAGTTTTAATAATGAAAACTTTAATGCAACGTTAGAAATTGAAACCAAAATTGCACTTTATCGAATCACTCAGGAAGTAATTAATAATATGCTGAAACACTCCCAGGCAAAAAATATTGACATACGATTATCAAATTTTGAAAATCGGGTAAGCTTGGCTATTAAGGATAACGGAATAGGTTTTAACACTGCTGAAATTAAAAACAGTAAAGGAATTGGATGGCAAAATATTTATTCGAGGGTATCGATTTTAAATGGAGAAATTAATGTAAATTCACACTTAGGAAATGGAACAGAAATATTCATTGAAATTATTGTTTAAGCAATGGAACCAGAACAGCAAAATATATTAATTGTAGACGACCATCA